>CAYOYX010000097.1:0-12448 GCA_964408275.1 uncultured Occallatibacter sp.
AGAGGTCTGCAAAACCTTTATGCGCCGGTTCGATCCCGGCCCGCGCCTCCAATTTTTCCTCCTGAAATCTGCAATTACTGCCTATAAGTCATACGCTATGAATATACCCGCGCAACCGGCGCGTGTCCTCTCCGGCATATTGCGATGCGACTAAAAATCACAGAAACCTGCCCGAATACCCGGAAGAACTTTCCCCAGTCTTTTGGCGGCGAGGTCAATTTGTCATGACACAGTGTAAGCTGACTAGCAGATTGTTTTCGGAGGCTCGGTGCTAATGGAGATTTATAAGCAGTTGCCGTCTGAGGCGGTGCAGATTGTTCTGGTTTTGTTTTTGTCATTTCTGATTGGACTGGAACGCGAGGAGCGCAAGGCGGCTGGGAGCAATTATTCCTTCGGCGGAGTACGCACATTTCCGCTGATTGGCTTGATAGGCTACTCCGCCGCGCTGATCTCCGGCCCGCAGATGCTGCCGCTTGCCATCGGCTTTCTGGTAGTCGCTGGCTTTCTGCTGGTTTCTTACTGGCATAAAATTTCCGCGTGCCAGACGGCTGGTGCTACATCCGAGATCTCCGGTCTGGCGACTTTTTTGGTGGGCGCGCTGGTTTGCTATGGGCACCTATGGATCGCCACGGCGCTAGGCGTTGCTTGCCTGCTGTTGCTCGACTTGAAGGTCGCATTGGAAAAGCTGGCGGCGCGGATCGCTCCCAACGAGATTCTTACCTTCGCAAAGTTTTTGTTCCTGAGCGGAGTGATTCTTCCTATCCTGCCCAATCAGGAGTTTGGTCCCTTTCATATCAACCCATTCAAGACCTGGCTCGTCGTCGTCGCGATCAGCACCGTTTCTTACGCCAGTTATGTTTTGCAGAAGTTGACTAAAGGGCAGGGAGGAATCGTGCTGGCGGCGCTGCTCGGCGGAGCTTATTCATCCACGGTCACTACGGTTGTGATGGCGCGGCGCGCAAAGCGCGAGTTGCGACCACATCTGTTTGCTGGCGGCATACTGATCGCCTGCGGAGTGATGTATTTGCGCTTGGTGATTTTGCTGGCGCTCTTCAATCGGCAACTTATGCTTCTGCTTTATATTCCTTTTCTTGCGATAGCCGCTCTGGCTGTTGGTTGCGGCTGGCTCTGGACACGCCGCGCCGATCCGAACACTCAAGACATTCAGCGGGAGTCGGAGCCGAAGAATCCGCTCGACCTGATGACGGCGCTTCTCTTTGCAGGACTTTTTCTGGTAATGCTGGTGGCCACGCAGTTAGCGGTCACTTATCTCGGCCGAGCCGGAGTCAATTCTTTGGCCGCGCTCATGGGCATCAGCGACGTGGACCCATTCATCATGGGCTTGACGCAGGCGGCGGGAACACTGACACCATTGAATGTTGCGGCGGGCGCGGTGCTGATCGCAGCCGCCAGCAATAACATCGTGAAGGGAATCTATGCATTTAGCCTTGCCGACCGCAAGACCGGCGTACAGGCTCTGGTGATGCTGCTGACCCTGGCCGCAATGGGACTTGTTCCGCTGTTCTGGCTGGGGTAACGATGAGGCAGAACATCGGTATTTTCCACCCTTCCGCAACTCTTTCCCGGATTCCGTGTATTACTATTTCAAGTGTGGCAGGTAATTCAAAGGAGATCATCGATGCGCGGATTCAAGACTCTACTCAGCACGACAGCATTGCTTGCGGGTCTGGTGTTGGCGCCAGCAGCTCGCGCACAAATTTCGATTGAAATCGGCACCCCACCGCCGGTTTGCCCGTACGGTTACTACGAAGCCCCTCCCTACGAATGCGCGCCAGTGGGCTTCTACGGACCGGGATATTTCTACAACGGCGTCTTCCTCGGCGTTGGACCATGGGCTGGCTGGGGTTATGCGCACGGCTGGGGCGGCCATCGCTTCCATGACGATGGCAGAGGCCGCTACCACGGACGCGCCGGCTATGAGGCCGAGCATGGCCATTATGCTCACGGCTATGATGATCGTGGCCACAGGGACGAGCACGGCGGACGCTGGGATGATCATGGTGGTCGCAGGGACGATCACGGCGATCGCGGAGGAGATCATGGTGGTCGCGGGGGAGATCGCGGCGGGCCTGATCATGGCGGGCCTGCACATGGCGGACCTGCGCCACACCACGAGGACGAGCACCGCAGATAAGCTCCTGAGCAAATTATGCGGATAGTGCAAGCAGCGGCGGAGCCTGATGGGTTCCGCCGCTCTGCGTTTAGGATAGAAGTATTGTGCAAACGATACGAGTAGAGACGCCTTCGGCAAAGTACAACGTGGTGACGGGCAGCGGGCTGGTGGAGTCGCTGGCGCGGCGCATCGAGCGGGTCGTGGGCAAATTGCCGCGACGAGTTTTTGTGCTGACATCAGCGCCGATCTGGGGACTGTGGGGAGATCGCGTACAGCAGTCTTTTTCCGATGCTCCGATTACGATGTTCCTGGAACCAGGCGAAGAACACAAGACGATGAAGAGCGTGGACCGCCTGCTGCGCGAGATGACGCAGGCCGGCGGAGATCGCGGCAGCTTGCTGATTGCCTTTGGCGGCGGGATTGTCGGCGACGTGGGCGGCTTTGTGGCGTCGATCTTCATGCGCGGAATTCCTTACATTCAGGTTCCGACGACTTTTCTTGCGCAGGTGGATTCGTCCGTGGGCGGCAAGACTGGCGTGAATCTGCCCGAAGGAAAAAATCTTGTCGGTGCCTTTCATCATCCGCGTGCGGTCTTTGCTGACATCGGTGTGCTGGCCACGCTGCCCGACCGCGAGCTGCGCGCCGGGCTGATGGAGAGCGTGAAGGCGGGGATCATCCGCGACCGGGCGCTGGTGCGCTTCATGGAAAGCCACGCGGACGATGTCCTGCGGCGCGATGCGAAAAGTTTGGAAAAGGTGATTGCAGCATCCATTCGCATGAAGGCAGGCGTGGTGCATCTGGATGAGCGCGAGAGCGGTCTGCGCATGATTCTCAACTTTGGCCACACGGTGGGCCACGCGCTGGAGCAGGCGACCAACTATAAATACTTGCTGCACGGCGAAGCGGTTGGCTGGGGGATGGTGGCCGCGCTTTATCTGGCGCGTGAGCGTGGAACAATCTCGCGGGCGCACTTCGAGCGGCTGGAGAATCTGATTCATCTCTACGGGCCGCTGCCGAAGTTGAAGTTGCGGACTGGCAAAGTGGTTGCAGCCACCGGCGGCGATAAGAAGAATGTCGGCGGGGTGCGGCGCTTCGTATTGCCGGTGGGCATCGGCGACGCGGGCGTGGTGGAAGATTTGACGGCTGCGGAGTTGGAGGCCGCGGTGAGTTATATGCTGGCGCGGGCGGGGGTATGACCACCACCGGAGCCAAGCCGCAGGGAGCAACCGACGAAGCCAGCGCGGCTGTGGCAGTGCGGGAGATGTTTGACTCGATTGCTCCGCGATACGATTTGCTGAATCATCTGCTCTCGGCAAATGTGGACCGGATCTGGTGGCGGCGAACGGCGCGGCGCTTCAAGACAATCCTGGCCAATCCCGATGCGGCTATTCTCGACATCTGCTGCGGCACCGGCGATATGACGATGGCTCTGTTGAAGCAACGTCCACGCGGCGCGCGGCCAATTTTGGCGGCGGATTTTTCGCGGGCAATGTTGAGCCGAGCGGAGCGAAAGTTTGCCCAGCGCAAGGCGAACGCAACGATCATTGAAGCCGACGCGCTGCACTTGCCGTTTGAATCCGGCTCGCTGGATTTGATCGTGACTGCCTTCGGCTTTCGCAATCTGGCTAACTACGAAGCCGGCCTGCGCGAGTTTCATCGCGTGCTCAAACCCGGTGGGCAGTTGGGCATTCTCGACTTCAGCGAGCCGGGAGGATTGATCGGCAAGGCTTATACGGTTTACTTTCGACGGGTGCTGCCGGCGATTGGGCGGGCGATCTGTGGCAATGCAGGGGCGTACAAATATCTTCCGGTTTCAGTGGGCAATTTCCCCGCGCCGCCGGAGATGCTGACGCTGATGCGAGCGGCTGGTTATGAGCAGTGCGCGTGGCAGCCATATACTTTTGGGATTGCCGGGTTGTACACGGCGCGGCGCGGCACTGTAGCCTAAAGACGCGATGATTATGGAAGCCTCCAGAGTGGCCGGGTTCTCGGCGGAGAAGCGGCGCGTGGCGCTGCACTCGATGCTGGCGGCGGCGGCGATGACGCTGCTGAAGCTCGCGGCGGGCCTCGTCTCCGGCTCGCTGGGCGTGCTGTCGGACGCGGCTCACTCCGGCCTCGACATGATCGGCTCGGCGCTGACCTTCTTCTCCGTGCAGGTGAGCGACCGGCCCGCCGACGAGGACCACACCTATGGCCACGGCAAGTTCGAGAACTTCTCTTCCTTCGGCGAAGTATTGTTGATGGCCGTCTCCAGCGGATGGATTATCTGGGAGGCGATTCAGCGGATACTGCATCCGGCGAGAGATTTGCAAGGTCTGGTGTGGCCGGTTGCTGTGGTGTTGACCTCGATTGCTGTGGACTTTTGGCGTTCGCGACGGCTGCGGGCGGTGGCTCTCCGAACCGGCTCGTCGGCGCTGGCGACCGATGCCTTTCACTTTGCCAGCGACATCTGGTCTTCGCTGGCGGTGCTCTGCGGATTGGGCGCGAGTTGGGTTGGGACGCACTTTGGCGTTGGCGCGCTGCGCTACGCCGATCCGCTGGCAGCGATGGTGGTCTCGCTGCTGATTCTGCGGTTGACGGTGCGGCTAGGGCGCGAAGCCGTCAGCGTACTGCTGGATGAGATTCCCGTGGAGACGCGGCAGCAGTTGATCGAAAATGTGGCGCAGGTTCCCGGCGTTCTGAGCGTGGAGCAGGCGCGGGTGCGGCGGGCCGGGGCGTCCTATTTCGCTGACCTGACGCTGGCCTTGCCGCGGCGCTTTACATTCGAGCACACCGGCGAGCTGGTGCAGGCGGCGACGGACGCAGTGCATCGCGCGCTGCCCGAGGCCGATGTGGTGATTCATACGGTGCCGCGGCAGGCGCGGGCGGAGAGCATCTTCGACCGAGTGCGAGCCGTGGCCGCGCGCCACAATGTGAGCGTCCACGAACTCAGTGTTCAGTCGCATCAGGGCCGCCTGCGCGTGGAGCAGCACATGGAGCTGGATGAGACTCTGCCGCTGCTCAAGGCACATGATTTTGTCTGCGCGATGGAGGCGGAGATTCTGCGCGAGGTTCCAGAGATTGACGGCGTGCTGACGCACATCGAGAGCGAACCTGCGACGATTGAGCAGCCGGAGGAGATGGTCGAAGTGGACCGCAGGATTGAAGAGGCGATGCAGAAGACGGCAGCGCAGTTGCCGGAGATTGTGGATGTGCATGAGATTCTGGTGGGCCGCTCGGGCGAACACATTCACGTGACCTGCCATTGCACTCTGCCCGACGAGCTTTCAATGCAGCGTGTGCATGGAGCGATCACGGCGCTCGAAGACCGCTTCAG
The DNA here is from genome assembly GCA_964408275.1 of uncultured Occallatibacter sp. Taxonomy (GTDB): domain Bacteria; phylum Acidobacteriota; class Terriglobia; order Terriglobales; family Acidobacteriaceae; genus Telmatobacter. The sequence goes on from CAYOYX010000097.1 coordinate 5,451, forward strand.
ATTGGAGTGTCCGGAGGTGTATCGTGTAACGATTCATCCCGAACCGGTCACGGATAACTTGCGGTAAGGCTTATGGTATTACTCGATGGTGGTGGCCGATGTCTGAAAATCCAGGCATGGCCACCCAATCAATTTTGGGTTGTCAGACGCGGGCCCGCCGTTCTCGGAACATGAGCTGGACGCACGTGATTCCAATGGCTTATCGGATCGTTTTTTTAGCGGCAGCGGGCGAGCTTGTCGGCTTGCTTGCCGCAGCTTTGGTGGCGATCATGTGCTCTGCGATCAGTTCGGTCTGGAAGCGGCTGATGGTGTCTGGATCGATGATGATCGACTGCGTATTATTCTGCGCCTTGTAGCCCTTGCCTGGATTCACCGGCCCCGCTGGAGCCTTCGGCCCGCTGATATTCCAGGTTCCGTTTACGAAGATTCCTTCGCCGGAGGCCGACCAGTTTGTCGAGCCTTCCGCTCCCACCTTGCCATCAGCGACAAAGCCCTTGGTATGGCTGATCTGGCCAGTCAGTGATTGGCCGATGACGAAGTGCGTATTGAAGACCGCCAGATTGCTTTTCTGATCGGCGGCAATCAGTGCCTTCTCATGCACGCCTCCGGCCTGGCTCTGATCCAGCGTGATCAGCATGGTCACGGTCGGGTCCATCACCTTGGCCATCAGGATGGCGTTCAATTCATCGTCGTCGAAGCCGAACATATTCAGATAGAGCGATACTCTGACGCGAGAGAGAACATACTTCAAAATCTCGTGCACATTGTCGCGGCCAACATAAAAGAGATGAAAGTCCTTGCTGGCGGTGTTGGAGTAAACGCCTTCAAGACTGAACTGTTGCAAGTCGGTAAGTTCGAAGTCTTGCAGGCTCTGACCGGCTTTGGTGGTTGCGTTCACCAAGCCCGTCTGTTTTTCTCTCACAGCGACTGTTTTTTGGGAAACTTTTGAAACCATGAAATAAATCTCCTACAGCCGCAGAGGCGGCTGGCTGAGATCATACCTGCTGCCACTGAAAGCGGGCAATCTGTTTTTGATGAATAGTGATGTAACAAATGTCAACGGCGGATGTTGGTTGTTATATCTGAGAATCTAGATATAGGAGACCCAATCAGTTTTAGGTTGTCATCCCCAGGGTACCCGCGGATTACTTGCGGTGAAATTCCAGGAAATGGGTAAGGCGCCAGGATCCTTGGCGGGCATCGCCTTTGCATCTTCTGTGAGCGAACTGTCATCTGATTGTTATGCAAAACGGAATACTCCTCCAAATTACTCGCGCTACAAACGCTAATCGTCAAGTTCGATCCATCGCCAACTTTCTACTCTTAGCTTTGCTGCTCGTAACCTGCCAAGCCCGCGCGGAAACTCCCGACACCATTACGCTCACCGATGGCGAGCAACTCATCGGCAAACTGGTCAAGGTTCTCTCCGGCGCGGTCACCTTTCACAGTGATATCCTCGGTGACGTCACTGTCCCGCTGGAAAAAGTCAAAACTCTCCAAGCCGCGGCTCAGTTCGCTGTCGTCGAGAAGAAGCAGCACTTCACGCGCAAGACAGCCGCGCAGGCAATCCCTGTTGGCGCGATCGCGATTGAGGACGGTATCGTCCATGTATCGCCGCCCAAGGCCGAAGAGAAAACCTTCCCGGCAAAGAATGTGAACCACCTCATTGACGCCGCCAGCTTCAATCGCGAACTGCACGGTGAGCAATCCTTCCTTTACAACTGGAACGGCGCCATCACACTCGGCGCGAGCCTGGTGGACAGCACCAACAGCGCCCAGACTTACACCGGCCTTGTGAATCTTGTCCGCGCTATTCCCGCCACCGGCTGGCTGCCCGCTTCAAGTAAAACGACGCTCAACCTCAGCAGCACCTACGGCCTTGCCAGAGATGCCCAGATAGTGTCGAACAGCGTTGTTATCCAGCCCGCATCCGTCACCAAGACCGACATCCTGCACGGTGGCCTGGAGTACGACAAGTATTTTTCTCCGGCAGTCTTCACGTTTGTAAATGCGGGCGCCGATCACAACCTGGGCAGCGGCTTGCAGTTGCAACAGGCCTACGGCGGCGGCATTGGCTGGACCGTGCTCAACAAGCCGAAGAACGCGCTCGACCTCAAAGCCTCAGCGCTCTATGAGCAGCAGCAGTTTTACGGCAGCGAAACCGGACCAAGCGGCAGCCCCAACAAAAATCTGATCGCGGGCGCAATCAACGAAACATGGAAGCACAACTTTCCCCATAACGTAAAGTTCAACGAATACCTCACGCTGACGCCGACGTTCAATGTCGCGCAGGCCTACTCCGCCGTCGCCGGAGCGAGCCTGTTATTTCCCGCCTACAAGAGACTCAACTTCACGCTTGCATCCATCGACAACTACATCGGCGACCCGCCTGAGGGCTTCAAGCGCAATACCATTCAGTTCACCGCCGGAGTGACTTATGTTGTGAAGTAGAGGGCGCGGCGGGTTTATAAAGGGGATTCCATGTCTGAGGATTGGGGCTGGGGCATTCGGCTATGCGGCCTTTTTGATATGCATTGTGATCTGCAACCCAGCGGCAGAAGCCATTTTGACCAACAGGTCCAGGCCGAAGAGGTCGATTCTGCCGTGGATGAGGTTGGAGATGCGCGGCTGAGTGACGCCGAGGAGACGGGCAGCCTGGGCTTGGGTCAAGCCTTCGCGCTTGATGTGGCGCGTGAGGGCCAGCATGAGCGTGGAGCGGAGCTTGAGGTTTTCCGCTTCGATTGGATCAGTTTCGATGGCGTCCCATACGTTTTCGTATACCGTCGTTTTCGTCATCTTCCAATCTCCCGTACCAGTTCTTTGTAGCGGCGCTTGGCTAGTTCGATGTCTCCGGCACTCGTTTTCCGCGTCTTCTTTTGAAAGCAATGCAAAACGAAAACGGCTCGTGCGAACGCCGCTACATAGATCACGCGAAACGCTCCATCCGCATCTCGAATCCTGATTTCCCTTACGCCTGAGCCTATATCGACCATAGGCTTCCAGTCGTCTGGATCGTCACCCTCTTGCACCTGAAAGAGTTGAAAGCCCGCTCTTCGCCGTGCCGTAGCCGGAAACCGGGACAGATCGTCCAAGGCGCTGCCGCGAAACTCGATTGGCCTTGCCGGTCTATCCACGGAGATAGTATACAGAATTTTGCATAATCAGGACAGAAGGAATTTTCGGGGTGGGGTTTGTGGTTGTCAGACCCGTGGCACGCGCCTATTTGCATGGAACCCGTCGCGTTGTGCTCCAGAGATTTCCGTTCTTCATAGTGTTTCTCGACTGGCAGGAAGAGATTTATATCGTTGCCGTCGCCCACACCAAGCGGCGGCCCGGTTACTGGAAGGGGCGAGTCTGAATGAATTTCTACTCTCATGTCTGAAAATCGGGGCCGGGGGCATCCAATCAGTTTTGGGTTGTCATACTCTGGGTATGCGCCGCCTCTGATTTCATGAAGATAATTCCCCTTCCAACGCCCTCTTCAAATATGAGGCGATGCGGTCCTTGTTCCCCTCCAGATTCGAGAATGCTTTGTCTACCACGTCGCTGAAGCGGGCAACTGCTTTGGGATGTATTGACTCCTGATCTTCGTAGATGCCAAGCGACTGGAACGGTATGTTCCATTTTTCAAATGTAAGCAAACTTATCGTGGAAACGCTCACTTTTTCCGCACTGGGCAAAGCATAGACGAGAAGAGGGCGCTTCATGTGGTTGATGCGACAATCAACTGGGTAATGTCCTTTCGCATCGCGGCTTTGATCGTTCCATTCGAACTCGTATCTGCCATCTGGAACGACCTCTTTGATGAAAGACTTGAAGTCTTCTACAAATGTGGATCGTACTATTTCCCGAGATAAGAAAGAAATATCTGTAACCTTTGTGAGCGCTTGGACAAAGTTAAAGAGCGCATCCCCAAATCTCTCTTCCACGATGGGAATGACTAGTTCTCCATTGCGATTTTCAACAGAAAAGCAAGACAAGGAATTATTCACGATCTCCTGACGGTTGCCAGACTCAATCACCTTGTCATCGAGCCAGTACGATAAATGCATCAGGGTACTGGCTTCATCGCTTAGAATCCAGCCTTCTGCTTCGCGCTTCAAGAAAATTGCAAAATGGTCCCCATCTTCGAATCGAAACGGTGTATTGACCACAAAGCGCGCTTCGCCCTCCGGCTCCAGGTCGATCTGCTCGGAGACACGCCCCTTGAATTCTTGTCGGATCTCTGTCGTGTTCATTGGATAGTCCCGGTGAATAGTGGGGATTCCCCTAGAGGGGAGATGAATCCGCAATCATCAAGCAGACATTGGATCGCAGTATCAAGGGTCTGATACCTATCGGTTACCTCAGCGTAACTATCCTCCTTCATACCGCCAAGTTTCTGATAACGCTCTGTGGCCGTATGTATATGAAAATCGTAGAGCGGATGTCTCTCGATAGTATTTGTGTGGCGATGTTTCCCATTGTAGCGGCGCAGGCGAAAAACTGTATTAAAGCCCGGCACCTTGTAGCCGAGGATCACTGAAAAGTCGAAGGGATTCAGCATTGACTGCCTAATTGCAAGCACAAAGCCGCTCCCTGACGCACCAATGACTTCGAAGTCTTTGCGTCGGTGTTGATTCCGCTCGACTAGCCTTCCCAAGGGGCGCAGGCCAACGGGGATCGTCTTAGGTTCATCGATCAGCGTGGCAATTTCTCTATCCGACAGAATGGCCATCGATTCTCTGAGGTTGACTCTCAGACGATGCAACACAACGCTTTGAACTAGTAGCATTGCGCTTGACTGCGTCGGATTGCCTTGATTATCACTCAGAGAGTTCCCAAGGTGATTCCGGGCAGTCTTCGTGTGATCTTTAGCCCCCTCGTTCCGCCTTTCCTCGTTTGCGTCAGCATACCATTTTTTCACGCGGTTCGGTGTGTAAAAATGCTATACAGCCTTCCCCCCGGTTTTGAGCTCCTTAACAACCGAACGCGGACCTTGCGGTCCGCGTTTGCGTCTTTGGAGGGTGGGGTGTGTTTGCGGCACGGCTGAAGCCATGCCCTTTCAAAGCTACTGACCTATACCTTTGCCAGCACTTGGCCGGTTAGGCGCTCGGCGAGTAACTCATGGGCGTGGGCGAGAAATTCTTCGAGCGGAAGTTTGCCGGAGTCTACTTCGGCGAGTAAGTCGCGTTGGGCGGCGTACTCCTTGTTCACTATGCCGGCTTTGGATTGCAGCATACGCCATGCCTTGCGGCGCTCCACGCAGAACATGACTAACTGGCGCGAGAGAGCGTAGTAAATTGTCTTGCCCGCGTCTTCGACGGTGATGTAAACGCCGAAGTCGGGGATGAAGGCGCGGTGCGCAGGGTTGAGATAGCGGCGGTAGACGACATCCTGCTGCGTGATGCGGACGAGCATATTATCGAGCGGAAGAAGCTTGGCCGCGGCTTCGGGCTTGATCTTCTTCAGGTGATTGCGAAAACGAGCCTCTGTCACGCACCAGTGAGCGACGGTGTAGCGCGAGGTTTCGCCGGTGAGTTTGTTTTTGGTCTCGTACCAATCCAGATCAATCGATGGATTGCCCTTGATATCGAGAGCCTCCTGATAGGTTTCACCGAGGCGGGGATTGAAGACAAACTCCGGCACGCCACGCGAGTCGCGAACGCGCTGCGCCTGCATGAGCGCCATGTCGTCGGCGACGCCGTGCTCGGGTTGGCAGGTGGTGAAGGCCTGAATAAATAACGTGCCGCGATACTCGAGGCCGTCGAGAATCGCGCGGTAGAGCTTGGGCGCGTTGGCCATGGAAACCTGCGCAACGAAGGGTGAGCCGTGGCCGGCGAGGAAGGTCTCCGCTACCGTTTTCTTCTCGGTGTTTTTGCCCTGTGTGGCGGAGCCGAAGACGTTCATGTCGTTGCCGCCGAGCATGGGAGTGGAGTCGGAGTTCTGCCCGCCGGTATTGGAGTAGACCTGCGTGTCGAGCATGAGGACTTTGACGTTGGGACGATTCTGGAGCATCACCTTGGAGGTGTTCTGATAGCCGATGTCGCCGATGCCGCCGTCTCCGCCGACAACCCAGACCTTGGGCATTTCGACGATCTCCTGATCGGTCATCAGCGCGTCAGTGAAATGCGTGAGGTGGTAATACTCCTCGGCGTTGATGACATTTTCATCGCGCGTGAGCAGCGCGTCGGCGAGTCGCTCGGGGATAACGGAGCGACGGGCGTGATCGACGATGAAGCTCTCACCCATCAGCCAGCCAACGGTGACACCGTCCTGGAAGAGCGAGTTCATCCAGGGGTAGGGGTGAGGATTGTTGGGCGCGGTTGAACCGTAAACGGTGTTGCATCCTGTGTGCGCGGCCATCGCCATCACGCTCATGCCGTTGGCGAGACGGCCATCGACGGCTTGCAGATTTTTGTGGTTGAAGGCTTCTGTGAGCAGAACAGCGGCAATGGCCTCGACCAGTTCAGCGTCGCTGACGGGACCGTGCTTGGCCTCGTACGCGGCGATGCGAGCCTTGGTATCCTTTTCGTCTTCTCCGCCGAGGCCGAGGACGAGATGAAGTATGGCCTGACGAAGAAGTTCGTACTCTGAGTAATTGCGCGATTTGAGAACGGCGAGGCGAGCAACGCCCAGCTTCTCAAGGTCGCCGGCTTTGGCCAGGAAGCGGTCGCTCTTGGAGTGGAAGACGGGACGCATATACGCCTCGGTGACAGCGGCGATGGAGCGCAGAACACTTTTCTCTCCGCAGCCAGCGCAGGCGCCGTCGCCGGCGACGAGCGCATCATAAGTGGAGCGAACCATCAACATATTGCGCAGCGTCGCTGTCTTGGAGTCAACCGGATTGGCGGCGTTGTAAAGGCCGAGATATTTTTGCGTAGTGTCGGGCAGCAGATCAAGGAAGCCCGTGCCGGTCATGTGCACGGCATTGACATCTTCGGTCTCGGCGACCATCTTGAGAGCGTTGTGATCGCCGCAGGCGGTGACGCAGGCCGCGCAGCCCTTGCAGAGATCGC
>CAYOYX010000098.1:0-6472 GCA_964408275.1 uncultured Occallatibacter sp.
GCGCAGACGCTCACCGACCGCGAGTACCAGAAGATGCGCGACGCGGCGATTGCCGTGATGCGCGAAATAGGCGTCGAGACCGGCGGATCGAATGTGCAGTTCGCCGTTAACCCTGTTGATGGCCGCATGACGGTAATCGAAATGAATCCGCGCGTTTCGCGCTCATCGGCGCTGGCCTCGAAGGCCACGGGATTTCCGATTGCCAAGATCGCTGCGAAGCTGGCCGTCGGTTACACGCTCGATGAGATTCCCAACGACATTACGCGCAAGACTCCGGCCTGCTTTGAGCCGACTATTGATTATGTAGTAACTAAGATTCCCAAGTGGCAGTTTGAAAAGTTTCCCGGCTCGGATGAAACCCTCGGTCCGCAGATGAAGTCTGTCGGAGAGGTGATGTGCATCGGGCGCACCTTCAAGGAATCGCTGATGAAGGCGTGGCGCGCGCTTGAAACCGGCAAGAAGACCGGCGCGGAGGTTCTGGAGCCGCGGCGGTTGACGCAGATGCTGGTGACTCCGCGGCCAGAGCGGCTCAGCTACATTCGCTACGCCTTTGAGCGTGGCATGAGTGTGCGCGAAGTGGCGCGGCTCACAACGATGGATCCCTGGTTCCTGCATCAGTTGCGCGAGGTTGTGCTGGCGCAGAGCGCTATCTCAGAGACGACGCCGGAGACCATCGACACCGAGCAACTGCGCCAGCTCAAGCGTCTCGGATTGAGCGACGAGCGTATCGCAACCGAGTGGAAGCTGGAAGGCCACGCCGGAACGCAACAGGTTCGGGAACTGCGCGAAGGGAAGGGAATCAAGCCTGTCTTCAAACTTGTCGACACTTGCGCCGCTGAGTTCGAATCGATGACGCCTTACTTGTATTCGACCTATGACGAAGAGGACGAAGCGCCGCCGACTCAAACGAAAAAAGTGATCATTCTCGGCTCAGGACCGAACCGCATCGGACAAGGCATTGAGTTCGATTACTGCTGTTGCCACGCGGCCTTCGCGCTCAAGGACGATGGCTTTGAAACCATCATGGTCAATTGCAATCCTGAGACCGTCTCCACTGATTACGACACCAGCGACAGGCTCTACTTTGAGCCACTGGTGCTGGAAGATGTGCTGGCCATTTACAATCACGAATCGCAATCGGGCGCTGAGATCGGCATGATTGTACAGTTCGGCGGGCAGACGCCGCTGAATCTTGCGCAGCGTTTGCGCGCAGCCGGGGTGCCTATCATCGGCACATCGCCGGAGTCGATTGATCTGGCCGAAGACCGCAAGCGATTTGGAAAATTGCTCGATGAGTTGCAGATTCCGCAGCCGGCGGGAGGCACGGCGACGAGCGTCGAGGGCGCGCTGGCCGTGGGCGAACGCATCGGCTACCCGGTTCTGGTGAGGCCGAGTTACGTGCTCGGCGGCCGCGCGATGGTGATCTGCTACGACAGCGACGAAGTCACTCGCTATATGCGCGCGGCGGTGGAGTATTCGCAGGAGCGGCCGGTGCTGGTCGATCACTTTCTGGAGAACGCCATCGAGGTCGATGTCGATGCGCTCTGCGATTCCAAGGATGTAATCATCGCGGGCATCATGCAGCACATCGAGGAAGCCGGCATTCACTCCGGCGATTCGTCGTGCGTGCTGCCGTCCGTGAGCATTCGCGAGAGCACGCTGGAGACGCTGCGAACCTACACGCGCAAGCTGGCGCTGGCGCTGAAGGTCGTCGGCCTGGTCAATCTGCAATTCGCTATTCAGCGCGACGCGGACGATGTTGATCACGTCTACGTGATCGAAGTAAATCCGCGCGCCTCGCGGACCGTGCCTTATGTCTCCAAGGCGACGGGAATTCCGCTGGCTAAAGTTGCCGCGCGATTGATGACTGGCCGCAAGCTGAGCGAGTTATTGCCCGCGCAACTTGCAGGCGGAAAAGATCTCGAAACCGGAACGCATTTTTACGTAAAATCTCCGGTCTTTCCCTGGAATAAATTTGCCGGGGTGGATACAGTGCTCGGCCCGGAGATGCGCTCGACCGGCGAAGTGATGGGCGTGGCCGCAACCTTCGGCGAGGCCTTTGCCAAGGCGCAACTCTCTGCCGGACACGTCCTGCCCACCGGCGGCACGGTCTTCTTCAGCGTCAACGACCACGACAAGGAGGCGGTTGTCGATCTGGTCCGCCGCTACGTCGATCTCGGCTTCAAGATTGTGGCCACCGAAGGCACGGCCAATGTGCTGGAGCGTTCCGGCCTCATCGTCGAGCGGGTCTTCAAGGTGAAGGAAGGCCGGCCCAATATCGTGGACTTGATCAAGGGCGACCGCATTCAGCTCATCGTCAATACGCCGCGCGGTCAGGACACTTTCTTCGACGAGAAGGCGATTCGCCGCGCCGCAGTGCTGGCGAGGATTCCGACCATTACCACTATCGCCGCCGCGCAGGCCGCTATCGAAGGCATCAGCGCGATGCAGCGGCATGAGACGACGGTTTACGCGCTGCAACAGTTGCACGCGATGACCTGCGCCTGAGCTGTGAAGTGATCCCGGAGTTCTTCACAGTTTCACAGTTACACGGAAAATAGGGGGGGTGGGGGTACCCCTCGCTTTCAAAATTATCCCGATCTGAATATTGGTCTTCGATTATGGATTCAATGAAAATCTTTACAAGCGCGGAGACCGAAGTACCGCGCCGGGCCGCCATAACTCTCGCTTCAAGATAGAGTTCGTCGGGGATGGATACTGTGATGTTTTTCATAGTTGATCGATCGGCGGAGCAGTCTTGTCTATCCGCTCGTCCTTTCATAGCTATGATGCGCCGTTGATGGGTAATTATATGCAAAGCGCTGCAGAATTATTGCGGCACGACTGTTAAATCGCGCCCTTTCAAAGCAAGCCTAGTTCAGCGGCTAGTTCTGTGGAATGCTTGGCGATTGCGGCATCCCCGGCCTTTGCTGTCGCTGCAGCATCTCCTGAATCTGCTGGGGCGTGCGCGCAGGCCCGCCGGGCGGGAAGCCAGGACGCACGGGCGGCTGTTGGACGGGCTGCGGCTGCTCGTCCGAGGCGGTGTCATCGTCGCTGCTGTTGCTTGGGCTGGGGTTGGCGGCTAACGGCTGCGAGTCTCCGCTGTGGCGGCTGCTGAGCACTATCTCGCGCGGCGTTCCTTCTCCCTGATCGCCGACCATTACGATGTTGTAGCCGGAGCCTTGAAGAAGCTGGCTGATCACCTCGCGCTCCGGGGCGGGTCCATAAACGCCGAAGACGCGCGCGTCGCCATCAAAGCCCGTCATCTTCGTTCCCGTTACTGTGGACACGTCAACGAGAATCTGCGCAAGACTGGAGTTGGCGGCCTCGATGCGCAGACCGTTGCTGTCCCAGTTGATCGTGGCTGGAGCGGGCTTGTCGTTGGCCGGCCAGACGGGAACTTCAGGCGCTGGAGGGGTGGCGGGAGCTGCCGCTGCCGGGGGAGCCGGAGCCGGCGTTGAAGCCGCTGTTTTTTGCTTGCGCGTGTGAACCAGCTTGTGCGCCGAAGGAGGGACAACCGTTGCCTGCGCAGGCAGCACCCGCGGCGCGACCAGCAAAGCGGCGAGCGCAGCAGCCAAAAGCACTGCTGGCAGAAATCCGCTACGTCCTGAATTTTCAGAGGAAACCGGCGAGTTGTGTACGATCATGGCGCGCATGAAAAATGCTTCCTGTTTCCGGGCTGGTTACCGGCGCCGGAGTTCCAATTCAATCTATCGGCAATGCGCCTGAGCGCATCATAGTCACTCGGAGGCGTCAATCCGCACAAGCTCTATAGTAATAGACTAACAGTGGCCCGCAGACGCTCACGCCTGAGCCTCGCGCGCCAAGGAGGTATAACAGATGCGTCTCAGCTCAAAGCGATTTTTCCCGCCGTTGGTTCTGTTGATTTTGCTGGTCACGCCGGCCATCGGCTACGCCGCAAGCTGCACAATGCAGGCCGAGTTGCAGCCGCGGGATCGCGAGGAGCTGTCGGCGGCCGGCGGGCGGCTGGCTGTTGCTCTGACCGAGCAGAATCAGGCTGCGCTGAAGGCCGCGCTGCTGCCTGCTGTGGCTGACTCGTGGGAGAGTATCAGCGCTCAGGCTGAGGCGGCCGCGGTGCTGATGAAGGGCGGACAGATTGAATTGCGCGGCATTTATCTGCTGGACGCGAGCACGCTCGCAGCGCCCGCCGATACGCAGTTTTTTTGCACCAGCTCAAGCGGCTCCGTCACCGTGACGCTGACCATGCGCGCGCTGCCGCCGGGCCGCTACGCCGTGGTGCTGGCCAATGCAGTGGGTGCGCCGAACGCGGGGCAACTTGGCCTCATTCTGGTCTGGGACGGACCCGGCAACGGCTGGAAGCTGGGCGGCCTGACCGTTCGACCGGGCGCGCTCGATGGCCATGACGGCGTTTGGTGGTGGACTCATGCTCGCGAACTGGCTAAAGACGGCAATCCCTGGGCTGCATGGTACGCATACGAGACCGCGCGGATGCTGCTGCTGCCGCTGGATATTCTCTCTTCGCCGAATCTGGAGAAACTGAGCGCGGAGCAAAGGGCGATCAAAGGCTCTCCGCAAGATGCATTTCCGTTGCAGATACCCGGCGGTGAGCGCACCTGGAAGATCGATGTGGTACGTCTGGATATTTCGATGCTGCACGCCGATCTGGGAGTCTACTACGAATCGACTGGCGTGACCGATCCGGCGGCGCTACACACCGAGGCGATGGCTGTAATGAGCGCGCTGCTCAAGGCGCAGCCGCAACTGCGGGAGAACTTTCACGGCCTGTGGGCGTATGCGATTAAGGGCGACAAGACGATGCCGGTGACAGAGCAGCCGATGGCGCAGATACCGTAAGAGCAGGGAATATGGATTGATTAGGGAATAGAAAGATGGCGCGAGCTAATTGTCTGCATCAGCAAGCTATAGAAGGGCTTTCAATGCACCGCAACTATTTTTTCAAAATCGCGTCGAATCAACCAGCAAATCCGGAAATCAATCGGGATTCCGGCAACTCAAACCCAGGAGGGTTGATTCATCGTGAAGAAAATCGCAATGGCACTCTTGCTCGCATTTACCCTGTTCCCTGCTGCTTCGTTTGCGCAGATCGTAGTTCGCATCGGGCCTCCAGCTCCCATCATTGAAGAGCGCGGCCGTCCGCCGGAGCGCGGCTTTGTGTGGATCGACGGCTACCATCGCTGGGACGGAGAACGGTACGTTTGGGTTCCCGGCCGCTGGGAGCGTCCGCCCCATCCCGGCGCGCACTGGGTTGCTCATCGCTGGGTTCACCGCGGCGATCATTGGGAGATGCAGGAAGGTCACTGGCGCTAGATTGTTGTTACAACCAACTGAAAAGAGCGGGGCACGATGCTCCGCTTTTTTCTGAGCCGCAAAATCCGATTCAGGGAGCCTCGGATGAGGGCGATGTTTTGAAAAGAACAACGGCCAAAGCTCCGGGCTTATTACTGACCACTGAAAACTGACCACTGTCCACAGCCTTACCCAGTTCGTTATACTGAATCTTGTGATGGAAACTACAGGTTGCGGTACCGCGATCGTTACGCCCTTCCGGGCCGATGGCTCAATTGATGAGACGGCGCTGCGGGCGCTGGTGAACTGGCAGATCGAATCGGGAATCGATTTCCTGGTGGCCTGCGGCTCAACCGGCGAAGCGGCCACGCTGGACGAGGATGAATGGCTGATGGCGGTCTGCGTGATCGCCGATGCGGCCGCCGGACGTGTGCCGGTCTGGGCCGGCTGCACCAACAACTCCACGCGCGCGCTGGTGCGCCAGGCCAGCAGGCTCAAGCAGATTCGCGGTGTGAGCGCGGTGCTCTCCGCCAATCCTTACTACAACAAGCCCTCGCAGGAGGGCCAGTTGCAGCACTTTCTGGCGCTGGCGCAGGCAGTCGCACCGCTGCCAGTGGTGATCTACAACATTCCCAGCCGCACCGGCGTGAACCTGGAGCCGGCGACGGTTGTTCGCCTCGCCGAGGCCGCATGGAATATTCAAGCGATCAAGGAATCCAGCGGCAAGCTGCCGCAGATTGCCGAGCTGGTGCACACGCTGCCGCGCGGCTTCCGTGTCTTCAGCGGCGACGATAACCTGGGGCTGGCTTCAATCGGCGTGGGCGCGAAGGGATTGATCAGCGTCGCGGCCAATGAGATTCCCGCCGAGATGGGCCGCATGATCCGCGCCGCGCTCAACAACAACTGGCCGGAGGCGCACGAACTGGAACGCCGCTACGCTACATTGATCGACGCCAACTTCTGGGACTCGAATCCCTGTCCGGTGAAGACGGTCCTCTCGATCATGGGCCGCTGCTCGGAGTACGTTCGACTGCCTCTGGTGCCGCCACCGGCAGGCACGCGCGCAAGGTTGGAACGGCTGGTGGGCGAACTGGGCCTGCTCAAACATCTGCCTCCGCCCAGCGGGCCCGCGGAAGTGTATTAGCAGCAAGGACTAGGGAATAGGGAATAGGGAATAGGGAAT
>CAYOYX010000098.1:6572-12270 GCA_964408275.1 uncultured Occallatibacter sp.
TAGGGAATAGGGAATAGGGAATAGGGAATGCGACAATGTAAAAGTTGTCGCATTTTTATATAGCATTGATTATGAATTTTATTAGTTTGCTAATCTTTCAGGTATTTCTTGACAATTTGCTTGCGTATGACTATATATAAATTGTCTAGGATGGTCGTACAGCATGAAAAACGAATTCAGCAACCAACGGCTCAACAATCTGGAAGACGCTCTGGAGAGCCTTCGCGAGGCGGGTTCCATTCCTCGCCCTGAGCGGGGCTGGATTCACGCGATGCGCGAGGCGAGCGGCGTATCGACGGGAGAACTTGGGCGAAGGCTCGGCACCAGCCGACAGCTTCCGCTGCAATTCGAGAAGGCCGAAACCGACGACAGCATCACGCTGAAGAGTTTGCGCCGGGTGGGCGAGGCACTGGATTGCGAGTTGGTTTATGCTCTGGTTCCCAGGGCCGCGACCAAGCAGAAGTCCTCTGAGAAGCGCGCTGGAATCCACGCATTCAAAGGGAAAAGCAGCGCGCGTCCTTCAAGAAATCCCAGGTCTCAAAATCGAGACCTGGGCCACCCAGTTTCAATGCCTGTTGCCGAATCCGATAACGCCTACTTCTGCGATTGAAGCTATTACACTTCTTCCACCTCGCGCAGTTGCGCAATGGCGGAAAAATCTTCGAGTGTAGTGGTGTCGCCTTTGACCTCGCCGCTGGAGGCTAGCTCACGCAACAGACGGCGCATGATCTTGCCGGAGCGGGTCTTGGGCAGAATCTCCGTGAAGCGAATAACGTCAGGCCGTGCGAGTGCGCCGATCTCTTTTGTGACCCACTGGCGCAGTTCTTCTTTGAGCGCGTCGCTGGGCTTGTTGCCGTGCTCCAGGCAGACGAAGGCCGCTATGGATTGGCCTTTGAGTTCATCGGGACGGCCGACCACGGCTGCCTCGGCGACCATCGGGTGAGCGACCAGCGCCGACTCGACCTCCATCGTGCCTAGCCGGTGACCGCTGACGTTGATGACGTCGTCCACGCGGCCCATCAGCCAGAAGTAGCCGTCTTCGTCGATGCGCGCGCCGTCGCCGGTGAAGTAGCTGCCTTTGATCTGGCTCCAATAAGTCTGATGGAAGCGCGCCGGGTCGCCATAGATAGTGCGGGCCATCGACGGCCAGGGCTTGCGAATGACGAGCAGGCCGCCGCTCCCCGGCAGAACTGGCTCGCCCTGTTTGTTGACGACCTCGGGGACGATGCCGAAGAAGGGACGCGTCGCCGATCCGGGTTTGGTGGGAGTGGCTCCCGGCAGCGGCGTAATCAGAATCGCGCCGGTTTCGGTCTGCCACCAGGTATCGACGATGGGGCAGCGGTTGCGGCCCACCTTCTCGCGATACCACATCCAGGCCTCAGGATTGATCGGCTCGCCGACTGAGCCGAGCAGCCGCAGCGAGGCCAGAGAGTGCTTCTCGACGTACTCATCGCCCCACTTCATGAAGGCGCGGATGGCCGTGGGCGCGGTGTAAAAGACGCTCACCTTGAGGTCATCGACGATCTTCCAGAAGCGCGAGACATCGGGCCAGTTGGGCGCGCCTTCATAGAGGACAACCGTCGCGCCATTCAGCAGCGGCCCATAGACAACATAAGAGTGGCCGGTGACCCAGCCGATATCCGCCGTGCACCAGTAGATGTCCTCCTCGCGCAGATCGAAGACGTACTTGGTGGTCAGATAGGTCTGCACCGCATAGCCGCCGGTGGTGTGGACAAGGCCTTTGGGCTTGCCGGTGGTGCCGGAGGTGTAGAGGATATACAACGGGTCTTCGGAGTCCATCTGCTCGGGCGGGCAATCGGGCGCGGCGACTGCGGTCAGCTCGTGCCACCAGTGATCGCGGCCCTCGACCATTGTGACCGGCGAACCGCTGCGGCGCAGGACGACGACGTTGCGAACTGTGGGGCAGGAGAGAACGGCTTCATCGACGGTGCGCTTGAGCTGGATTTCGTTGCCGCGGCGATAGCTTGAATCTTGCGTGAGGATGGCGACGCAGCCGGAATCGTTGACGCGGTCGGCGATGGCGTTGGCGGCAAATCCGCCGAAGATGACCGAGTGGACCGCGCCGATGCGCGCGCAGGCGAGCAGAGCGATGGCCAACTCCGGCGTCATGCCCATGTAGATGGCCACGCGGTCGCCCTTCACAATGCCCAGGCTTTTTAGCGCGTTGGCGAAGCGCTGCACTTCAGCGTGCAATTCGGTGTAACTCATACTGCGCCGCTCGCCCGGCTCACCCTCCCAGATGATCGCCGTCTTATTCCATCGCTCGCCGAGCGCATGGCAATCGACGCAGTTATAGCTCAGATTGAGCTTGCCGCCGACAAACCATTTGGCCCAGGGAAGATTCCATTCCAGAACCTTGTCCCAGCGGCGATACCAGTGCAGATTCTCCGCCGCCGAGGCCCAGAAGGCTTCGGGATTGTCGATGGAGAGCCGATAGAGCGCCTCGTACTCGGCCATGCTGCTGATGTGAGCTTTGGCGCTGAACTCCGGCGAGGGCGGAAAGAGGCGCGTCTCCTGTAGCGTTGAATCGATATCTTGACCGGCAAAAACGCCAGTTTGAGCTTCGATGGGAAGACGAGACGCGTCTTCCGCGCCGGGACGAGGAGTGAGGACAGTAGGCATTGTTCATGACCTCGATGGTTACCGCGCGACCGCATCCAAAGGGCGGATGGCAGGAGTCGTTGGCGGTAATTGCTTAGTAGATTCAAAATTTTTGCCGCAGTCGCATTA
The DNA here is from genome assembly GCA_964408275.1 of uncultured Occallatibacter sp. Lineage (GTDB taxonomy): Bacteria > Acidobacteriota > Terriglobia > Terriglobales > Acidobacteriaceae > Telmatobacter. The sequence continues at coordinate 9,324 of CAYOYX010000098.1, forward strand.
TTTGGACAGTATCTATCCAATTGCAGGAAGAGTCATTGGACGTTATCCGGCACCATTATTCCCCTCTGTACTTATTCAGGGCTAATGAATTGATGAGATTGCGCCGATGAGCTACAGGGGAGTATCCGGCACGGCGGCGTGCCTCCTGTGGGGAGACCTCAATGGACAAGCCGTATCAAACACTGATCCAGCATCCGCTGGGCGAGAATCTGCCGCGGGCGGATAATTACACGGAAGCCCGGTGCATCTGCGCCTACAACCAGACCACTGGCTGTGTGCTTGGCGTGGAGATTGCCTGCGGCGATTTCACCTTTGCCAATCTGGCGGAGCGTATGCCGAAGCTGACGCCGCAATCGGGCGCAGGGCTTTGGATGGACCCCTTCCGGGGAATGCCCACGACCGATGTGAGCGTGCCGCTGGATCTGATTTATCTCGATGCGGATTACCGGGTCATCGAGGCAGTTGAGCTGTTTCCCACTTACCGTGTATCGCCGTCGGCTCCTCCGGCGGCCAGTGTGCTGGCGCTGCCGACTCACACGATTTTTTCCTCGCATACGCAGGCCGGAGATCAGGTGGCCTTTGGGCTTGCTGAGGAGATCGAGCATGAACTGGATAGGCTGCTCAGTTCTGGCTCCAGTGTCCGAGCCGCGCGAGAGAAGCCGGCAAGGCTGACGCGAAGGCTAAAGGGGCGCACTGAGAGCGCCGCCGCTGTTCCGGAGGCTGACGCCGCCGCGCAGCAGTCTGCGGAAGAAACCGTAGAGGAGATGCCGTGGATAAAGCCGGACCGCAAGCCGAAGAACTGGCTGCAGCGCTGGCTTAATCCTGATCCGCCTGATCCGCGTGCGGCGCCGCGCGCGGCATTGCCTGGGCTGTCAGCTTACTTCTGGACCGGCGGCTCTCCGCAGCCCCACGACATTCGCAATGTCAGTTCCACGGGATTGTATGTGGTGACCGATGAGCGCTGGTATCCGGGCACAATGGTGCAGATGACGCTGAAAAAAACCGGCGGTTATGGCGCAACGACGGAGGCTTCCATCACACTGCTGGCCCGTGCCAATCGCTGGGGCAACGACGGCGTCGGCCTGAGTTTTGTGGTGCGTGATCTGAGCAAAGATCGCGACGGAAAGGTTCGTCAACCCGATGGCATCGAGCGGGAGGTGCTGGAGCAGTTCCTGGCGCGAATCAAGCCTGAGAACGCATCATGAGAGCCTTTGCGCAATCGTCTCGTCCAGAATCTCACGCACCGTGAGCGGGACGATGACGATGTGTTCGCGCCGGAAGAACTGGTCGATCTCACGCAGCGCATCGCCTGTGAAATCGAAGCCCACGACGAAGCCTTTTTTGCGTTTCGACCGCATCATCGCCGCTTCAAAGCTGTCGATCTCCGGACGGCCAATCTTGTCGGTCTGTTTCACCTGAATGGGATACCAGTCGTCCATGAAGTCAAGCTCGCCGGCATCTTTGCCCGTAGTTGTTGGCTCGGAGCCGACTGGATAGATGCGCCCATCGATGCCCATGTCGCCGACTTGCGTCTTATTGGGAATGCCGCCCAGCGCGATGACCGCCCAGTTCTCGAACTCGAAAGGCGGAATGGCGCGAAGCTGCTTTTCGGTCCAGGGAAGATCGCGGACGATGAAACCTTTTCCTTTAAGCCAGAGATTCTCGTCCTCGCGCAATTTACAAACGTCGCGCAGCCGCTTGGCCATCACCCGGCAGGCGGTGGGCGAAATGTCGATGCCAATCCACTGGCGGCCCATCGATTGCGCCGCCACAAGAGCCGTTCCACAGCCGCAAAAGGCGTCGAGAACAATGTCATTCGGCTTTGATGAAATCTCCAAAATACGTTCGAGCAGTTTCAAAGGCTTTTGCGTTGGATAACCAAGTCTTTCAACGTCATGACTCTGTATTGGTTTGATGTCATCCCAGACGCAACTGATTGGTACTCCCTGACCTTCGTCCAGATATCGCTTATAACGCGGCACAGCGCCTGGTTTAGACTGAACAATCAAGCCCTGATCGTACAACTGCTGCATACTTTCACGGCTGTATCGCCAATACCGGGTCACACCTAAAAATTCGTAATGTGGATTCCCCTTTGAAGGCGAGGAACCGCCTGGCGCACACAAGTCACCGAGTTGATATCTGCGTCCGGTCGCAAGTTCGATGTGCTTATAGAATTTGTCGAGATAGCTTTCATCGTATTCACGATACAAATGTTTGAATTGGTACTTGCTGTCCCCTCCGTTATAGAGGAATATCGTGTCGTGAATCCGTCCCAGATGTTTGGAGCCCTGCTTGGCGTCATTGTGGGATGATTGACGCTTCCAAATGATCTCATTGATGAAATTCTTTTCGCCAAATATCTGATCCAGCATCACCTTGACATAATGGCTGGCGTGCCAGTCGCAATGCAGGTAAAAGCTGCCGGTCTTCTTCAAGACTCTCGACAGCTCCACGCAGCGAGGGCGCATGAACTCGATGTACGCTCGCGTGGATTCATGGCGATCCTCAAAGGAACGCTTCTCCTTCGTCTCGCCCCAGAAAATCTCATAGGTGCGGTTGGAGTTGAAGGGCGGATCGATGTAAATGAGGTCCACGCAGCCATCGGGCAGCTTTCTGAGCTGCTCCAGATTGTCGCCGCAGTAGACGACGCGCGTATCGAGAAGTGAGGAAGGCTTGGCCATGAATAGGAATAGCTTACAACGTCGGGGCATCGTCTGACAGGTTTTATCCCGCCAGCGCCTTCTTCACCAGATCGCTCACAGCGCGGCCTTCGGCGCGGAGGCTTTTGGCTTGCAGCTTCGCCTGGACGGCCTTCATCACAGCGCCCATCTCTTTCGGCGTGGGCTTCTGGCCTGATGCGGCGGCAACTTCGGCGACGGATTCGGCGACCAGCGCGGCGAGTGCGGCTTCGTCGAGAGCCTTGGGCAGGAACTCCTCGATGACG
>CAYOYX010000099.1:0-1350 GCA_964408275.1 uncultured Occallatibacter sp.
TTTTGATAAATCATGCACAGATCGCGCGTCTGACCGTAGGCGCGGAAAAACTCCTCGCGATTGCGAACCTCATACACATCGCGCCCGCCGCCGCCATCGATGGGTTTGAGAAAGCCATGTTCGCCCACGCGCGCGAAGACCGCCTCCCAGTCGAGCGGAAATTCCAGGTTGCGCATGGTGCGCTCGGTCGCGCCTTCAGGCAGTTGCTTGTGCGGCAGCATCACGGTGGCAGGCACGGCGATGCCCAGCCGCGCGGCCAGCGCGTAGTTGAAAAACTTGTCGTCGGCCGAGGCCCGAAAGGGATTGTTGATCACCGCTGTTCCATTGAGCGCCGCGTGCTTCAGCAGGGCGCGATAGAAGGGAATGACGTGCGAAATGCGGTCAATGATTACCGCGTACTTCGGCGGCCTGTCGCTTGCGACGGTTCCGGTCAACAGAAACTCAGCGCGGATGCCGTCGGGATTGCGGGTGTTAATCCGCTCCACCAGAGAGCCGGGAAAGCTGTTCTCTCCGCCAAAGAGTATGCCAATCTTTTTCATCGCTTCCCTCCCACAAAACACTCGCATCCAGTGTACGGCAGAGGCACACAAGTGCTGTGAGCGCCGTTACTGGAATCCGCCCGCGGAGAGTAGTAACGTGGATGGTGGTTGGTTTTCTGGAGGGATAAGTGACATATCGCGTAATGACAGTGAACCGGGAGTTCGGCAGCGGCGGCGGCCGTATTGCGCAAACCATCGCCGAAAAGCTGGGCTGGAAGCTGCTGGACCGCGACATTATCGACGCCATCGCCTACTCGGCTCACGTGGACTCCAGCCTCGTCAGCCACTATGATGAGCACGTCGATTCCTGGCTGCGCCGCATCAACCAGCAGGCGATGCGCTCGGCCGCGCTGGCCGCTGGCATCGAGCTTGGGGAGCACGCTACCTTCGACACCGAAGAGCTTGTGAAGATCTCGCGCAAGATCATCGAACAGGCCTACGCAGAGGGCAATTGCGTCATCGTGGGCCGCGGCTCACAGTGCATTCTGCAACACAAGCCCGACGTCTATCACGTCTTCATCTACGCGCCTTATCTGGATCGGCTGGAGCGGCTGCGCGACCGCCTCGACAAGGGCGTCCACGCCGAGCAGCGCATCCGCATCGTCGATGATGAACGCGCAAGATATCTGCAACAGTACTTCGGCAAGTGCTGGACCAATCCCCACCTCTACGACCTGATGATCTCCTCGCGCACCGACGAGGAGTGGAGCGCGCGCGCAATTCTCTACGCGATGAATGGGCAAGTGTAGCGCGGCTGAATGGTTGCTGGGCGACTCTCGTTCGAGAGACATTGCCGCTGCTTTACTTTCGT
>CAYOYX010000099.1:1360-12098 GCA_964408275.1 uncultured Occallatibacter sp.
GTCTCCCACCCTTGAATCAAAGAACGATTCAAGGATGGGGCACACGCGAACTAACGCTAGCTTCCATTGATCCGAGAATGGTCACGCAGTGAACTCTTCGATCATCTCCACTTGGATGATCTTGTTCTGCGCATCAAGCCTTCCCGTTACGCGGACGGACTTTCCCGCATAGGGTTCGGCCTTATCCTGCGCGTCGAGCTGATACACGGTTCCCGACATATCCCGCAGGACAAAGTTGGAGCCTCTCTTGATGATCTTGCCGGTAACAACCACAGGTTTGACATTTGATTGGTCTGGCTGTGATGTATCTGGTTGCTGTGCGTCGGGTTGTTGCGCCGCTATCATTTCCTGGGAATTCAGCGGGCCTGCAAGAGCAAATGCCGAGGACAAAAGAAGCGCTGGTTGCATGGCGATGGCAGTAGTGCTTGTCGCGAGGGCAAAGGCCATCACGCAAAGCACACCTTGGATGGTATGAGCTTGGTTGCGAAGTTGCATGGAAATCTACCTCCTGACGGGGGAATTTGGCTCGTTCTTGTCTCCCCTCTGCAACTGCCATTCCAAATTACAAGTCGCTGCGCGCCACAGAGATGATCGAGCCTGCCCAGTTACCGGGAGACTCCGGCCAGCAATGTTTACCCTGAAAATGTGTAAATTATTCCGAGCAAGATCAAGGAAGATATATAGAACAGAATCGGGAGGGCCGTCTACGCCGTCAGCCGTTCAAGCTGATCGGGTTTGACGATGGTCAGGCTGGAGCCTTTGATGCTGATCCACTGGTCGCGGCGGAATTGATTCAGCAGCCGCGTGACGGTCTCGCGCGAGGTGCCGGCCATGTTAGCGATCTCCTCGTGCGTCAGCGCCATCGTAAAGCGAACCTCGCCTTTGCCATTGCCGCCGGCACTGCCCCAATCCAGCAAGAGGCGCGCCAGCCTGCCGGCCGCCGAGCCGGAGAGCGCCAGCCGCTTGGCGTCGTGAAAGACTGTTAAATACTCGCCGGAGAGCGACTGCGCTGCGTGCATCGACGCGATGCCGTGGCGCGAGAGGAAGTCAACGAACTCCTGCTTGCGAACGGTCTTCACCTGGCAGGGTTCGATGGCCTCTGCGGTCACTTCGTGGGGTACGTTGGCCAGCACCGCGCTGAGGCCCATCACGTCGCCGGGGCCGGCGATTTTGAGAATCATGGTCTTGCCGTCGCGCGAGGTCGAGGAGATTTTCACCTGCCCGAAGCAGATAACAAAGACGTTGCGCGCCGGATCGCCCTCAGAAAACAATTTGGCACCGCGGGCATGGCTCATCATGATCCCGATGCCGTCGTAATCGGCGAGCGCCTCGGGCGTAAGATTGCAGAACATTCGCAAATGGCGATGCTCACAATTGATGCAATCTTCCGGGGGGTGATGGGGATGAAATGATGCCATGGATTCTCAACTGCGCTAATTGAGTATAGCGCACTTGGGAGTTGGCAGGGCAGGAATTTCCTTCATCTTCGTTCCGGTCTTGAAATGCCCCGGCGCAAAGATCGGTCAAATCAAAAACTGGTGCCGCTATGCGCCGGAGCCAGCTCTTCGCGGCTTCTCCGCTCGACTCATGCAGCAACTGTAATAAGCGCGGCAGACCTCACGGGCCAACTCCTCCAGCAGCCGCATCCGCAGCGGCGAATAACTCTGGAAGGCTTGGCAGAGTGCCTCCATCGGCAACATCAGCACCGTCCCGGCACTTTGAGCTGTCATCGTGTAGGTGTGTCGCCCGTCGCCCAACGCGGCAGCCAGCTCCAGCAAGTCCCCGGCAGAGGATGGCGAGAGCGCAATCTGCTTCTGCTGCCGTTCGGTCTGGCGATGGAAGCGGCCCGATATCACCAAGTAAAGCCCCTGGCAGGCCTGGGACTGACGAAAGACAGCCTCTCCGGGGGCAAAATTGATGCTCTGCGCCGAGCTGTTCAGCAGCACTCCAACCGCGGCAGGGCACTCCAGCAGCTCAGCCACGGGATGCGCCCGCACGGCCTCTATGCGGCTCGACCTGGATTGCACGCTGGCCTCTCCCTTGTTCTCTGTCCTCGGCCCGCTCCGGCGGCGGGTCGATCCCGCAACCTTCCCGCCGGCCGCTGCTGTGCGAGCGCGTTTGCCGCTGCGAGTTTTCGGAGAACCGGATTCCATAGCCTGCAATACGCTCCAAAAGCAAATATCTCCGGGAAAACCGGACGTTGGATATGAGGCGGCGTCGTTTCCTGCCGCCAGTTTGTTTCGTGTGATACGCCGAGCCGAGCCTGCCGCGCCAGCCCTCGAACCATAGACTGCGCAGGCCTCCATGACTGCGCCAGCGGCCACACAGCAGTGGCCACACAATTTCTACCTGTTGGACTCAGAGTCTGCGCCCCTCGAAGCGGCAACGGCAGTGACCATATTCACCCCGCGTTGTGATTATGGTCACAAACTCTACCGCAAGTAGGAGTTGCGCGCCACCGGAACAGCCTTACCACCGGCAAGGCGCGGGCGAAAGTTCATAACAGGCGCTAGGTTGTATCGACATATAGGGGTGCGCGTCGCCGGGAGCCGATTTTTCCGGATTCGAGGAGCAAGGAGCGACGGATACCGGGTGTATCCTAGCGACGAGCGACAACGAAGCCGGGAAAATCGGCCCCGGCCCGAAGGGTTGCGGCCAGAACCGGCCCATACGTCGTTGTCGTCCTCGCCTTGGAATCGCCAAAGTCTTCGTCCTCCGCCTAGTCTGAGCCGGTTCTGGCTTAGCAACGCCGCACATCCCTATATGTCGATACAACCTAGGGGCATTCTTCTTCCCAGACGCGCACCACGAGGTCGCCGCTGGCGTGGCGGAAGAGCACCACGAGAGAGTCGTCGGTTTGCGCGGGTCCGGTGACGCTCTCGGCTTCCACGGCTGACTCCGGCACGGTCATGGTGCAGGGACGCGGCAGCGAGGACTTGATGGTCCCGGCGATCATGTTGGCGATCTCCTTGGTTGCGTCCAGAGCGTCGGCCTGGCCCACCGACTCCAGCGGCTGCATCATCATCGCCGCAGTAGCCTGGTAGGCCAAGCCCTCGGCCATGCGCACCTCGATGCGTCCCTTCCAGACGCCGCCGAGATTGACGCTTCCCAGCACGTGTCCGGCGCCGACGGAAAACTCGCCGTTGAGCGGGACTGGGTCCAGGATCATGGCCAGCATCTGTTCCCAGAATTGGGAGTTGGCCTTGATCACGCACTGCTCGTCAACTAAGGCCTTCATCTGCGGCACTCCCAATTGAGCAACCAATAAATTAGAGTTGCTGCACATCTTATCGGGCAAATCTCAGAATCCGTTAATCTGCGGGCTGCCAATGAGCGGTTCCGGCGGTCATTAGAAATGCCCAATGAAGCCTGTTTTAGCAGAACAATCAGTGCATCCAGCGTCCATGACCCCGTTGATGTACCTTTATCTTTTGGGAGTTTGTTTTTCATGATGGAGTTTCATATAGCCCGGAAGGCGCGTGAACGGTACCGCTTCGCGGAGACGTTGTTTTCATTTTCGGGGAATGTGGTCTTTGCCAATATGGCCGCCTGCCGCGAGTTTGCGCATCGCATCAACGCGGTGCGCGAGGTGGAGAAGCATCCTGAGCTGGCGGTTCATGCCGGACAGCTCTTTGCGATGGGGCTGATCGACGAGGCCAGCCACGTGCTGATGGCGCGTTATCGCCAGCAGTTTGACCCGCCGGTTATGACCCAGGCGCTGGAGTGGTTCTCCGGCAAGGTTGGCCCGGAGGCGCTGGGCAAGATGCTGCTGACCTTTGTGGAAGAGTTTCCCGGCCTTGCGGTGATGCGCGGGCAGAAGACGGCGCGGCAGTGGCTGGCGGAGCAGACCGACGGCACGCCGCACTGGGAGGTGGCGCTGGAGGAGATGCTGTTGCTGTGGACGGCGAATCGCAATGAGGCCTTTCAGCCGTTTGAAGAGTTGTTTGAAGAAAAGACGCTGGCCGAGAAGACGGTTTACCGGCAGGTGACGCAACAATTCCCGGAGTACTTTGCGACGCGTCCGCTGATACCGCTTCCCGGCGCAAAGCCGATGAACCTGCTGGAACTGCTGCGAGCGCCGGCGGTGGGCGCGCCGCGTTCGCTGGCCGATCAACTGGCCCTGATTCTCAAGCTGTGGCTGCCGCTGCTGGGCGCGAGCCTGGAGCAACTGCTGCTGATTGCGAGCGAGATTTTGCGCGAGGAAGAGCTGGCGATCTGGGCGCGGTTCAATCCGCCGGGAGGCGGCAAGGGCGGCAAACAGCAAACGGGAATTGTTGCCAGCGCCGAGGTTCCGAGCTTCGGCGACGCAATGCACGAGTACGAAAAGTTTTCACCGGATCAGGCTTGGATGCCGACGGCGGTGCTGATTGCGAAAAGCACCTATGTGTGGCTGGCGCAGATGAGCCGGCAGTATGGGCGATGGATTGGGCGGCTGGATGAGATTCCCGACGAGGAGCTGGCCGTGCTGGCGCGGCGCGGGATGAATTCACTATGGTTGATTGGAATCTGGGAGCGGAGCCGCGCCTCGAAGACGATCAAGCAGTTGTGCGGAAATCAGGACGCGGTGGCTTCAGCTTATTCGCTCTTTGATTATGCGATTGCCGAAGATCTGGGCGGCGAGGCGGCCTACATCCATCTGCGCGACCGAGCGTATCATCATGGGATTCGTCTGGCCAGCGACATGGTTCCGAATCACATGGGCATCGATTCGCCGTGGGTGGTGGAGCATCCGGATTGGTTTATGAGCAGACCGGAGCCGCCGTATCCGGCGTACAGCTTCAACGGTCCCGATCTCTCGCAGGATGGGCGCGTGGAGATCAAGATCGAGGACCACTATTTCGAACAGTCGGACGCAGCTGTGGTCTTCCGGCGGCGCGACCGGCAGAGCGGCGAGACGCGCTACATCTATCACGGCAACGACGGCACCAGCTATCCGTGGAACGACACGGCGCAGCTCGACTACTTGAATCCCGCCGTGCGCGAGCAGGTGATCCAGACGATTCTGCACGTGGCGCGGCTCTTTCCGGTGATTCGCTTTGACGCGGCGATGACGCTGGCCAAGCGGCACTTTCACCGGCTGTGGTTTCCGGGGCCAGGAACAAGCGGCGCGATTCCCTCGCGCGCCGAATACGGGATGAGTCAGGCGGAGTTTGACCGATGTATGCCACATGAGTTTTGGCGCGAGGTGGTGGACCGCGTGGCCGCCGAGGTTCCCGGGACGCTGCTGCTGGCTGAGGCCTTCTGGCTGATGGAGGGCTACTTTGTCCGCACGCTGGGGATGCATCGCGTGTACAACTCGGCCTTCATGGTGATGCTGCGCGACGAGGACAACGCGAAGTACCGCTCGGTAATCAAGAATACGATTGAGTTCGATCCGGATATTCTCAAGCGCTATGTCAATTTCATGAGCAATCCCGACGAACGCACGGCGATCGATCAGTTCGGCAAGGGCGATAAATGTTTCGGCGTGGCGGCGATGATGGCGACGCTGCCGGGGCTGCCGATGTTTGGGCACGGACAGATCGAAGGCTTCACTGAGAAATACGGGATGGAGTACCAACGGCCGCGCTACGAAGAAAACCCGGACACGTGGATGGTGGAGCGGCATGAGCGCGAGATTGCGCCGCTGCTCAAGCGCCGCTGGCTCTTCGCCGAGAGCGGGAGCTTCCGGCTCTACGACTTTTTTCTTGATTCGGGCACGGTGGACGAGAACGTTTTCGCTTACTCGAATCGCAGTGGGAACGAGCGGGCGCTGGTGGTCTTCAACAATCGCTACAATACAACGCGCGGAACGATTGACTGGTCGGCGGCTTACGCGGACAAGGGCGCGGGGCAACTGCGCCAGCAACGAATCAGGGAGGGTTTGGGATTGAGCGGCGACTCCAGCGTCACGCTGGCATGGCGCGATTCGCTGACGGGACTCGAATATCTGCGCAGGGCAAGCGATCTGGCCGAGCGCGGATTGACGCTGGAGCTGCACGCCTACCAGTGCCACGTTTTTATGGATTGGCGCGAGCTGCGTTCGACAACCGCGCAACCCTGGGACCGGCTCTGCGATCAGCTCAACGGACGCGGCGTGGCGAACCTTGACGATGCGCTGGTGACGCTGGAACTGCAACCGGCTCACGATGCGCTGCGCCATCTGCTGGAACCTGCGATGGTGCGGCTCTTTGCGGGATTGGCCGAGCATCCGCGCGCGCAGGCCGTCGCAACCAACCCGGAGATTGAAGCCGAGCGCGCTGCGTTTTTTGAGGATGCGTGGGCGCGCTGCGAAAACTTTTTGCGGCAGGCGCAGAGGGCTTATCTCGCGCTGGCCGGCGGCGTTCAACCTGCCAATCCCAGCCTGCTGCGCGCGGCCTGCCGCGAACGCCTAAGCGCGGCGCTGCGCATTCCCGCCGCGGAAGCGTTCTTCCCTGCCCCGTGGACCGCGGCTGCGCGGCGCGTGTTGCCCAGCCCCAGCCCGCAGTTGACCGCAACGGCGATGTGGGGTCCGGTGCTGGGTTGGTGCGCTCTGGAGTTGCTGGCTGAATCGATTGACGCGGAGAATTCGAAGCGCGCGGCGCTGGAAGTTTTTGACCGGCTGCGGTTGCGCGAGCCGTTTGCTCAGGCCTTTGCCGCGCTGGGTTTCGAAGGCGAGCAAGCCTGGCGCGTTGCCGCTCGCATCAAAGTTGGATTGCTGACTGGAGCGGGCGTCGGCAGGCCGGAAGAGGTCGCTGGCGAAGAGGCTGCAATGAAGGGTACGGGCTTCAGCCCGTACATGAATGGATTGAAAAGTGCAGGGGCTTTAGCCTCCGAGGGAGATATTCCGGCGCTTTCACCCCTTATGTGGCAGGATGCGGATGTGCGTTGGCTATGCGGCGTTCATCAGGCCGAAGGCCGCGAGTACCTGGTGCGTGAAAGCTACGAGGAGTTGCTTTGGTGGCTGCTGATGCCTTCGCTGCTCGGTCTGGCGGGCGCGGCTGAGACTGCGGTTGGGCACAGCCGCGAGGAAGCACAGTCGATCAGCGGCAGCATTGAGGAGGCTTTGGCGACAGCCGAGGCTGCGGGCTATCGCGTGGATCTGCTGGCTGGACGGGCTGTTGTTGAGGAAACTGTTGAGCCGGAGATAGAGCCAGATAAATCCGCTGATGTAGTTGATGCAACTACTGTGGTCGATCCAGGCAATTCGACTACTTCGCCAGATTATCAAGATCAAGATTGAGTTTGAGGACATTGACGCGCGGCTCGCCTAGTACGCCCAACTGGCGCGGAGTGATGTGCTGCTGAACCAGAGAGCGCACACTCTCATCGCTAATCTTGCGTGCCGCGGCGACACGCGCGACTTGATAATACGCGGCGTCGGGAGTGATGTCGGGATCGAGGCCGGAGGCGGAGGTCGTCACCAGATCAATCGGCACAGGCTTGCCGGGATTCTGCGCGGCCAGCTTGTCGATGTCGCCTTGAATGCGCGTGACTAGAGTCTTTGATGATTGCGCGAGATTGGTGCCGCCGGATGCAGTAGCGTCGTATCCGTTGCCCGCAGCCGAGGGGCGGGGATGGAAGTATTTATCGCTGGTGAAGCTCTGCGCCAGCAACTCCGATCCGATTACAGTGCCGTCATTGAGCTTGATGAGGCTGCCTGCGGCCTGATGCGGAAAGGCAACTTTAGCGATGCCGGTGACGACGAGCGGATAGCCGATGCCCAGCAGCAGCGCGGTCAAAAGCGTGAAACGAATCGATGTCTTCCAGACGGAATGCATTGTGTTTCTCCTAAAAACCATCAGGGGCTAAAGCCCGATTTCTTATTTGGCCGCTATTGCCTGGGCGGAAGCCCCGGCCTACCAGCAGTGCCCTTTCAAAGCCACTGCATTCTACGGTCTGCTACGCCAGATGCATCCACACCAGCATCACGTCGATGGCCTTGATGCCGATGAAGGGGACGATGATGCCGCCGACGCCATAGAGCAAAAGATTGTTGCGCAGCAACACATCTGCCGCTTTGGGTTCGTACTTGACGCCTTTGAGCGCCAGCGGAATCAGCGCTACGATGATAATCGCGTTGAAGATGACCGCAGAAAGAATCGCGGATTCAGGCGAATGCAGGAACATGATATTCAACGCGCCCAGCACCGGGAATGCAATCGAGAACATCGCCGGAATGATGGCGAAGTACTTGGCCACATCGTTGGCGATGGAGAAGGTAGTGAGTGCGCCGCGCGTCATGAGAAGCTGTTTTCCGATCTCGACGATCTCAATCAGCTTGGTGGGATTCGAGTCGAGATCAACCATGTTGCCGGCTTCCTTCGCGGCCTGCGTACCGGAGTTCATGGCCACGCCCACATCGGCTTGAGCGAGAGCGGGAGCGTCGTTGGTGCCGTCGCCGGTCATCGCGACCAGCTTGCCTTTAGCTTGCTCGCGCTTGATCAAGTCCATCTTGTCTTTGGGCTTGGCCTCGGCGAGGAAGTCATCAACGCCGGCCTCGCGCGCGATGACTGCGGCGGTGAGCGGATTGTCGCCGGTAATCATGATGGTGCGAATGCCCATGGCGCGCAGACGAGCCAGACGCTCCTTGAGTCCGCCCTTGACAATGTCTTTGAGGTGAATGACGCCGAGCGCCGTTGAGTTTTCCGCAACGACCAGCGGAGTTCCGCCGAGGCGCGCGACCTCTTCGACGGCATCGCGGACCTTCTTGGGCAGCGTCGATCCTTGTTCTTCGAGGAAGCGTTCAATCGCGTCCACAGAGCCTTTGCGAATGCGCGAGCCCGGCAGATTGACGCCGCTCATGCGGGTCTGCGCGGTGAAGGGCACGAATTCAGCGTGGATGCTGGACATATCGCGCCCGCGCAGGCCGTACTTTTCTTTGGCTAGCACAACAATCGAACGGCCCTCCGGAGTTTCATCGGAGAGCGATGAAAGCTGTGCGGCGTCGGCGAGACGCTCGCGGCTCACATCCGGCGCGGGGATGAACTCTGTGGCCTGACGATTGCCGAGCGTGATGGTTCCGGTCTTGTCGAGCAGCAGCGTGTTCACATCGCCCGCAGCTTCAACTGCGCGCCCGCTCATCGCGAGCACGTTGTATTGCACCAAGCGGTCCATGCCGGCAATGCCGATGGCCGAGAGCAGCCCGCCGATGGTAGTGGGAATGAGGCAGACGAGCAGCGAGACCAGCACGAATACTGTCTGCGGCGCTTTGGAGTAAATTGCGAAGGGTTGCAGCGTGACGACGGCGAGGAGGAAGACAATCGTCAGGCCGGAGAGCAGAATGCTGAGAGCAATTTCGTTGGGCGTCTTCTGGCGCGTGGCACCCTCGACCAGCGCGATCATGCGGTCGAGAAAGGTCTCGCCGGGGTTGGAGGTGATTTTGACCTTGATCCAGTCGGAGAGAACTTTTGTTCCGCCGGTGACAGCAGAGCGGTCGCCGCCGGCCTCGCGGATCACGGGCGCCGATTCGCCGGTGATCGCCGATTCGTCCACCGAAGCGACGCCTTCGATGACTTCGCCGTCTCCGGCGATATAGCTGCCCGCCTCGACATAGATAATGTCACCGGCGCGCAGCAGGCCGCTGGCGACCTCTTCCAACTTGTTGTCTGCGGTGTAGCGCCTTGCGATGGTCTCGCCCTTGGCCTTGCGCAGCGTGTCGGCCTGAGCCTTGCCGCGGCCCTCGGCCATCGCCTCGGCAAAGTTGGCGAAGACAACCGTGAACCAGAGCCAGAGCGTGATCTGGAGATTAAAGCCGAAGCCGGCGCGGTGGTGGATGGTGTTGTCGATGAGCAGCGCGGTGGTCAGCACCGAGCCGACTTCAACGACAAACATCACCGGGTTCTTGGCCATGCCGCGCGGATCGAGCTTGCGGAATGCATCCACAAGCGCCTGGGCCATGATTTGCGTATTCCAAAGACTTTTCTTTTCAAGCATGACAGTCCGTTTCGCCTTGTTCTGAGAGTCCTTATGGAATCTCAATTAGGTTGAAGGGTACGGGCTTCAGCCCGTACGTTATGAGCTGAATTAAATTCCCGGCTTTAGCCGCCGAGGGAATTAGATCTCGTCTGGAAAATTCCCTCAGGGGCTAAAGCCCATTTTCTTCGCTGTCTTAGATGTACGGGCTAAAGCCCGTACCCTTCACTCACTGCATCTGATTAAAAAAGCTGACCGACGTGGAGCTGCAAATGTTCCAGAATCGGTCCCAGGCTCAGCGCCGGGAAAAATGTAAGCGCGCTCAAAATCACGATGACACCGACCAGCAGCACGGTAAAGAGCGAGCCGTCCACGGGGAAGGTGCCCGGCGAGGGCGGGACGCTTTTCTTGCTTGCCAGATTGCCGGCCAAAGCCAACACGGGAATCATCATGAAGAGCCGTCCGAACAACATATCCCAGCCCAGCGCCACGTTGTACCACCAGGTATTGGCGTTGAGTCCGGCAAAGGCCGAACCGTTGTTGCCCGCGCCCGATGTGTAGGCATAGAGAATCTCTGTGAGTCCGTGAGGCCCTTGATTGTTCAGGCTGGCGAGACCGATGGTGGGCGACATGACAAATGCGGCGGTGAGCGACAGAATGATGATCGGGAAGATGAGCACGTAGAGCATGGACATCTTCACGTCGTAGGCTTCAATCTTTTTGCCAAGATATTCTGGCGTACGGCCCACCATCAGACCGGCGATGAAGACCGAGAGCACGACCATGATGAGAATGCCGTAGAGGCCAGAGCCGACGCCGCCGAAGATCACCTCGCCCATCATGATGTTGAGCAGCACCATCATGC
>CAYOYX010000100.1:0-11571 GCA_964408275.1 uncultured Occallatibacter sp.
TCGCCAGCGGCGTGCCGATGCCGATGCCCATCATCATGTAGCCGATCTGGCTGACGGTCGAAAACGCCAGCATCCGCTTCAGATCGGTCTGCACCATCGCGTACATCACGCCCACGGCCATTGTCACTGTGCCGATCCAGACGAGCGAATCACTGCCCCAGGCGAAGCCGCCATTCACAGGCCACGCGCCAAAGCTGTGCATACGGCAGGCGAGATAAACGCCGGCCTTCACGTAGCAAGCCGCGTGCAGCAATGCGCTCACCGGAGTCGGCGCGGCCATCGCTTCGGGAATCCATGTGTGTAGTGGAACCTGCACGGATTTCGCCACCAACGCCAGCAGCATCAGCACGAAGACGCCGCCGGTGAAGGCGTGAGCCACGGCCGGATCGGTCCACAGCGCGCTGCCGGTGCGATGGAAGACGACCAGAATCGCCGCCAGCAATCCGTAGCCCGCGATGTGCGTCATCAGCAGCACCTTGCGCGCGCCGGCGACGGCCTCGCGATTGGTGTACCAGAAGCCCACCAAACTGAAGGAGCAGAGGCCGACCAGTTCCCAACAGAGATAAAAGAAGAAGAGGTTGGCGCTGTAAACCAGTCCGACGAATCCGGCTATGAAGACCAACATCGAGGCGTAGAAGCGCGTCGCGGACTTGTCGTGGGCCATGTAACCGATGGAGTAAAGGAGCACGAAAGCGCCAAGTCCGGTCCCCATTAAAGCAAAAAGGACGCTGAGCGCGTCCACGTGGAAGACCAGAGCAAGCGGGCCGTCCCAGCCGAAGACGTTCAGGTCAACGGCCTGCCCCGCCTTGACCGAGCCGATCAGCGCGGCGACTGAAGCGACAGCGGGCAGACAGGCGAGGAAGGCGAGTATTCCCTTAATCCTTGCGGAACAAAACTTTGCGGCGAGAATCTGGAGCGCGGCGCCTGCCAGAAGCGAGCACGGAGCGATCAGAATGAGGGTTGCAGCGTTCATATCTATTTATGCTAGTTTGCCGGAGTTCGCCGAGATGTGACGTACCTCACCTTTAGGTCCATCGTATTGTAATGTGAGACGAACCAGTTTTCAGACTCAAAGGAACCGGGTGATGAGATGGGAATTTCGTCACAGTTTCACAGTTTCACAGAAAATAGGGGGGTGGGGGGTAGTGCCAGTTTTCAGTTGACAGTTCTCAGTTTTCAGTTAAAAAGCCCGTGGGTTTGGTTGGTGCTCATGGATTGATTGTGCGCGTTGTAGGGGAAATGATCTGCAAAATACTTTCATACGAGTATATTGGGCGTGCGATGCAGTTTTCACTAGTTAAACAGACAGCGGATATAATTCTTGGATGAGTTCTCGCGTTAGTCAGACGGGTTGGCGGGCATGAAGAGATTTCTGCGCCTTCTGCGCTACGGGCTGCCTTACACCTTCCAATGGCTACCAGGTGTGCTGCTGCTGGCGATGGTGGGAGCACTTGACACCTTCCGCGTTCTCCTCTTCCAGCCCATCTTCGATCAGGTTCTGAGGCCGGACGCGCCTGAAGGCCCCATCCTGATTGGTCTGGCAAGAAGCCCGTGGCACTTTGACCTGAGACAACTGATCCCTCATTTTCTACACATCCACAATGCGTGGGATGTCGTGGCTTTTGCATTGGTGGTATCGACGCTGACGAAGGGGCTGTGCGACTACGCCGGCACGTGCCTAGTCAATTACGCCGGCCTGGGCACGATCACCGACCTGCGCAACCACCTTTACGAAGCGACGATGCGGCGTTCGTCGAGTTTCTTTCACAAGCATCCAACCGGCAGCATTCTCTCCACGCTGATAAACGACGTGGATCGCGTGCAGGTTGCTTTCAGTTCTATCATCAGCGATTTTCTACAGCAGTTCTTTACTTTCGTAGTCGGGCTGATCTTTGTCGTTCGCCTTGGCGGATGGCTTAGCCTTTCTCTGCTGGCATTTATTCCGGTTGTGGTTGTCTCTGTACGCAAGATCGGCAGGGAGGTCCGTACTCGCACGCGTACCGGCCAGGACAAGCTGGCGGAGATTCAGAATATCCTTCATGAGACGGTCTCCGGCAATCGCATCGTGAAAGCCTTCAACACCGAGTTGTGGGAGATACTGCGCTTCAGGAGCGCTTCCAAGCGCCTCTTCCGCGCCAATCTGCGCAGTGTGCGCATTCAGTCGATCAGCTCGCCGCTGATGGATTCGATTGGAGCGATCGCCATTGCGCTGATGCTGTGGATTGGGCGCGACGAGATTCTGCACGGGCGCATGACTATGGGAATCTTCGGCGCCTTCATCATCCTGCTCTTCAAGCTCTACGATCCGGTGCGGAAGTTTGCCTTCTTCTATAACAGCTTTCAGCAGGCGATGGGCGCTTCGATTTCGATCTTCAGCTTTTTTGACGCCGAGGACGATGTGAAGGAGCGGCCGCACGCCGCGGCGATGAAGCCTTTCAAAGACTCGATACGATTTGAGAATGTGGGCTTCTCTTATTCGACCGAAGAGGGCGAACATCAGATCTTGCACAACGTCGATCTTGAACTGCGCACCGGCGAGCTGTTGGCGCTAGTGGGACCGAGCGGCGCGGGCAAATCGACGCTGGCCAATCTGATTCCACGCTTTTTCGACGTAACCAGCGGACGTATTCTGATCGACGGCTGCGATCTGCGTGAGCTGACGCTCGGCTCGCTGCGCCGCCAGGTGGCGCAGGTGACGCAGGAGACGATTTTATTCAATGACACGGTGCGCAACAACATCGCCTACGGCCAGCCGGAGATTCATCGCGATCACGTGGAAGAGGCGGCGCGCAATGCGCTGGCGCACGAGTTTATTTTGGGGATGCCGCAGGGCTACGATACGGTGATCGGCGAAAAAGGCTTCCGGCTGAGCGGCGGTGAGCGGCAGCGGCTGGCGATTGCGCGCGCGATTTTGAAGAATGCGCCGGTGCTGATTCTAGATGAGGCTACTTCATCGCTGGATGCGGAGAGTGAATCGCTGGTGCAGGCGGCGCTG
This sequence comes from uncultured Occallatibacter sp., assembly GCA_964408275.1. Taxonomy (GTDB): domain Bacteria; phylum Acidobacteriota; class Terriglobia; order Terriglobales; family Acidobacteriaceae; genus Telmatobacter. The sequence goes on from CAYOYX010000100.1 coordinate 2,996, forward strand.
GCGAATCTGATGCAGGGACGAACGGCGCTGGTGATTGCGCATCGGTTGAGTACGATTCGCCGCGCCAACCGGATTGCTGTGCTGGAGGACGGGCGGATTACTGCGATTGGGCCGCATGAGGAGCTGCTGACAGCTTCATCGACTTATCAGCGGCTTTATCAGTTGCAGTTCATGGATGTGCCGGAAGAACAGGGGATAGGGAGTAGGGATTTGTAAGAGCAAAGGAAGAAGAATATGCCGATTTATTCGATGACAGGTTTTGCGCGCGCGCAGGTTTCAGTGGCTCTACCCAATGAGGGGCAGTTGAATTACACGCTGAGCGTGAAGAGCGTGAATCATCGCTTTCTCGATGTGCAGTTGCGCTTGCCAGCGGGGCTGGACGCGCTGGAGATGGAGCTGCGCAAGGCGGTCAAGGATGCGCTGCTTCGCGGCCACGTCGATCTGACGCTGGCGCTCGATCGCGGCAGCCAGCAGACGGCGGGCTACAATCGCGAACTGGTGAATGGCTACCTGGCGGCCTTTGCCGCGGCGTGCGAAGAGCATGGACTGGGCGGGCAGCCGGATTTGAATGCAATTCTGCGGCTGCCTGGAGCGTTGCAAAGCGAGAATCGCTCGAATGGCGATGAGGATCAGGCTGCGCTGACGGAGAGCGCATTGCGGGAGATTGGCCCGCTGCTGGCGGAGTTGAAACTGATGCGTGCGCGCGAGGGCGAGGCGCTGGCGGCAATTTTGCAAGGTACGCTGGACAGACTGGCTGAGGCTACTGCGGGCGTAGCGGCGATGCGCACGGAGGTTGAACAGCGCTATCAGGAGCGGCTGAGGCAGCGGCTTGAGGCGGCTGTGGGCGAGGAATTTAACCGGCAGCGGCTGCTGGAAGAGGTTGCTGTGATGGTGGAGCGGAGCGATGTCTCCGAAGAGCTGGAGCGGATGACAACGCACATTGGTCACTTTCGCGAACTGCTGGCCGGCTGCGGTGAAGTGGGCAAGAAACTAGACTTTCTGTTGCAGGAGATGAATCGCGAGGCCAACACCCTGCTCTCGAAGACCGGCGGCGCGGGCGGGAAAGGAACGCGAATTACCGAACTGGGACTGGCGATGAAGTCGGAGATCGAAAAGGCGCGGGAGCAGATACAGAACGTGGAGTAGCAGTTCACAGTTGTCAGTTTTCAGTTCTCAGAATTGATCCCGAAGTGCGGAGATTTTTGGCCGCAGAAAACAAAAAGCGGTTTGTCTTTTCCTGAAGATTGCCGATAATCCGTCTGAGAACTGTGAACTGTTCACTGACAACTGTCCAAAGGACGCACAATGGCAGGAATACTTTTTATCATTTCGGCGCCGTCGGGTTCAGGCAAGAGCACGCTGGTCAGCGAGGTGCGCAAGCAACTGACGGGGATTGAATTCTCCGTCTCGTGGACGACGCGGGCGCCGCGCGGCTCAGAGCAGAATGGGCGCGAGTACAACTTCACCAACCGCGAGGAGTTTGAGCGAATGATTGCCGCGGACGAATTCCTGGAGCACGCAGAGGTCTTCGGCAACTATTACGGCACGGCGCGCTCATCGCTGGAACAGGCAACTCGCGCTGGACACGATCTGGTGATGGATATCGATGTGCAGGGAGCGGCGCAGGTGCGGACGAAGATGCCGGAGGCGGTAAGCATCTTTGTGATGCCGCCGAATCCCAAGGTACTGCGCACCCGACTGCGCAATCGGAGCCGCGCCGAGGGCGTGGAGGATGAGGCAGAGGTTTACCGACGGCTGAGCGAGGCGCGCAAGGAGATTGAGAATTATTGCGAATACCGCTATATTCTGGTTAACGACATTCTGGACCGGGCGGTGGCGCAACTGGAAGCCATTGTGCAGGCGGAGCGGTTCTATCGCAACGACGAGCCGATCGCCTTCCGTTCGCGGAGGGTGTTGGAGGTGGCGGCGGCCTGTTTGCAGACCAACTCGCAGGAGCGGCTCAAACCCGTGATCGATGCCTTCGAGATTGGCATACCGCCGGATCAGCAGCAGTTTAATTTTGGAGAGGACAGCGATGACGATTGAAACCGGATTCGATTCGAACTACCGGAAGGTGATGGTGGCGGCACGGCGCGCGCGCCAATTGCAGAGCGGCTCCCACGCTCTTGTTCCCACCCACTCCAACAAACCCTGCCGCATCGCGCAAGAAGAGATTGATGCTGGAGTGATTGCGTACGAAAAGACCGAAACTCCGGTGGTCAAGCCGCTCGTGGATGGGCCGGTTATTTCGATCCTTGCCGGCTAGGGTTTCTACCATTATCAGTGGAAACCGGCTACAATCGAGCCATGAGAGTAACGGTCGGCGTCTCCGGTGGAATTGCCGCGTACAAGGCGGCTGAACTTGTGCGCGCGCTGCAACGCCAGGCCCTCGAAGTCCACGTCGTCATGACCGAAGCGGCAACCCGGTTCGTCCAGCCGCTTACTTTTGCAGCGCTCACCAGCCATAAAGTTATCACCAGCTTGTGGGACGACGTCGGAACCGCCGACGGCGCATATGATTCTTCCATTGAGCACATCGGCGAGGCGCAATGGGCAGATGTGTTGGTGGTCGCTCCAGCCACGGCCAATATTCTTGCCAAATTCGCCCACGGCATAGCCGACGATTTTCTGACCACCCTCTATCTGGCCACGAAGGCACCGGTGCTTGTAGCACCCGCAATGAACGTGAATATGTGGGAGCATCCAGCTACGCAGGCGAACGTGGAAACACTGCGGCAGCGCGGGGTGCGCGTGATCGAGCCGGGAACGGGCGAGCTGGCTTGCGGAATGGTGGGCGCGGGACGGATGGCCGAGCCGGAGGCCATTGCCGAAGCTGTGCTCTGCTCTCTGGGCCGCTGCCACGACATGGCCGGCGAAGTTTTGCTGGTCACTGCCGGCGGAACGCGCGAGGCGCTTGATCCGGTTCGCTTCATCGGCAATCGTTCCAGCGGCAAGATGGGCTACGCATTGGCCGAAGCAGCTCAGAGCCGCGGAGCGAAGGTGATTCTGATTAGCGGGCCATCGGCGCTGCATCCACCGGCGGGTTGCGAGTTAGTCAAGGTGACCACTGCCGGCGAGATGCGCGAGGCTGTGCTCACACGCCTGGATGAGGCCACGCTGGTCATTAAGGCCGCCGCTGTCTCCGACTATCGTTCCGTCAATATCTCACCGCAGAAACTCAAGCGCGCGGGGCCGCTCACAATTGAACTCGCGCCGACAGAGGATATTTTAGCCGAGGTGGTTCGCCGTCGCCGTCCCGGACAACTGATTGTCGGCTTCGCCGCCGAAACGCAGAACCAGATGGAAAATGGCCGCGCCAAGCTGCTTGCCAAAGGCGCAGACGCAATCGTTGTGAACGATGTGAATGGCGATGGCGTGGGCTTCGACGTGGACACCAACGCCGCGACTTTCCTCACTTTGTCGACGGCCATTGAACTGCCTCAGATGCCCAAGCGCAAACTGGCCGACCGCATCCTCGACGAGATCATTATGCTGCGCCGTCCCAGCTCGATGCTTCTGGAACTGGACGATCATTCCGATGCGAGAGCCGACATGAGTACGAGTTCTCATCGACAACTGATTGTGGAGTAGCTGCGTTGGCGCAATCGCTCGATCCCGCAATTCGCGAAGCTGTGCTGACCCGCGTTCGCTTCTATCGCGATCTTGGCATCAATGAATTTTACCGCCGTCCGGTGGACCCCGCGCTTGCGGCTCAGTTGGCAGCCGAACCAGAAGCAGAAGCGACCACTTCTCAGTTCTACTCACAGGAGGATCAACCCATTCCGCCCCGCAAGCCAATCCCATCCGCTCCAGAAATTGCCGCTGCTGTTCCCTCTGCTAACCGCGCCGCCGCGCTCCAGCTTATTCGCGACGAGATCGGCGAGTGCACCCGTTGTTCGCTTCATCAGGGCCGCAACAAACTGGTCTTCGGCGACGGCTCGCCGGATGCGCGCCTGATGTTTGTCGGCGAAGGCCCCGGAGCTGATGAGGATGCGCAGGGTCTTCCCTTTGTCGGCAAGGCTGGGCAGCTCTTGAATAATATGATCAATGCGATGGGACTGCGGCGCGAAGAGGTTTACATTGCGAATGTGGTCAAATGCCGCCCGCCCGGCAATCGCGTGCCAGAGCAAGTAGAGGGCGCCACCTGCTCACCTTTTCTTTTTCGCCAGATCGACGTGATTCGTCCGCAGGTTTTAGTGGCTCTCGGCGCAACCGCGGCTACTTGGCTGCTCGGCAGCCGTCAGCCTCTCGCCGGACTCAGAGGCCACGTCCACTCGGTTCGCGGCACGCAACTCATCGTCACTTATCATCCGGCATATTTGCTGCGCGACCCTCGCCAAAAGAAAGAGGCATGGGCTGACCTGCAGATCGCAATGAAGGAATTGGGACTGAAGCCGCCCGCAAAGCAGTAACGAAAATTTCAATTAGCCATGCTAGACTTATGGCGTAACTGCATTTATTTCCCCGCGCAAGGATTTCTGGAACGATGACAAGTCTGAGGAACACTATTCTGGTAACCGGCGGCGCCGGGTTTATCGGCTCTAACTTTGTTCTGCAGTGGATCAAGAATACTGGCACCAGCGTGGTCAATCTTGATCTGCTCACTTATGCCGGCAACCCTAACAATCTCACAGCGCTTGACGGCGACTCCAGGCACAAGTTAGTGCGCGGCGATATCTGCGATGCGGAGTTAGTGGCGACATTGTTGCGCGAACATAGGCCGAAGGCTATCGTTCATTTTGCAGCGGAAAGCCACGTGGATCGCTCGATTGTTGATCCCGGCGCATTTATTCGAACCAATGTGCAGGGAACCTTTACTCTGCTGGAACAGGCGCGCATCTTCTGGTCGGAGTTAGACGAAGCGGACAAGCGCGATTTTCGTTTCTTGCACGTTTCTACCGACGAAGTTTATGGGTCACTAGAGCCTGATGATCCTGCATTCTCCGAGAATACGCCGTATGCACCTAACAGTCCTTATGCTGCATCCAAAGCGTCCTCCGATCATCTCGCACGAGCCTACTATCACACATACGGATTGCCGGTATTGACGACGAACTGCTCGAATAACTACGGTCCGTTTCAATTTCCTGAAAAGCTGATTCCGCTGGTGATTCTGAATGCTCTTGAAGGCAAGCCGCTGCCTGTCTACGGCGATGGTTGCAACGTGCGCGACTGGCTATTTGTCGAAGACCACTGCTCAGCGATCCGAACGGTGCTTGATCGAGGCCGCGTGGGAGAAACTTATAATATTGGCGGTAACAGTGAACGGAAGAATATTGACGTTGTGACCTTGATTTGCGATCTGGTTGACGAGCTGCGCCCAGATGCTGCTCTTAGTCCGCGAAGAAAACTGATCAACTTTGTTACAGATCGTCCCGGGCATGACCGCCGCTACGCAATCGATGCCGCTAAGATCGGCCACGAGTTAGGTTGGCGTCCTGCCGAAAAGTTTGAGAGTGGATTGCGTAAAACGGTGGCATGGTATCTGGATCATAGCTCCTGGGTTGAAAATGTTCGTACCGGCGCTTACAGAGATTGGATTCGACAGAATTACGAGGAGAGGATATCGCAATGAAAGCAATTATTCTCGCTGGCGGCTCTGGAACACGTCTTTATCCGGTTACACGCGTAGTTTCAAAACAGTTATTACCTGTATATGACAAGCCGATGATTTACTATCCGCTCACTACCCTGATGTTAGCGGGATTGCGCGACATTCTTATTATCTCCACGCCGCAGGATACAGCGCGATTTGCGGAGTTGCTAGGCGATGGAAATCAATGGGGTATTAACTTGAGTTATGCCGTGCAACCCAGCCCCGACGGTCTGGCGCAGGCATTCTTGATTGGACGCGATTTTATCGCAGATGATACAAGTGCGTTGATATTAGGCGACAATATCTTTTACGGACAATCGTTTTCCGCAAATTTGCAGCGCGCTGCGGCAGTCAAGCATGGCGCGGTTGTATTTGCTTATCCTGTAACCGATCCGGAACGCTACGGTGTTGTGGAGTTTGACGCATCGGGCCGCGCGATCAGTCTTGAAGAGAAACCCAAATTGCCTAAGTCGCGTTATGCAGTTACTGGACTCTATTTTTACGATAACAATGTGGTGAATCTTGCGGCTTATCTCAAACCTTCCGCTCGCGGCGAGTTAGAGATAACTGATCTGAATCGTCTTTATTTGGAAGCAGGCAGCCTGAATGTTCAGGTAATGAGCCGTGGCATGGCGTGGCTTGATACCGGAACGAATGATTCACTTCTTGATGCCGGACTATTTGTTCAGACGATTGAGTTACGTCAGGGATTGAAAATCGCCTGTCCGGAAGAAATTGCGTATCGACTTGGATATATTACTGTAGATCAGCTCGATAAACTGGCGCAGCCGGTAAGTAAGAGCAGTTATGGAAGATATTTGCTAGCTCTTAGAAATGAGCAGCGTTTTTCAATGGAGACTGGAGAATTATGAAGATCGAGACAACCCAACTTGACGGTGTGCTAATCATTACTCCGCAGATTTACACCGATGACCGCGGCGCCTTCTGGGAGACATGGAATCATAGCCGCATGGCTGAAGCTGGATTGCCGACCACATGGGTGCAAGATAACTATTCTCTTTCAAAAAAGAATGTAGTTAGAGGCATTCATTATCAGGTGATTCAGCCTCAGGGAAAACTGGTTCGAGTTACTCGAGGCGCGGTGCTCGATGTTGCCGTAGACTTACACCGCAGTTCTCCGACATTTGGCAAATTTGTTTCCGTGGAGTTGACTGAAGAGAATGGCAAGATGCTTTGGATTCCCGAAGGTTTCGGGCACGCCTTTCTTGTCCTCAGCGATCGCGCGGGATTTGCGTATAAGGTGACCGGCTATTACTCTCCCGCAGGCGAGCGGACGATTGTGTGGAACGACCCCGATCTGGCAATTCAATGGCCCATCAATCCAGAGTTGGCTATTCTCTCTGATAAGGACCGCAAAGGCGCAAAGCTGCGCGAAGCGGAGGTTTTTGCATGAGCGGAATTCCGCGCGTTCTTCTTGTCGGTTACGCAGGTCAGGTAGGCGTGGAGTTACAGCGCAGTTTTTCCGATGCCGCCGAGATTGTCCGCTACGACCGCGATACAGTAGATCTCGCTGTGGCGGATCAAGTGGCGGTAATGGTTCGCAGCACTGCGCCAGAGATTATTCTCAACGCCGCCGCCTACACCGCTGTTGATCGAGCAGAATCCGAAAAGGAAACGGCTATGGCCGTCAACGCAACTGCTCCCGGCATCATGGCGGAAGAAGCGAAGCGTATGGGCGCTCTTCTGATTCATTACTCAACGGATTATGTTTTTGACGGCTCCAAGATAGATTCATGGGTCGAAACTGACAGTCCGAATCCGCTGAATATTTATGGCGCCAGTAAACTTGCCGGTGAAGAAGCTATCCGACAAGTTGGTGGAAGATATCTGATATTCAGGACTAGCTGGGTTTACGGTCCTCATGGCAGTAACTTTCTGCTAACTATGCTGCGTCTAGCGCGCGAGCGCGAGAGCCTGAATATTGTAGATGATCAATATGGAGCACCAACAACTTCAATTGAATTAGCCGATGCCACCCGCGCGATCGTCGGAGGAATTCTTGAAGGTAAATATGGAACTGCTGAAAATTGGTCCGGCTTGTATCACATGACTTGCGGAGGATCGACCACATGGCACGGATTTGCGCGTGCTATCTTTGCGCGTTCCGAGTCAATCTTGCATGGCAAAGTTCCAATTGTCAGTCCAATCACTTCCGCTGATTATCCTACTCCAGCCAAGCGGCCCCGCAACTCGGTTCTATCGAATGAAAAGCTATTCGAGCGCTTTGGTTTTCGCTTACCTCTCTGGGAAAATGCGCTGGATTCAGTTATCCAGCGGCTGACTGAATAAATGCGCAGCGCTGATATCTACTTCAGCGCTGCCATCAACGCATCGAGGGCCTGCCTAGGCGGTCTCGTCACGGATTCGGGCAGTGTGCCCAGCGGCTCGTCGACCAAATTGAGCTGGTCGATGAAGGTCGGCTTTTCAGTATCGATGTAGAAGATGCCGGTAAGTATCTCGTCGTTCTCGTGCGCCTCCATCAACGTGCGCACGGCGTTGGCCTTGTCGGTTGGATCGTAGTCTTCCAGCAGCTTGCGCAGGCGGAGGTTGGAGCCGTCGTGCATCTCTACCTCATAAATTTTGCCTGAGTCGTAATCGACTTCGATCTCGTCGAAACTAGCCACAAAGCCAATCTCGTTGATCGGCTCGTCATTCTCCTGCATGAATTTGTAGCTCTTGGTCGAACCCTCGTGATCGTTGAAGGTGACGCAGGGGCTGATCACGTCCAGCAACACCGTGCCCTTGTGGGAGATGGCCGCCTTGAGCATGGAGAGCAACTGCTTCTTATCGCCCGAGAAGGACCGACCGACAAAGGTCACGCCTAATTGAATGGCCAGTGCACAGGTGTCGATGGCGGGCAGATCGTTGACGACACCGGTCTTCAGCTTGGAGCCGAGATCGGCTGTGGCCGAGAACTGGCCCTTGGTCAGTCCGTAGACGCCGTTGTTCTCGATGATGT
>CAYOYX010000101.1:0-11516 GCA_964408275.1 uncultured Occallatibacter sp.
GAGTTCAGCGTGTTGATCTGCGCGCCGATGTAGCCGTCCTGCGCCGCCACGTCGGTAATGGCGATGTTGAGAGTGTTCAGCGCGGTCTCGGCGTCGGTCTGGTTAGTCAGGTCAGTCGAATTGAGGGCTTCGCCGGCGCCATCCGAGTAGCTGATGGTGGCAATCTGGCTCGATCCGCTGCTATTGGCGACAAAGGAGGCCTGACTCTGGCCCGTAGTCGAATCGTAGAGTGCCGCCGACAATTTGGTATTGGAGATTCCGATGTCATATGGGCTTGTTGCCGTATAGCTCAGCGCCGCAGTGGTGGTGGTGTCGGTGATGTTGGTCAGCGCCGACGGAGTGATATTGCCCGTAGTGCCTAAGGTATTCGAGGTCAACAGTATGCTCTCAAAGCCATTGCTGCCGGTTACCAGGCTGGCGGTGACGCCATATGGATGGCTGTTGGGAGCACCGGTGCCGTTGTTGATCTGGGTGACCATCTGTGCGACCGTCTCGCCCGCATTCAGAGTGATTGCCTCTGTCGTCGGAGTCGGGCTGGTGTTGATGGTAAAGTTCAAGGTTCCGGAGACCGTGTCGTTGGCGCTGGCAAAGCCGCCAATCTCCGCGGTTGCGGGTGCTCCCTTGGTGGTGTCGGTAAGCGAGCCGGTTACGATGATTTGGCTGGCAGCGTCGCTCGAAGGCACGATAGTACCATCGCCCAGACCTGCGTTTTGCGTCAGCGTGATGCCCGCGGTGTTGGCCTGCGCGGTGATTCCGAGTCCGGCATTGGTGATGCTGGTTGCCAACTGCGAAAGCGTGGTGCCGGAGGTGAGATAAGTTGTGTGATTGGCGCTGCCGGTTGAGCCGATGACGAAGGTTTGCGCCGTTCCACTGGTGGTGTTTTGGACAGTGATGGTGCTGCTGCCCAGAGCATCGTTGGTGTTCACGGTAGTTCCAGCGGTTCCGCCCAACGTGGTGACGGCATCAATAGCAGCTTCGCCGGTTACGCCTGGTGTTGCAGAGCCTACCTGGGCAACCGAACTGGTGGCGGCCAGTGTGCTTGCCGTCATGGTGATCGGGAAGTTGCCGTCGATGTTGCCCTGCAGGTAGATGGCGCCAGTGTTGATGCCGCCCGCAAGATCGGGAGCGGTTGCGCTGACTCCCAGCGAGCCGAGTGTGCCGTTGACGGCAGTCAGCAAGCTGCTGACGGTGTTGGCTCCGGTGTAAACAGCGCCGGCCACATGCTGAGGGCTGCCGCCGCCGGGGTCCGTGCCCATCACGAAGACCTGGCTGTTGCCGTTGAAGTTGAGCGTGAAGCGACCGGTCAGATTGACGGTCGCGTCATTCATATTGGCCATGCTGGTCAGTTCGATGATGGCCGTACTGGCCGAGCCGGCGGTGGCTGCAGTGCCGGCCGACTTCGCTGTCGCGCCTGCGTCCACATTAATGACCGCGTCAGTATTTGTGTGGTCTGCCAGTGTGTCTGTGCCCACTGTGATTGCGTTGGCGGCAGGGGTTCCCGGAGTTTTTGAGGTCAATACCAAGCCGCCGCCGGTCTGGCCGCCTGCGCCCGCGGTTGCGCTCCACACAGCGTTTACACCCAGAGTGCTGTTGTCGATGGCCAGAGCCAGATCGGCAAAAGTCTGGCCGGCTGCAGCAGTAAAGTTCATGCTGCCCAGCGCATTTGTCAGTTGCAATTGGGTTCCGGTCTTCAGAACGCTGTCCGAACTGAGTGCGCCGCCGCCGGTGTCATCCAATATCGTCACCGTGTTAGTGCCGTTCACGGCCGCACCGCCCAGCGTTGGTTGGACGAGGCTGAGTCCGTTATTGGCGTTGGACAGGGTGTTCGGGCCGATGGTGACGCCCTCGCCGTTCTGCGCGATCGTCGCCGATACCGTCAGGCCTGACGCGGCGCTGAAGGTTGCCGACGCGCCCAAGCCGGCCAAGGCGGTGAAGGTGTTGGTGGTGGTTTCGGCGTTGATGGTATCCATCAGGCCGCCCAGTTGGAGAGACGTTCCATCCGCGCCGGCATGGTTCGCCGTGAAGAAGGTCGTGGCCGTGTCCGTTCCATTGCCCACGACGAAGGTCATGGTTGTGGGGTCGTTGGGGATGGAGTTCGTAAGCACGATGCTGGTGCCCAGCGTCAGGGCGTCGGTCTTGGCATTGGTTCCCGCGGAGCCGAAGGTGACCGAACCGTTAGTAGCAACAGCCTGAGTTAATCCATACGCCGTTGTGGTCGCCGTACCCAGCGTAGTGGCGTTGATGCCGTTAACTGTGTCCGCGCTGACAAATGCCGGAGCCTGGGCGCCGGTGCCGCTGGTTGTGGTTACGCTCAGCGCGCCTTCCCCAGGAGCGACAGCCAGCGAGAGGCTTTGCGTCCCGTCGCCATTGGTGATGACTGAGGCCGTGACCAAGCCGCCAGTATAGGTCGTCGCGCCGACACCGGTGTTGATGGCATTTTCCAATTCGCTCAATGTATTGATAGACGAATTGATGGGAACCACGATTTCGTTGGTTCCTCCCACGCTGATGCTGACCTTCTGTCCCTGAGTGAGAAGTTCGCTGGCGGGAATGCCGTTCGGATCAAGTGTGCCACTGGTGCTGGCCGTGCCCGGATCGAGACCAGCGGAGATCAAGCCGCCGGTAATCTGAATGCCGGTCTCGGCGCCGCCGCCGACCACTCCGGCCTGCGCTTGCGTGGAGAAGTTGGCGCTCAGGCCGAGGCCCGCATTGTTGATGGCGCTGATCAGGCCCTCGACTGTGTTCGAGTAGCTGGTGTTCGTTCCGACGGTAATCGAGGTCGAGGCCGTGGTCGCTGTTCCGTCGCCGCCCTTCACCAGATAGTTGACGTCGATGGTGGTCGCGCCGTTGGTGTTCAGTATGTCGGTCGCCTTGGCATTTGTCGAGGAGGTCGAGAGATTGACGAAAACGCTGTTCGCCCCGCTGCTGTATGCCATCTTGCCGCCGGTGTCGCCCACGCTGGACTCGGAGAGCGTGCGGATGTTCAGATCGTCGATCGAAGAACCCGCCGCCGAAGAGTCGCCAGTGTAGATCGCCACCTTCTGGCCGTCGAAGACCTGCTCCTGGTTATAGGTGGTCGTCTGTCCGATGTTATTCACTTCGGAGAGAATCGACTGGTACTCCTGGTTGGCAGCGCCCTCCTGCGTGGTATTGAGGGTGCCATTGGAGGCTTCGGTCGCCAGAGTGATGGCGCGGTCCAGCAGGCTGGTCACCTGCGAGAGAGCGCCGTCGGCGACCTGAAGCAACCCAACGCCTTCCGTGGCGTTGGTCTCGGACTGCGTCAATGCAGTCTGGTTGGCCTCCAGGCCGTTCACCAGCGAGAGACCCGCCGCGTCGTCCGCCCCGGAGTTGATCTTCGAACCCGACGACAACTGCTGCAAGACCGTCTGCAAGCTGCTGTTGGTGTTGTTCAGGTTGTTCTCTGCGTAAATCGCTGACAGATTGTTCAAAACACCGAGGGCCATGGAAGGTACTCCTTTTTTGATGCCTTGAATCGCGCCCTGCCTGCCGGTGCTTCCTTCATTCCGTCAGGCCGTCCGCAACTACCGGATGAGCGTTCTTGCATCCACACCTTTCATCGGTCAGGGTGAAAATAACTTTAGTCATAATTTTTAATGCCGTTTTTGCCCTGGTCTGTCGCAGGCCGATTCAACCTGTCCAGCTTCCGTGCAATGCCTGTCGCAAAGCGATTCATTCGCTGTATCGTTGCGCTTCACTCGCCTGTATCGCTTCGCGACAGAACAAGCGGCTTTTCGTCGCTCCAAATATACCGAGGGCCTGTCTTTTGCCCGCAAAAAAACGGCGGCAAGAGCATCACCCTTGCCGCCATCAGTCTTCGCTCAGACCGTAAATTTTACTCTGGAACGTCTGCTATAAAATCCCTTCTACCGCTCAGTGCCCGAAGCTGCCGGCTCGGGAATCACATCCTCCTCGGGAACCGTCGGCGCTTGCGCCTGCGGACGATATTGGCCGCTGCCGCCCTGCACCCCGCCCCGTATTTGACCCCTATTGGCGCGCGCTGCCTGCAACTGCTTCCACTGCTCCGGCGTCAGACGCGCGCGAATTTCAAGCAGAAAGGCTGCATTTGCCTTTTCCAGCTCAGCCCGCGCCTGCGCTATCGTGTCGATCTGCGCCAGAACCTTCCCTTCATCCGGCGGATTCCCGCGCATCAGCGGCTCCAGAGCCAGTTCGGCCTTCGCCAGGTTGGCGCGCAAATCAATCAGCTTCTCCCGGTGCGCCAGCAGAATGTCGTCAAAGGACTTGCGCTGTTCATCGGTGAGCTTCAGGCGTTCAACGATCCCCGGCCTATTCCACCAGCGGCCCTGGCCGTTCTGCGCGCCCATCGCTCGTTCCATCGGCGGCCGGCGCGTCGCAAACCCCTGCGCGACTCCCGATCCGGGTGCACCGGGCTTCTGCGCTACTGCCGCAACCGCCAGAACAACCACCGCCACCGCCCACCCTAATCGAATTCTTCCAAATGCCTTCATCGCCTTCTCCTCACCCTCAATCCAATCGGGGGGATGCCGCTCTCGGAGTTACCTGATTCCATCATCGGCCATCATCGACCATCAATTGAGCCAGCGGCTCCATCGCAGTCGGCACCTGCCGCGATACATCGCTGTCCACACTGGCCATCAATTCTTCATCCGATGACCGGACCTGTTGTTTCTGCTGTGTCTGCATAGATTGTAGTGCCGACACAGCCTGTTGCCTCTGCTTCTGTTGCCGCTGTTCGATTACCTCACGCTCGTGCAATGCCTCGCGGGCCGCGGTTGCCTGCGCCTCCCGCCGATGATGATCCCAGATTCCCGCTGAGACGCTGCCCGCAACCAAAACACAACTCAGTGCCCATCCCGCCGCCAGCCGCCATGCAAAGCGTCGGGAAGAATACGCAAACGCTCTTCGCGACCGGGTAAACTCAGCATCACTCCAGGCATGAACACTCAGGCGGTAATCGCGAAGCGTCTCAAACAGATTTGGTTCCAGAGGCTCCGGCTCCAGCTTTTGTCCGTCCCACTCCGGCTTCCCGTCCGCCAATTTGGCGATCTTCTCCATGAAGTTCATCGTTTCCCCCCCAGTTCCGCGCGCACTCTTGCCAGCGCCCGCGAAAGGTGCGCCTTCACCGTACCCTCATTCAGTCCGGTGGCCCGCGCAATCTCGCTCAACTCCTGCTCTTCCACGTAGCGAAGCAGAAACACCGTCCGTTGCCGTTCGCTCAATCCCGCGACGGCCTTGCTCACCTGCTCAACCCGCTCCTTCGCCAGCATCTGCTGCTCCACGGAGCGCTCACCGCTGGGCAGCCAATCGCTGGCCTCGTCCAGCTCCACCGCATTCGTCTGCGTCTTCCGCCAGAACTGCATCCGGCGATTCCGCCAGTGGTCCTTCTGCAGGTTGATCGCAATGCGCATCAGCCAGGTCATCGCCGTCGACTCGCCGCGAAAGCTGCTCCAGTTCCGGTGAGCCTTCAGGAAACAATCCTGCGTCAGCGTCTCAGCCAGGTCAACATCGCGCGTCGACGAGAGCAGAAACCGGAAGATCTGCGGGCGGTGTTTCGTGACAACAGCCGAAAACTCTTCGGCGGCAATCTCGCGTGCCGTAGCCATGTTCATCGCACCCAATGTTGTCCAGGCTGCCATCACTAGGATAGACGTGCGCGCTCAGCGCAAGATTACACTCCCAGCGTGTAATTCACCTCTAAATAATACGGGAGCGGGACGGATTGCCCGCCCCGCTTTTGCCCCTGACTGTAAGTTTGCAGCGATCTATTTTTGTGCGCCTGGATTCTGCCCAGCGGCTGGCTCCGGAGCAGCCGCCATCGGCTCATTCATGCCGCGCTCAGGATCGTACTGGTGCTTGACCATCCACTCCTTGAAAACAGCAGCAGACTCTTCGCCGAGCAAGCCATTGCGCTTGAAATAGGCCATGCCTTCCTTCATTTCCACCTTCATCTCACATGAATCGAAGGCTCCCGGCTTGCCAAACTGCGGTTGCAGAATCTCCAGCGTCCTGCCCGGTTTCTTCCACCGCGCCATATAGGTCTCAAATCCCGCCGAACCTCTCAGCCGTTCGCCGCAGCGATAGCTGAAGTCAAACCCGCGCGGCTCCCCGTTCTCATAGAGATTCGCACGACCCTCTCCATCCACGAAAGTTCACTGTTCCGTAGGAGTAGTGAGAATGCGAATTGAATGAAAAGATGTGCACCCGCAATGGATAGTCGGCATCGCGTCCGCCGGCCAGCACCACAGTTGAATAGAGCAAGCAAAGCGCAAACACACTCAAAGCACACAACATGACTCGACGCATCGAAGACTCCTTATGAAGATAAGTTCACAGCGAAATTTACGATCAAAACCGCACTTGCAACACTATACGATAAAGAGCCGGAAGCAGGCAAATCGTTCGCATCACTCCAGCTTTATTCCGCCTGCGGAGGCCGGGGCCTACAAAAACAGTCATCTTTTCATCTCTATATATTTCAGTAGGTTATTCTGATTTTTCATAGGCGATCTGCCGTTTTCTATATTTTCTTGCGCATCCTCACTTTCTCTCGGTTATCTTTCAAGGTACTTATCGCCCATATCATTATTATTATCAGTTAAATGCCGTTCCACCGCAGTCTTCGGCATATAATTTCCACATGGCAATTGACGTGCTGGAAAGTTAAAGATCGCTGAGTATTCCTTATGGAGACAAGCCTCACCAACCGTTTGCAGTTGACGCTTGTGGCCTTGGCCACGGTAGCTCTGGTCTGGCTTGCGGCAATGAACTTTTGGCAGGAGCGCCACACTCAGCAGCCGGATGACGGCGTTTGGTGGCGCGAGGCAGCCGACGGCAGCGGCCTGTTGGCCGAAAAGGTGCTGCCCAGCAGCCCGGGTGAGCGGGCCGGCATCCAAACGCGCGATCTGCTGACAGGGATCAAGCAGTTGCCGGAGAACTCCGCCGTTCTCGAAACGCATTCGCTGCTCAACGAGACCAACACTCCCTCCGGCGTAAGCAGCCGCTCCATTGACCAGGCTCGCGATCTGCTCAACTCGCTCCGAACTCAGCGGGATTTGCTCAATCGCGCGCCCAGCACCCCCATCCGCCGGGTCTCCGATCTGGAGCGCGCGCTCTACCACACCGGCAGCTACAACAAGGTCGATTACGCCATCACTCGCGACGGCGTCTCCACCGCGCTCGAACTCATTCCCGAACCGGCCGATCGCAGCCTGCAACTCGGTCAGCGCATGATCGGGTTGATTTACCTGGCCATCGGCATCTACGTGCTTCTACGCCGCTGGACGGCTCCTCGCGCCACTCATTTTTACTTGTTCTGCCTAGTCTCCTTCGCGCTCTATGCGCTCAAATACACCGGTGCAATCGACCAAAGCGGCCAGTGGGATCGCTGGGACCAGGCCGTTTTCTGGTTCAATGTGCTGGCGGAATCCCTACAGCCGGCTCTGTTTCTGCACTTTGCTCTGAGCTTCCCGGAGGAGCGCTTCAAGCGCTTCCGCCGCCGCTGGCTGGCGCTGATTTACCTTCCCGGGGCCGTGATACTCGGCCTGTGGCTTTACTCCATGAACTTTTTGCAGGCCACGGGAGTGCTCAAGCATAACCTGGAACGGCTCGGCACCAGCTACGACGCCATCTTTTACGTGCTGGCCGCATGGCTCTTTGTGCGCAGTTACTCGCTTGCCAGCTCCCCCTTGCAGCGCCAGCAGTTGAAGTGGCTCTATCGCGGCGCATGTCTGGCAGTGGGGCCTTTTACATTTTTTTACGCCATCCCCTTCCTGCTCGACTGGCATCCTTACAACTGGCTCACAGATCTGGCCGGCCTGTCGATGGTCGTTCTTCCGCTTACCTTCAGTTGGGCCATCATTCGCTACCGGCTGATGGACACCGATCTGATCTTCAAACGCAGCGTAGCCTACACGTTGGCCACCAGCCTGATCGTCGGAGGCTACTTCGGCGTCATCGCACTGGCCACGCTTATCGCCCATACCCGGCTGCCAGATGCCTACCGCGACTGGGCTTTGGTCTTGACAATTCTGGCCACAGCCGCCTTCCTCGACCCCATCAAACGCAGAATTCAGGGCTGGGTGGACCGCGTCTTCGACCGTCAGCGCTACGACTATCGCAAGGCGCTTATCGAGTTTGGACGCGGCCTTAGTTCAGAGACCGATCTCCAGGCCTTGCTCGAGTCCATTGTCGAGCAGTTGCCGAGCACCTTGCTGGTGGCACGCGTCGCCGTCTTCATGACGCAGGAGCCGGGCGGTCTTCATCTGGCCGCCTCGCACGGCCTGACCGCCGAAGCCCTGGCCGCGCAGGAGAGCATGAATCTCGGCTTCCTCGATTTCGACCAGTCCCCGGACCACTCGCACATCTTCCTGGAAAATGCGCAAGCCGCTTTGCATCTGCCCGCGAAAGAGCGCCGCACAGCCGCCTTGCTCGACCTGAATTACTATCTCCCCTGCCGCGTGGCTGCCGGTCAGATGCAGGACGGAGCTGACACCAGCCGCACCATCGCCGTTATCGGCCTGGGCCGCACCGTCGGCGGAGACTTCCTCTCCAGCGAAGACGTCGAGCTGCTCGAATCTCTCGCCAGCTACATCGGCATCGCCCTCCAGAACGCCAGCCTCTACGCCCGACTTGAAGAAAAAATCGGCGAATTCGAGCGCCTCAAGGAGTTCAACGAAAATATCGTCGAGTCGATCAACGTCGGCATCCTCGCCGTCGATCTCGAAGACCGCATCGAGAGCTGGAACGCGCAGATGGAGGCCCTCTATGCCCTCAGCCGCGCCGAGGCCATCGGCCAGACGCTGCGCTCGGTCTTTCCACCGGAGTTCGTCGACGCCATCGACAGCTTCCGCAACGAGGCCGGCGTGCATCACCTCTACAAATTCCGCCTGACCACTCGCGCCGGTGAGCAACGCTCGGCCAACATCGCCATCGCGCCATTGCTCTCGCGCGATTTTGTCTCCGTCGGACGCATCATTCTCGTTGATGACATCACCGAGCGCGTCTCGCTAGAGACCCAACTGACGCAGGCCGACAAGCTCAGTTCCATCGGTCTGCTCGCTGCCGGCGTCGCCCATGAGATCAACACGCCGCTGGCCGTCATCTCTTCTTACTCGCAGATGCTCTCCAAGCAGCTCAAGGGCGACGCCCGCCTCGGCCCCGTTCTCGACAAGATCATTCAGCAGAGCTTCCGCGCCGCCGAGATCGCCAACGGCCTGCTCAACTTCTCCCGCACCTCCACCACCGAATTCCGCGAAACCAGCCTCAATCAGGTCATCCGCGACACGCTCTCCCTGCTGGAGCATCAGTTCAAAACCGCGCAGGTCACCGTTGATCTCGCGCTCTGTGAGCCGCTCCCTTCCATCCAGGGCAACCCCGGCAAGCTCCAGCAGGTCTTCCTCAATCTACTGCTCAACGCCAAAGAGGCTATGCCGAGCGGCGGCCAACTGCGCGTGGCCACAGAGGTCAACCAGCACGACAACTGCGTCGCCGCTCTCGTCGCCGACTCTGGCTCGGGCATCGCGCCGGAGAATCTCAAGCGCATCTACGATCCGTTTTTCACCACCAAAACCACGCCCAAACCCGGCGACCGCCGCGGCACCGGACTGGGACTTTCCGTCTCCTACGGCATCATCCAGGAGCACGCCGGCAAGATTCATGTCGAAAGCGAAATCGGCTCCGGCACTACCTTCCATTTAGAATTTCCTTTGTTGAGGAATTCCATTCATGCCTGAGGTCGAACTTCCCTTGAACCCGTCCGCAGCCGCCGACGACTCCGCTCCCGCCAGCGTTGCCAGCATTCTGGTCATCGACGACGAAGCCGCCATCCGCGAGTCGCTCGAAGTTCTGCTCTCTCTCGAAGGCTACGCGGTCACTATGGCGCCCGACGGCGAAGCTGGACTACGAACTCTGGAGCAGGAAAACTTCGATCTGCTGCTGCTCGATTTGGCCTTGCCCGGACAAAGCGGCCTTGAGTTGCTGCCGCAGATCAAAGAGCGCCATCCCCAGATGCCGGTCATCATGATCACCGCTTACGGGACAGTGGACAATGTCGTGGATGCCGTTCGCGCCGGCGCGGAAAACTTCGTTCAGAAGCCTTGGGACAACGAAAAGCTGCTGGCCGACATTCGCTCCGCGGTCGCCCGCCACAAAGCCGAAGAAGAAAATCTGCAACTCAAGCGCGCCCTCAAGCAGCGTTACAACTTCAGCAACATCGTCGGCAAAAGCGAGATCATGCTGAAGGTCTTCGACCTGGTCGCTCAGGTCGCGCCCAGCCGGTCTACGATTCTGATTCAAGGCGAAAGCGGCACCGGCAAGGAACTGATCGCCAAGGCCATCCACGCCAACTCGCCGCGCCGCGACAAGCCATTCGTCCCCATCAACACCGGCGCCATGCCGTCGGAACTGCTTGAATCCAACCTCTTCGGACACGTCAAAGGCGCATTCACTTCGGCCATCTCCGCCAAAAAAGGCCTCTTTGAAGTCGCCAACGGCGGCACGCTCTTCATGGACGAGATCGCCACCATGGGCATGGAAACGCAGTCCAAAATCCTGCGCGTCCTCCAGGATCGCCGCTTCATGCACCTCGGCGGAACCCAGGAGATGCAGGTGGACGTGCGCATCATCGCCGCCACCAACGTCGATCTCCGCCAGGAGGTTCGCGAGGGCCGCTTCCGCGAAGATCTCTTCTACCGCCTCAACGTCATCACCGTCGATTTGCCACCGCTGCGCGCTCGCCGCGAAGACATTCCTCTCCTCGCCCAGCACTTCCTCGATTTCTACGCCACCGAGAACGGATTCGCACCGCGCCATCTCTCTGCCGACGCTCTGCGCGCGCTGGTCGATTATGATTGGCCCGGTAATGTCCGCGAATTAGAGAACTCCATCGAACGCGGTGTCGTGCTCTCCTCAGGGCCAGTCATCGGCTCCGATCTGCTCCCCGGCCACATCACCGGCCGCAGCTTCCAGGACGCGCTCCTCCAGCACAACCCCAACGCCTCGCTCTTTGACATCCTCGAAGACATCGAGCGCCGCATCATTATCGAAAAGCTGGAGCACTGCAACGGCAACCAGACCGACGCCGCCGAGCAATTCCACATCCCGCTCTCCACCCTCAACCAGAAGATCAAACGGCTCAACATCGAGATCCACAAAAAAGGCCGGGAATAGACGCCCAAATAGTCTGTCATCCTGAGTAGGCAACTCGCCGAATCGAGTTGCGCCTGCAATGAACCCGCTAATATGCCAACTTGCCATCATCGCGAAGCGATGGCTAACTCGCTGCTCTTTTCAAGAAACTAACCCGAATTCCTCTTGTTCATAAAAAGCAACCCATCTTCCGGCACCTCAGGTCGCTCGCTTTTGGGGACCTTGGAATCCACAAACTTCAATTTGATGATATTTTGCACATCATTATTGCTTCGCCGCGCACAATCAATCCATGACCACCAACCAACCGACGTGCCTTTCTATTCCCTATTCCCTAGTCCCTGCTTTTGTACGGCCGGGGACATCCCTGA
>CAYOYX010000102.1:0-11198 GCA_964408275.1 uncultured Occallatibacter sp.
CGACTTCGAGCTGGCCAAGGACAAGGTGCTGATGGGCGCCGAGCGCAAGTCCATGCTGCTGACCGAGGAAGAGAAGCGAGTGACCGCCTATCACGAGGCCGGCCACGCGCTGGTTTCGTTCAAGCGCGAGCACTCCGACCCCATTCACAAGGTCACGATTATTCCGCGCGGCATGGCTCTGGGCGTAACGATCTTTTTACCCGGCGACCGGCACAATTACACGCGGGAGTATCTGGAGGCGAAGCTGGCGATGTCGTATGGCGGACGCGTGGCCGAGGAGATATTCCTCAACCAAATGTCGACCGGCGCGGGCAGCGATATTGAGAGCGCAACCGATCTGGCCCGGCGCATGGTCTGCGAGTACGGCATGAGCCGCCTTGGTCCGTTGACCTTCGGCAAAAAAGAGGAGCAGATTTTTCTGGGTCGCGAAATTGCGCAGCACAGGGACTTCAGCGAGGAGACGGCGCGGCAGATTGATCTGGAGGTGAGGCGCCTGATCGACGAGGCCTACCAATCAGCGCACACCATCGTCGAATCGAACGCCGACGCCATGCACCGCATCGCCGCGGCCTTGCTGGAGCGCGAGACCATTGACGCCGAAGAAGTGCGGATGCTGATCGACGGCCTGGAGTTGCCGCCGATGCGCTCGGTGCTGGCTACGCCTTCAGATACTGGCAGCGGCGATGTGCAGCAGGTGCTCAAGCCGGAGAGCCGCGGACCGGCATATCCGGAAGGCTCGCCTTCGCCGGCGTAGGCGGCTCGTCCAGTGAACCAGAAGAATCAAGGGCCACTCCGATGGAGTGGCCCTCACTGTCTTGCACAGAGCGCGATCAGAAGATTTTGTAGCCGAAGCCCGCGCTGACGCCGTAGGGCGAGAGTGTTGAGTTGCCCCACCAGGGATAGTACTGATACTCGAAATCCCCGGCGCGGAGACTGAGCCGCTTGGTCAGCTTCAGATCCACGCCTCCGCCGAAGGCGAAGGTTGTGAAGCTGCCGGTACCCAGAGGCACTCCATAGTAGTTGCCGAGGTTCATGTTGGAGTAGCCGCCGAGGGCTTTGGCGTAAGCGGTCGCCTTGCCGAGGCGGTAGACGGGAACCCTGGGGCCGATCAGATAGTTGTCCTCTGAGACGCCATAATACTGATTGAAGCGCTGCCAGCGGCCCTCGGCCTCTATCTGCACCCAGCGGTTGAGCTTTACATCGACAAATGCGCCGATGCCAAAGAGCGGCTGATTAGCGGATTGCGCGAGGGGGTAGCAGATGACTGCTCCGCAGAGCAAGGTACCCGCATAATCAGGCTGAAAGACTGAAACCGTTCCGCCCGCAGTAACCGAGAACTGACTGGAGGTAGCGGACGGAACCACTTGCGCGCGCGCGGCAACTGTCCATGCGGCAAGCAACATCAGGAGCAAGACAACGGCTGATCGTTTCATGGGCGGATATTTAGTCCATTTCAGGCAAATCTTCGTGCCAGGGAATGAGTTCAACGTCAGGTTGCGAATCCACAAGCCGGAGTTCCGGGGAAAGCTATCCGGCTCGTGGATCTTGATGGTTATCACTACGGTTGTGTTGGCGGGTTCTGGTTTTCCGCGGGCGGCTGTTGTTGCTGTGCGGACGCATCTGGAGCAGTTGGAGCGGACTGCGCAGGCGCGGCGGATGGCGCAGGCTGCAACTTCGAGAGATCATAACGCTGCAACTTGTAGAATACCGGCGTCAGCTCCAGAGGCATCTTGTCGCGGGGATTCATGTAGGCGTAGATCTTTGCGTTGACCTGATGCACCTTGTCGTCCCAGGGATCGGTCTTGAGCCAACTGTTGAGTGGCAACGCGGGACGCTGGGCGAGATCATCCCAGTTCAGCTTGATCGCCATGTGGAGCAGATCAGACATCCACGGAGTTCCATCGTCCTTGAGCATCGAATCGCCGAGGGTAGGCGTGTTGAGGGCCTTCAACTCTTTTGCCCGGTCAGTCAACTGCGCGTAGTAAAGGCCTGCGGAGGGAAGACGATCCTTGTACATGGAGTTTTGTAAATACTCCATCGCCTTCTTGGCGGCCTCAGCGTTGTCGTGGGCCGAGTGGTTCATATCGATCTTCTTGAAGGTCGCTTCATCCGGGAAGAGCAGCCGGTCGTTGAATGCGTAACGGGTATCGATGTGGTGGCCCAGGACGATGTGCGCCAGTTCCATAGCCACGACCGAGGCGATGGACTCCTCGTTGGGCAGTGTATCGATCAGCCCTTTGCTGATCAGAATAGTGTTGCCGACTGTAGTGGCTTCAATTGTGGTCGAGAGCAGAATGCGGGTATGAACCTGGTCGGTAAACGCCAGGTTGTTGGGTACCTGCAGGTTGATGACGATCTGATCGAGCACTGTGTTCTCATAGCCGCCTGGGGTCAGCGGCGCCACGAGGCCGGCTTCCACCAACCTGTCGATCACGTTGTTTTCGGCCTGGGTAATCCAGGCGCGCGAGGCTTGCAGAGGACCCACGTCCTGCGAGTCGTCGCTCTTGTCGACGGCGTCATCGACTTTGACGCTGACATTCTCGCTCTCTCGCGTGGGCAGCTTGAGCGAGTAGCCCCAGAAGTGCGTTTGCGCCTTCAGCCCTGCGGACTTTTCGTCGCCCTTCACTTTATGGGTTTCTTCGACGTACACGGCCACCGGCAGCCAGATTCCCGGCTGAATGTTCATCCGCCAACTATCGAAGTGAAAGTAGAGATTCGCGCTGTCTTCGGATTTGGACTCAGTGAATGTTCCATTGAATCGGACGATGTTTCCGTCTTCGTCCTCAATCCAGATGCGCCCATAGAACCGGCCTGGGTCTTTGACAGCGGGCTTGGGATGCACGTCGTAGACCCAAGTGCGCACCGTGCCGAGAAACTCTCGCCTGACAAAGCTGAATTCATAGTGCTGGTTGTCGAAGCCCCTGGGATCCATAAACATCATCTCGGTAAAGCCGAGCGGGTTCGTGGTAACGCCCGAGTCCAGCTTGAGAGCTTTGGAGATTCCAGTAATAGAGGCGAGAGATCCCTTGAAAAAGCCGCGTTTACTGCTGGCAGCGGTCTTCGGCTCGTAGGTCTTGTCGAAGAAACCCTTGCCAAAGTCGATGCGGCTCAACATATATTCATCCGAAACTGGCACCTGATAGAGCTTGACGTCCGGCCGAGTATTCTGAATATAAGTCTCCACCAGCGGTGTGCGCTGCTGGATGTTCTTGATCAACACCTTTTCCCGGCCGATGGCCTTTTCCACCAGCGCCGCCTGTTCCGGCGTGAGCTGGTGGGTCTGCGCGTACTTTTGCTGCGGCTTTTTGGCAAATATGCCCAATGCGTGCACGCAGGGAGCGCCCAGGGTGATGATCAGGAGTGCGAGGGATAACTTCCGAAACGTCATGTCAGGCTCCTAAACTGGTCTGTTTCCATTCTACTTCCGGTTGCTCGCGCCGCTCCTGTCTCGCGGTAGAGCATAGCCATTGTTCTTGCATTCAATTCAGATGTTACGCCAATTGGAACGTAATAGTAACGTTGGTTGTCATATCCACCGGCTGTCCATTGCGCGTGGCCGGACGCAGAACGCGTCCCTGTTGTACAGCGAGCCGAGCCTGCTCGTCCAATCCGTGACCGAGTCCCTGCACCACACCCACCACCTGAATACGCCCGTTTGCAAAAAAAGTCACGCGCAAGATCACATTGCCTTGAATCTTTAAGCTGCGGGCCTCCTGGGTATATGTTGGCTTTGGAATGGAGACCTCTGGCTGTGTGGGGGGTGGTCCGGCAACAGCCTGCGGAACCTGCACGACGGCAGTGGGCGCTGCGGAGATTCCGACCGAAGCGACCTTGCCCACTGTGCCGGTATTCGATCCGTATTTGGTTCCATTGCCGATGCCCGTCGAGCCGACCCTTCCGTGCGGATCTATCGCCGCACCCTGCATACCTCCATAAGGATTGCCGATGGCAGCTACAGTGGCCGGTCCTTTGGCATTCGGATTGGGAGTAACTCCAAACGCATCGCCAAAATGGACGGGTTTGGTGGAGGCTTTGATGTGGTTGTCCTGAGCAGGCATGGCGGCAGCCATTATAGGCTTGGGCTGCGGCGCCAATTTCACCTCCGGCTTGACTTCCTTGATATTCGGCAGCGCGGGTTTGGTTTCCAACTGAATCGGCTTCAGATCAGGCTTGGGCTGCACCCTGGGCATGATAATCTTCGGCTCTTCCATCTTCAGCAGCGGCTTCTCCTCGACCTTGGGTGGCGGAGGCAATTTCACCTTGGGTGGCGGAGGCGTCGGCTTGGACGGCACAATCAACAATGTCTCCTCATACTTATGTTGATCGAGTGTCTTCTTTGCGGATACACCAAGAAAGAGCATCAAAGCTAGGATTATTCCATTGATCACCGCACTGGTAATAAACGAGCCTGCGTTGCGCTCGGGCTCGGGAAGCAATCCGAAGGTGGCTCGTCTGGACCTAGCTTTTACCGGCATAGTTTCAGTCCTCGTTCATAATCATAGCGGCTTAGCGCCTCTGCTACTGAGTGGTCGTTTATCTGCCGCGCGGATAATCGCGATCTGTCCGCGACCGCCGCGTGACGGCAGTTTCTGACTTCAATGGGTGCCTTGCAAAAGTCTACGAGTATTTTGACAGAATGGCTAAAAAGCGCAACTGTCCGTCTCATTTGCCGAGCATCTGTCAAACGGTTCGAGCCACGCCATGCACAGCACGAGCGAGCCGCGCATGAGACGAGCATATCTCTTCCAATCGCAAAACTCTCTCGATTATGGTGGTTACTGTCGGACGAATGCGGAGATATTTTATTCACAGCTAGCATGAATAGCAGAGTAAAAGCGGCGCCGAGACCGACGTCTGCTCCGGCCAAATCCGCTAATCTGCGATATCCTGCGCACAACGGATTGGCGGTCTGCTTGAACCTGAAGAGTCGCGCACTCCAATAGAAGTCCGAGGCGTAAAAAATCAATACAATCCCTCGCTCCGCAGGGGGAAGTCCAAATTCAATGCCTGCAAAAGAATGCACCCTATTTCTACCAAAATGCGATTCGGGCCAGAACGAGTTAAACGACTGGCCTGAAAGGTGAGCCGCCTTGTTGACGGTCTGCGGTAGCGACGCCAAACTTCTTCAACACCGCCCTCTGTATTAGACTTTAGGCTATACCAAAAGGATTAGGGAAGGGACAGTTTTTTATGAAGATATTGGTTACGGGAGGTGCGGGGTACATAGGTGGTACTGTCGCCGGATTGCTGGCTGAACATGGGCACGAAGCTGTTGCATACGACAACCTGAGCCATGGACGGCGCGATCTTTTGCCGGCTGGGGTGAAATTGGTGGTGGGAGAACTTGCTGACCGGCAAGCCATTGAAAATCTATTTATTGCGGCAAAAGCCGAAGGAAAGCCTTTCGACGGCGTTCTGCACTTTGCCGCGCTCATCGAAGCCGGCGAATCGATGGTCCATCCCGAGGAGTTTTTTCGCAATAACACCGCATCGACGCTTTCCCTGCTTGAAGCGATGCTCGCTCATGGGCCGAAACGGTTGGTCTTCAGTTCCACAGCCGCAGTTTACGGAGAGCCGGAAGTTGTTCCCATCAAAGAGGATGCTCGGCTGCTTCCGACCAACGCCTACGGCGCGTCGAAGCTGCTGGTGGAGCAGATGCTGGGCTGGCTGAACCAGATTCACGGCCTGCGCGTCGCTTCGCTGAGGTACTTCAACGTGGCCGGAGCGCCGGAAGGGACAAGCGGCATAGTCCGTGGCGAAGCCCACGAACCGGAGTCGCACCTGATTCCTCTGGTTCTGGATGTGGCGCTGGGACGACGCAAGTCGATCAATATCTTCGGCAACGATTATCCCACCCCGGACGGCACCTGCATTCGCGACTACATCCACGTCTCCGACTTGGCCGATGCGCATCTGCTGGCACTCAAGGCACTGGAGACCGCGCCGGAATCTGAGAGCCGTCTGATCTTCAATCTGGGCAACGGGCGAGGCTTCAGCGTTCTGGAAGTGATTGAATCGGCACGGCGCGTCACCGGCCATGCCATTCCCACAGAGCTTTGTCCACGGCGCCCCGGCGACCCCGCCGTCCTCGTCGCCAGTTCAGATAAAGCCATCCGCGAACTGGGATGGAAGCCGCGCTACACGCAGCTCGATGAGATTGTGCGGACGGCCTGGGTCTGGCATCAGAAGCGACATACCAAGTAATGGATGGAAATTATCCTCCAATCGTGCTATTCTGTAACTGAATTTAGTTGCAGATCGAGGACGTTTGTCCAAACTGCAAAAATCCCAATCTCGGCTACTTGCCAAACCCGTGGATTACACATGGGATGAGCTGTTGTCGCTGATGATTGCCCTCGGATATGAACTGCGTAGTTCTGGCGGTTCAGGCAGAAAGTTCTTCGATCCTGTAACCAGGGCATTGTTCTTTATGCACGAACCTCATCCGTCGAGAATTCTCAAGGCGTATCAGATTCGTGCGGTTATTCAGTTTCTACGCCAAGAAAGGAGAATCCCATGAGCCAAACGCTCCAATACAAGGGCTACGACGGCTCGGTTGAATATAGCGCCGAGGATCGCGTACTGCATGGATCGCTGCTAGGCATTCGCGACGCCATCGTCTATGAGGGAACGGATGTAGGCAGCCTGGAGTCCAACTTCCGCGCCGCCGTGGATGAGTACCTCGCATTCTGCGCGGAGGAAGGCAAGGTGCCTGATCAGCCCTTCAAGGGCAGCTTCAATGTTCGGGTTGGACCCGATCTTCACAAACAGGCAGCTCTGTTTGCCGAAGAGCACAAACAAAAGCTCAATGCAGTGGTTTCCAGGGCGCTGGAGGAGTTTCTGACGCAGGCCCACGCACAATGAAATCGACCGAAACAGTCTACTACCATCTTGATCCCGACAACCCTCCTGTCTTGACCGCTGAAGAGCAGCAAGCGTGGATGAAACTTCAGGAGATGGGCGATGAGGATATCGACCTGAGCGATATGCCTGAGCGGACCACCGGCTGGCGGCGCGTCTCCGATCTTGTTCCGGCGGAGAATAAGCAGCAGATTACGCTGCGGCTGGACGCTGATCTGATCGCCTTCTTTCGAGCGACCGGACGGCGCTACCAAAGCCGCATCAATGCTGCGCTGCGCGAGTACGTGACCGCGCAGAAGAAGACAGCATAGTCTTCGCGCTGCTTGTTCTTCAACTTCCAGATTGACACCGGCCCGGAATGCTCCTAATCTCAGGATATGGAAGTGACCCTCAGCGTCGAGCAGGAAGCCCAACTCTCGCGCATGGCCGCGCAGGCAGGCCGTGGAACTGATGAGTTGGCGCGTGAGGCACTCGACCGCTATCTGACGGAAGAGGCTTGCTTCCATGCCGCAGTCCGCGCCGGACAGGATGCCGCCTCGCGTGGCGACTTATTACCCGCATCCGAAGTATGGGCAAACGTGGAGCGAGAATTGCAACTCTGAGAACCGCGGATGCCCGATCCCATGATAGTGCGATGGACAACACCTGCGGCGCAAGACCTTCAGGGGATTACACGCTATATACGAAAAGACAGTCCCACCGCTGCACGGGCCGTTGCCAAATCGCTCTTCGATGCAGCCAATAGCCTGGACAACTTTCCGTTGAAGGGACGAGTGGGAAGAATCGTGGGCACAAGGGAGCTTGTGGTTCCCGGCTTGCCCTACATCATCGTCTATCAGTTGACGTGCACAGCGATCCAAATCCTTCACATCTATCACGGAGCACGGAACTGGTCAGCCGAGCAATAGTCCAAGTCCTCGCCAAACGGCACACGCCGACAAAGCGATTTGCTGCGCGTCAGACCCGCCAGTTGTCCGCGCGCCAACTCTTGATGCGCTCCTTGATCTGCTTGCGGTTCAGATTGCCTTCCAAAGCCTGCTTGGCAAGTTCCACAACCTCGTCGTCGGCGGCAAAGCGCAGGCCGATCAACTGATCCTCGGTGAGGCGGTAGATCTGCGCGTGCCAAGCGGCGGGGGCCAGTGCCTGCAAGCGCAGCCGCTCCTCCAGGCGAATGACGCGGTCCTGCACCTTGAGCGAATACATTCGAATCTTGATGACGGGAATGAAGACCGCAATCGAAAGCACCACATACCACGGACCGGCAAAGTAGTCGTCTGCCCGATGATGAATCATGTGGAAGATAGCGAAGGCCAGGTTGGCAGTCAGCACGATAAACACGAAAGGGTGAAACAACGGATCGAAGCGGGCGTGATTCTTGAGATTCTGTGGAGCGGATTTACTCATTGGAAGCCCTGATTTCTGACAGGCCGGAGTTGGCTGTGATGGTCCCACCCGTTTCCGAGGGGACGCCGACAGCGGCGCTGGGGGCCTGCACACCTTCGCTCATGGAATTTTGCGCGAGACGAACCGGTGCTGTCAATTCCCATAAGTTATCCGAAGTAAGAATCAGCGGATGCTTAGGGACAATATGATGGCGCCCGCGCACTAAATAATCGACGAAGATTCCCACGGCAAGGTAAGGGTTCAATGCCGCAATGGGAAGAACATAACCGGTGGTGGAGAGCGATTCCGAGATGCTTTTATTTTTGCGGCTGTGGCGGCGATAGCCGGGAATCTGCGGAATCTCATAAACCGTGATTTGCAACCCGGGATGCTTGCGGGCGTAGCGCTCCAGTTTGTAGACGATCTGATTGGGAGTGGTCATGCCGGCATCGGGAAAGACGCTGCGGGAGAAAGCTCCGGGAAAGTAGAAGTCCAGGACTAGTCGCGCAAAGTCCGAGCAGTTGTTGAAGAGAAGGCGGAAGTGCGAAATATTTTCGCTGCTATTCATCATCGCGATGAAGGCATCATCCTGCTCCTGGGTAGTCTCAAAGCGGAAGGCATAGATGCGCCGTTCGTAGGAGACGCCAACCAGTTCAGTCCAGCCGCCGCGCGTAAAGCCGCCCGAAGGCAGATATTCTCCGAGGCTGAACAGATGAGCTTCGCGATAACGGCTGCGCAGCCGGTTGACTGTCTCTCGATCGCCTCGCGGGGGTACCGCCGCGGTGTTTTCAACGGAATACAGGTACGGAACAAGCGGCATCGCAATCCAGTCATAGCGGTCGATACCCTGATAGCGGGCAATAACGGAACCCATCTCGCCGGCGTGGCAGCGGCGCAGTTTGACGGGAGTTTCCGCGCAGATTCGCTCGAAATAGATGGCGTTGTGGCCGGTTGGGTTGACCGAGCCGAAGAAGCCATACGGCTCCTCCATCAACAGAGCAGCCTGTGCGCGGCCCCGCGCGGGGATGAAAGCAAAAATCGTAATAATTATGAAAACAAATGCAGTTGTGCGCGGCTTTCGCGTCGAGAGCATCGGTCCTCCGTAATCAGACTCCGGAACTGCCTTTCAAAAACTTCAACAGGTGGGGGATCCGGCTGTATGGTCAATGGAATACAGGCCGATTAGCTTCCGTGTGGGAATCCTCCGTAGAGAAGTGAGTACTATTGGTCATTTTGACACCAATTATCAGCGAAAGTAGCGAAGGAATCAAGGGAATCAACAAGAGACCGGCGAATTGCAGCGGGTTTACTTTATATTCTCAAACACTTCCGGCGTCCGCGAGTAGCGAATAACATCAACAGTGGACGCAGCAACCAGACCTTCCTCAACCATAGCGTCAAGAGATGGAGCAAGCCGCGCGATCTGCTCTTCAGTGTCGATAACACACATCTGGATGGGCGCATCTTTTGTGCGCGGCCAGTGGCTTGAGTGGCGAATCCGGCTGGCCGAGCCGTAACCCTCGATGCCGAGAAGAACGAGCGCCTCGGCAATGCCCAACTCCTTGCACTTGAGCAGAATCGCTTCATGCAGGAGCTTGCCCTGCCAGCGGTCATTCTCGCCGAAGTGGATGCGCAGCATACGAGCAGCAAACAGTTCTTTCACTGGGATTCCCCCACTTTTTCCAGCGCGGGCGGTGTCTCGGTTTCCAGCGCGCGATAGGCGTATTTGATAATGTCCACGTCGGAGAAGACGACCAGCCCCTCCTGCACCATCTGATCAACGATGGGGAGAAAGGCGCGCAACTTTTCCGCAGTGTCGATGGTCGAGAGCAGGATGGAGGCGTGGTGGGGATGGAGCAGAGGCTGGTCTTTGTGGACGCGGCGGTGCGCCCCGTAGCCGAGGATGCCGCGATAGACGGTGACGCCGGCCAGGTCATTGGCACGCATCGCCTCCACCAAGGCTTCGTAAAGCGGCTTCGACTTCCAGCGGTCTTCCTCGCTCAAAAAGATGCGCATCATCTGCGCCTTGCCTTCGATCTTGAGATGAGCAGGTGTGAGCGGCTCTTTGGGCTTGGAGAGTTGGGCCGGCTTGGCGACGGTGGTTTCCTGCATCTCGATCAGCCCGCTCCCGGCCAGCTCTTCCAGCTTGCCCAGCAGCGAATCGACCTTCTCGCGGCTCTCGATGAACTCAATCTTGATGGGCAGACGGTCGGAGATCTCGACCAGATGCGCCGCGTGCATATGATGATCGGCTCCGAAGCCGGCGATGCCTTTGGTGACGGTGGCTCCGGCTACGCCGCGATAAAAAAGGAAGTCGAGAATGCTGGAGTAGAGCGGCGCACCGTGATGGGTGGCTCCATCGCTCAGGTAGATGATGACTTTGACGGCTTTTCCGGGCTGCAACATTTAACTCTCCGCGATCAACTGAGAATTCTACACTCAGGAGATGCTCTCGGCCAGCACTGCGCCCAGCCAGGTGGCGGCGAGGCCCAGAATCAGGCTGCCGATTGCGTAGAGCGAGGCCATGGCAAAGGCTCCTGCGCGCAAGGTGGATAGCGTCTCCCATTCGTATGTGGAAAAGGTGCTATAGGCGCCGATGAAGCCGACTGGAATCAGGAAGCGCCATGCTGAACTCAAGCCCGCACGCTTGCCAAGATAAGTGAGTGAGAAACCGATGATGATACAGGCGGTCAGGTTGATGACGAAGGTGCCGTAAGGAAAGCGCGTTCCCATGCGACCGGCCACCGTCGAGCCGACCCAGTAGCGGGCGATGGAGCCAAGCGCGCCGCCGGCGGCTATGAGCAAGTATTTCTGCACGAGCGATCTCCTTATTCGATCATATTGGTCTCGGGGATCGCGCCGCGACATAACTCCGCAACAGGATACCCTGTCAGGAGTCATCATCTGTCCGGCCAAAGGGAGGGACAGCGGTTAAGGGTGAACTCCTTCACCAC
>CAYOYX010000103.1:0-10964 GCA_964408275.1 uncultured Occallatibacter sp.
GCGAGCTGCTGCCGATTCTGGAGAGCTTTGGCAATGCGGTGACGCTGCGCGAGGGCACGACGCCGCTCTATCACCTGACGCGCGCGGCGAAGCGGCTGGGGATTGACCGGCTCTTTGCCAAGCATCAGGGGATGAATCCGACCGGCTCCTTCAAAGACACAGGCATGACGGCGGCGTTGAGCGTGGCCAAAGAGCGAGGCTTCGAGTGGGTGGCCTGCGCTTCGACCGGGAACACGTCGGCTTCGATGGCGGCGTATGCGGCGCGCGCGGGGCTGAAGAGCCTGGTGCTGATTCCCGATGGGAAGATTGCCTGGGGCAAGCTCTCGCAGGCGATGGATTACGGCGCGGTGACCTGCCAGTTGAAGGCCGACTTCGACGGCTGTTTGACGCTGCTGACGCAGATTGTGAATGAAGCGCCGATTTATCTGCTTAACTCGGTGAACCCTTATCGGCTTGAGGGGCAGAAGACACCGGCCTTCGAGATTGCAGAGGCATTTGACTGGAGCGTGCCCGACCATCTGATTGTGCCGGGAGGGAATCTGGGCAACTCGTCGGCGCTGGGCAAGGGCTTCCGGGAGATGCATGAGCTGGGCCTGACAGCGCGGATGCCGAAGATCAGCGTGATTCAGGCGGCAGGGGCGAATCCGCTAGTGCACTGCGTGAACGAAAACTGCGGAAACTTTATTGAGCCTGTGGAGGCGCACACGCGGGCGACGGCGATACGGATCGGCAATCCTGCCTCGTGGCGCAAGGCGGCGCGGGCGATTCAGGAGACGGGCGGCTGGTGCCTGGATGTAACCGAAGCGGAGATTGCCATTGCCAAGGCGGAGATCGGCACGGAGGGGCTGGGCTGCGAACCTGCCTCGGCAGTGACGCTGGCGGGATTGAAGAAGCTCAAGACCGAGGGCAAGATTGCGCCGAGTGAGACGGTGGTGCTGGTGCTTACGGGGCACACGCTGAAGGACGCCGATTACACCATCGACTTCCATCGCGGAACGCTGCTCGACAAGGACGAGGCCACGGGCCGTGAGGCGGAGATCGAAGGACTGAGGCGCAATGCGCAGGTGGTGGAAGCGACGCCGGCGGCGGTGCTGGCCGCGCTGAAGGGCAGAGCCGGATGAGCGATGGATCGAAAGCGAATCCGGATAGAATCCGTCTGCGGCTGCCGGCCTCGTCGGCTAATCTCGGCTCCGGCTTTGATGCCGCGGCAGTGGCTTTGAATTTCTATCTGGAGGTCGAGGCCGAGCCGGCGGCGGAGTTTTCCATTGTTGCGACGGGGCGCAACCGGGAGCATATCGCCACGATCGAGAACAACCTTGTTCTGGGGATTTACAAGCGGCTGCTGGCGGAAAATGGGCGGGCGGTGACGCCGCTCGGGATTCGCATGGTGAATGAGATTCCGCTGGGGATGGGCTGCGGCTCGTCGGCGGCGGGACGGCTGGCGGCGATTGCGATGGCGGTGCACTTTGGGCGGCTGGGCTGGAGTTCGGGGCGGATTCTTGAAGAGGCTTCGGCGCTGGAGGGACATCCGGACAACGCTTCTGCTTGCTGGCTGGGCGGCTTTGTGGCCGCGTCCTGCGAGGGAAGTTGCGAGAGCCGGCGAGTTCAGGTGGCGCGCGTCGAGGCTCCGGCGGAGTGGCGGGCGATTGTGGTGCTGCCCAACGAGCCGCTGGCGACCAGCAAGGCGCGGGCGATGCTGCCCGACAGCTACTCACGCGCGGACGCAGTGGCCAACATTCAATCGGCGGCGCTGCTGGGGCTGGCATTTGCGCAGGGGCGCGGTGATCTGCTGCGCGTTGCCATGCAAGATCGAATTCATCAGCCTTATCGCGCAGCGATCTGTCCGCTGCTGCCCCGGCTGCTGCCGCTGGCCGGCGGGCATGGCATTTTGGGAGTGGCTTTGAGCGGCGCGGGGCCGTCGGTGCTGGTAGTTGTCGGCGGTGAGGAGAGCGTGCCGGAGGCCTCGGCGGCAATTCGCGCGGCGGTGGTTGGACTGCCGGAGCCGGAGTTGAAGCTCTGCCGGTTTGAGAGGGTTGGGGCAAATCAGTCCTACGAAAAAATGCAGCCAGTTTAGTTCGGCAGAGTAAAGAAAGTGTTTCGAGTACGGTACCTTCTCCTGCAAATTACGGTTGGGAAGTTACCTTTTGGTTGTGCAATTTGCGGTAGTTATATTACTTATTTTATTACTCAAGATTGATTGCATTTCCCTTATGAAAGTCCTACATTGCTACCGTGGGCAGTTCTGGGGGAGGGCTGCTCTAGCGCCCGTGATCCTTATAGGATCCGGGCGCTTTTGTTTGAGCGGCAGTTGGTGGATTGCGCCTCGATCCTCGGTTTTGCTGTTGACGATCTGGAGGCGCACTGCGACTTTCCCACCGCTGGCGCATCCCATGAGCGAGCGGTAGCCATTAGACTTGGAGATGCGGTTGCCGCAAGGAGGATCATGACTGGATTGGGAGTTCTGGAAGTTAGCGACGCAACGTTTGACCGGGAGGTGCTCCAGAGCGAGCAGCCTGTACTGGTGGATTTCTGGGCCGTATGGTGCGGTCCGTGCAAGGCCATTTCGCCCATTGTGGAAGCAGTGGCGGCAACGTATTCAGGCAAGCTGAAAGTGGCCAAGGTGAATGTGGACGAGAATGGCGGGACTCCGTCGCGCTTCGGCATTCGCGGCATTCCGGCTCTATTGTTTTTCAAGGGCGGCAAGGTGGCCGATCAGGTGGTGGGCTATGTTCCCCAGGACGTGATCGAAGAGAAGGTGAAAAAGCTGCTGGCTTAACTGGAACTCCGTGTGAAGATGAAAGGCCCTCGGCGAACGGGGGCTTTTTTTACGGATGCTGCTCAACGGCGATGTTGACACTGGCAGTGTTGCCGGTGACGCCGACAGCAATCAGATTGGTGGCAACATCAGGCAAGGACGCGGGAGTGAAGCTGACCGTGCCGTCGAGTGCGGAGATGGCGGTCGCGGACTGCGTGGCCAGCAGCGCGGCCTGGTCGCAGCGGCCCTGCGGCGGACAAGGCGGCGCCCAGGCGTAGAGCGCCTGATAGAGCGTGACCGAGCCGCCGGCCATAGGATTGCCGTCCATATCCAACACGCGCAGGATCACTTGACTGGCGGTTCCGCTGACTGAGATGCTCTGTGCAGTTCCGGAGACGGCTTCGAGCGTGGCGTACTCAGGTCGCGCGCCAAAGGCGGTGAAGGTGATGCACTGCGATGTGCCATTGAGGCAGGCCGTTGCGGTGACGGTCTGGCCTTCAGTGAGCGGACCAACAGTGAGGGCCTTGGCGGCGATGCCGCTGGAATTGGTGGTGACGGAGCCGCTCTGAAAGGTGATGCCGCTGCCTGTGGTCTGCCATGCAACGCTTTGACCGCTCGATGGAATTCCGTTACTCAGCGCCAAAGCCTCGGTAGTCCAGTTGATGGTGGCTCCGGCTGCGAGCGAGAGCATCGGCGAGAGCGAAGTCAGCGTCGGTGGCGTTCCACCGATAAATTCGGCCTTCAGATTCGAGCCGTTGGTCAGCGAGGCTGTGACAATCGACCAGCTTGCGCCGGTTGCCGTCACATTCATGGTGGCGCGTCCATCGCCGGTGGTTGTCACAGTGCAGGTACTCTGGCCGCAGCCCAGCGTCGCCGTTCCGCTGGTGACGGTGTAGACCACCGAGACGCCGCCTGCGGGAGTCAGGTCCGATCCCAGCGCAATCACCGAAAATGGCTCCGGCACTCCGATAGGAACAGTGCTCATTGGCGCGGTGACCAGCGTGAGCGCGTCGCCCGTACCGGAGTCGTAACTGACGCCGCCGGTGATGACGGCGGATGCGTAGTAGATGGGAAGGTCATCTACCTCGACATTGACCGAGCCGGTGAGGCCGTTGGCGGCGGGCGCAATGGCGGTGATTTCGTTGGGCGAGATGCTGGTGACTAGAGCCTGCTGGCCGCCGACCTGCACCGTGTCCGTGAGGCGAAAACCCATGCCGTGAATCACGATTGGCCCGCCGGAGGAGGGCAGCCTCGAAGGCTGAACGGTGTCGGCGTAGAGCACCCAGCCCTGATACTCGTAGTCGGGGCGTCCGTCGCCGCGCTCGTCCGCGATGCCGAGTCGCACGATATCGTCGCCCGAAGCCGCAACCTGTAGCCAGCTTTCGCCGGTGGCCAGACCGTTCAACCCTGCGCCAAAGGCGACTGCAGCCGTTCCCACCGCATCAAAGGCATCCCAGACGCCGAGC
The DNA here is from genome assembly GCA_964408275.1 of uncultured Occallatibacter sp. Taxonomy (GTDB): domain Bacteria; phylum Acidobacteriota; class Terriglobia; order Terriglobales; family Acidobacteriaceae; genus Telmatobacter. The sequence continues at coordinate 4,222 of CAYOYX010000103.1, forward strand.
GCGGGCATAGCCTTCTCATTGGTCGGCGCGCCGGATTCGTTCAGCGCCAGGGTGACCACGGTGAAGCTGCGCCCGCCGCGAACCGGAAAGCTGAACCAGTCGGTTTGGCCCACCTGGCTCAATCGCCCGCTCCACATTCCGCTGGTGGCAAGAACGCGCGGCTTAGCCTCAGCGCCAATGGCGTCCTCCGAGCTGCCAATCGCAGAGTCGGCAACATTGGCGGTAAGAGTCTGCGCGCTGCCCGCGGAAAGATTCGGAACTGAGATCGGCGACAGGGTTCCCGAAGGCTCCGGCGAGCCGTCCAGATAAGGTCCGACCGAGTTTTCCATGATGTACAGCGGATTGATGGACTCGAAGCTGACCTGGTAATTGGCCGTCGTCACGTTCGGCGGCAGCGGAACTCCGCTCAGATCAAAGAAGCCCTGCATCGCGGCTGCATTCGATCCCCACATCGTCAGCGGATTGCCGTTTGCGTCGTCGTATCCCGTCACCGGATTGCCGCGGTTGCCGTTGAAATATGCGCCGGAGACAAAGCTCACCGCGTATTGATAAAGCGGGTTGCCATTCGGGTCCAGCGGCAGCGCCTCCACATTCACGCCCTGCATACCCGTTCCGTCGATGAAGCTGATGGTCCCTTGAATCGAAACCGTGTTGGCCGCGGTGATCTCTTTGCCGGGAAAGCCGGCCAGATTGCCAGCGGTGATCGGGTAAATACGATTCAGCGCGGCAATGTCATCCCAGCGCAGCATTGCGGGATTCGGAATGCAGGCTCCGCCGGTCGAGCTGCACAGGCCGCTGATCGGCTGCATCACCGGCCAGCCGAGCAATTCATCTTCCTCGTTGCTCTCGCCGCTGCTCAGCGCGCCGGGATTCACCTGCGCGTAGTCCAGGCCGAGAATCCGCCCAAAGGCCCGCTCCAGCTCGAAGCTCATCATCTTCAGCAGATTCGCGTTGGTCGCGCAGAGACCGTTCAGCAAAATAATCCCGTGGGCGATGGTCGCATCTGGGTTGATGTTGTCCAGCCAGAAAAAACGCCGTTGTTCTGGCAACTGGTGGGGTCACTCGCGCCCGCGCCGTAAATCGCGTTGATGACCGAGCCGTCGGCGTCGAAGATTACTCCCAGCGGATAGCCGGTTGCCGAGGGAGTCACATCCGCCGGCTGCGTGATAAGGCCCAACTGGTTGGTCTGCTCGCCGGTCACTGTGAACCCAGTTCCGCTGACGACGATATTTGTGCCGCTCACATCCTCGTTGAGCGCGCCCTTGTCGGTGAGCGTAACGCCGGCCGTCGGAATGGCGCTCCACAGCGCCGCCGCCGCATCCACCATAGCTTTGGCCTGCGCGTTCGTGACCGAGCTAGTCAGCGGACCCTGATCGACGTAGTAATTTACCTGCCCATTGGCCCAGTGAACCGGCTGGCCCAACTGAGCCGCATTGAAGTAGGTCGATCCGGCCACATATTTTGGTCCGCCCGCAAATGCAAACACCGGCACAAGCAGCGAGGCCAGGAACCAAGCGTGGAACCAGGCGGCAGCGCGGCGCGAGTTCGGCGAGAGGAACATGGACAGTGCTCCACACTTATTTATCGGCGTGGAATCGATGAGTTGGATAAGATCGGTAATAAGAAGAGCTAATGAGGATTTATTGATAGCGATGCCGCGATAGAGTCGAATTCACCATGAAACTCATCAAAAGAGGGGAGATGGAAGCGACAAACAACTGCCTCCGCAAGAGCTAAAATCAAGACAGGGAAGATTATGACAGAGATTCGTTCGACCGTAATTCTTGGCTCCGGATGCGCCGGACTCACAGCTGCAATCTACACCGCTCGCGCCGGTTTCAACCCGCTGGTTCTAGAGGGCCACGAACCCGGCGGTCAGCTCTCGATGACCACGTCGGTGGAGAACTTTCCCGGCTGGCCGGAGGGCATTCAGGGGCCGGAGCTGATCCAAAACATGAAAAAGCAGGCGGAGCGCTTCGGCGCGGCCTTCCAGCCTGCTCAACTCGCATCAGTCGATCTAAGCGCGAATCCCTTCCGCTTGCAGAGTACGGCGGGCGAGATTCTGACGCGCACGCTGATCGTCGCTTCGGGTGCCAGCGCGCGCTGGCTGGGGCTGCCCAGCGAGCAGGCGCTGATCGGCCACGGCGTTTCCAGTTGCGCCACCTGCGACGGATTCTTCTTCCGCGGACGCGAGATTGCCGTAGTGGGCGGCGGCGATTCAGCGATGGAAGAGGCGCTCTTTCTCACGCGCTTCGCCACCAAGGTCACGCTGCTCCATCGCCGCGACGCCTTTCGCGCTTCGAAGATCATGCTCGACCGCGCGCAGGCTCATCCGCAGATCGTGCTGCGTCCGAACACCATCATCGAAGAGGTGCTGGGCGTGGAGGAGAAGGAAGTGAAGGGTGTGCGCCTGCGCGATGTGAAGACAGGCGAAGTGACAACGCTGGCGATTGACGGCCTCTTTCTCGGCATCGGCCACGAGCCGAATACAAAGGTCTTTGGCGATCAGATCGATCTCGACGGCGACGGCTACATTCGCACGAAGGATAATGTTCTGGTCACAAAAAACGGCGCGCCGCTGCCGGGAGTTTTTGCCTGCGGCGATGTGCAGGACCGGCGCTATCGTCAGGCGATCACTGCCGCCGGATCGGGCTGCATGGCTGCGCTTGAGGCGGAGAAGTTTCTCGATGAGCATTGAGCGGGTGCCCCATCCTCGCCGCGTTTTTGTCTTTGCGGCTAGGGTGGGATACCACGAACCTCGACCGTCATTCGCTTACCACGAGTGAAAAACAAAGAAGGCCGCAGCCACTAGGCACACACCGGCGGCGGCGTGATTCCAGCGCAGATGCTCGCCGAAGTAGAGTAGAGTGAAGACGGCGAAGACCGAGAGCGTGATGATCTCCTGCATCACCTTGAGCTGCACGGGAGAGAAGCGCGCCGCGCCGATGCGGTTGGCCGGCACCTGCAGCAGGTACTCGAAGAAGGCGATGCCCCAACTGACCAGAATCACCTTCCACAGCGCCTCCTGGCGAAACTTCAGGTGGCCGTACCAGGCGATGGTCATGAAGATGTTGGAGAAGATGAGTAGAATGATGGTCCACATATCTGTATTGGATGCGGCAGAGATAGGTGCGTATGCGCCGGAGGATGAGAATTTTCTTGAAGAGCTGGGGCATAGATTTTCTTTGCGGATTATTTCCGGCATTCTGCTACTCTGAATTTGCATCGCTCTGTCGCAAGGAGTGGTTTGGTTGGAGGCGAAAAGGACCCCCCCCTACCCCCCCCTGTATATTTTCAAAATCTTGCTGTTAATTAACTGGTAAACAGCGGTCGCCCTCTGCCATCTTTTTACAGAAGGGGTTGGATGCCACGTACCTAAACTGGCGCTCGTTAAGTGGAGCGGGATGAAGCAAGATGACAGCGCTCGCCGAAAATCTTGAACGACTGGAAGAAACGATTGCCAAGGCCTGCCGCAAAGCGGGCCGATCGCGCGGCGATGTCGAATTGATGGCCGTCTCCAAGACGTATCCGGCGGCGACGATTGCCGAAGCCGCCGCGCTGGGGCTTACGCTCTTCGGCGAGAATCGCGTGCAGGAGTTTGCGGGCAAGGCAACCGCGCTTGAACCGCTGCGCCGGCGCGATGCAAATCCGATTCACGTACATTTGATCGGCCACCTGCAATCGAATAAAGCTCAGCGTGCTGTGGAATTGTTTGATGCCGTGGATACGCTGGATTCCGTGCGGCTGGCCGAGCGGTTGAATGAAGCCGCGGGCAAGCTGAGCAAGCAGCTGCCGGTTTTGATCGAGGTCAAACTCAGCTCGGAACATTCGAAGGCAGGAGTAGACCCAAACTCCGCCGAGGCCGCGCAGTTATTGCAGCGGCTGCCGGATTTATCGAATCTACAATTGCGCGGGTTGATGACGATTGCTCCCTTCGATGTTTCTGAAGACGAAACGCGCTCTTGCTTCCGCAGTCTGCGCGAATGGCGCGATCGCTGGGCGGCGGCGCATTTAAGATTGAGTTTGGACGTGCTCTCGATGGGCATGAGCGGCGACTTCCATCTGGCCATCGAAGAGGGCGCAACGCGCATTCGCGTGGGCACGGGCTTGTTTGGCGAGAGACCCGCTCTGGAGAAGAACGGATGCTGCGCACAGTAGCCGCGGGAGTAACGCTTGCCGTTCGCGCTCAGCCCGGCGCGCGGAAGACGGCCATCACCGGCGTTTATGGCGAAGGCGCAGCGGCGCAATTGAAGGTTGCCGTCCACGCGCCGCCTCTCGATGGCCGCGCCAATCTTGCGCTGATTGCCTTTCTAGCCGAGACCTTTGACTTACCTAAAAATTCGGTCGAGTTAGTAACTGGCGAGTTATCGCGGAGCAAAGTCTTTCTGTTGCGGGGAGTTGCTTTGGAAAAAGTGGAAGAAAAACTATCCCAATTTATACATTTGTCTTGAATCTTGGAACGTGTTTCAGAAACTTGCTTTGTATCAGGGCATGACTTCAGTCGTGCCAAAAAGCAGTGTAAAACAGTGGGCTTTAGCCCCTGCTATTCAGCGCCGCCAGCGCCTCTTCCGGATCTGGACGGACACGAAAATCTGCGTGAGCCTCGGCGAAAATCACGCGGCCATCGCGCCCAATCACATAGGTCGCGGGCAGCGGCAGCCGCCAGCTTTCATCACCATTCACAAATGGAATGTTGATGAGGATGGATAGGTAATAATCGCGCAGATAATCGGGCACGGTGTGGGCAAGGCCGAATTTTTCGGCGAGCGCGCAGCCGGGGTCGCTGAGCACTGGGAAAGGAAGCAGGTGCTGGTCGGCCATGAAGTCGTTCTGCTTTTCCGTCTGCGGGCCGATGGCGACCATCAGCACGCCGCGTTCACGGAGCGTGCTATGCAACTCGCGCCACGCCTCTAGCTCCGTCACGCAGTAAGGACACCAGCGCCCGCGAAAAAAGTTGATAACCAGTGGGCCGAGGGCGAGCATATCCTGATAGCGAACGAGACGCCCCGCGGCATCGTGCAAAGCAAACTCCGGAGCCTGAGCGCCGACGGGCAGAATGCGCTCTTCGATGCCGGTCGCGAATAACTCCTCGACAGATCGCTCGCTGATGGCGAGCCGCTCGGCCTGTACAAGATTGCGCGTGTTGGCGGTGATCTCGTCGAGTTGGTCTTGGAGGGTGATCATGGCTACATAAACTTTCTCTTCTTGAATGCGCTAATGTCCTCAGCAGAAAGATCAAACCATTCGCCATGCTGACGCTTTTCCTTAAACCGTTCATGCCAGTATCGCTCGATGCCCGGAGCATCATCGATGGCGGCGATGGTATGAATCTCTGTAATTCCTTCAGCTGTTTGTTTATGCAGTTCGCTCTTGCGTCGCCAGTGATTTTCGGAGAAGCCAATTTTGTATAGTTTCCCTGATTTCACCAGATAAACATATCCCGAAGGGTTCTTGTTCTTGGAAACGGCAGCTGATTGGTCAGTTTCTATATTCGACTCTTTTGTTGTACGTTGAATTGACTCCAATATCATCGAAATATCGTTATACCCTGAATTGTTCTCACAGAATTTAACCAGCGCTTCAACCATTTCACTCCGGCTCCAGCGCCTACCTATAACGCTATCATTTGGAAACATCTGGTTTGTTCTTCGTTCCATGCGCATCTCAGGACGCGTTGGGATTCTACCAAGCTTTCGCGCGAGTTCAGCTATTCTCATAAGTACTATTTCATCATCGAATTTGGTAGTGAAGGCAAGGGGTTCAAATCCAGCTTCAATTTGTGCATCACTCCATCTCGCCCAATGTTTGCCTTGCCAATCGGTTTCCCGTATTCCGGTTTGTGTACAGAATTGATCCCGTCCGAGCGGTTTACCGTCGGTCGCAGTGCGTCGAATTTCACCGAGAATGCGTTCCTTTTCCATCTAAATTGCCTCTTACCGCCCAAAGCGCTGCTTTCCGCCCATGCCCATTGCGCCCAGGCCGCCGCGCATCATCTTGGAGCCCAGGCCGCCTTTGCCCATCTGCTTGAACATCTTCGCCATCTGCGCGTATTGGCGGAGGAGATTGTTTACGTCCTGCACCTCTGTTCCGCTCCCCTTTGCGATGCGCTTGCGACGTGAACCGCTGATGATTTCGTGGTTGCGGCGCTCCTTGGGGGTCATCGAGTTGATGATCGCTTCCAGGCGCGTAAACTGCTTCTCGTCCACATTCTTTGCGGCCTGCTGCATCCCGGCGAAGGGGCCGACCGAGGGCAGCATCTTGAGGATGTTCTCCATTGAGCCGAGCTTCCTGATCTGGTTGAGTTGGTCGCGGAAGTCTTCGAGGGTGAAGCCGTCGCCGAGCAGCGCTTTCTTGGCTAGGTCTTCCGATTTTTTGCGGTCGAGCGTGGACTCGGCCTTCTCGATCAGCGACATCATGTCGCCCATGCCGAGGATGCGGCCGACGATGCGGTCGGGATGGAATGGCTCGAAGGCATCGGGTTTTTCGCCGACGCCGATGAACTTGATGGGCTGGCCGGTGACGTGGCGAATCGAAAGCGCAGCGCCGCCGCGGGCATCGCCATCCATTTTTGTGAGTACGACGCCGGTGAGGCCGAGGCGCTTGTGGAAATCGGCGGCGGAGTTGACAGCGTCCTGGCCGGTCATGGCGTCGGCGATAAACAAAATCTCCGAAGGGTTGAGGAGCTTTTTCAACTGCTCCATCTCGCCCATCAGCTCTTCGTCGATGTGCAGGCGTCCGGCGGT
>CAYOYX010000104.1:0-10799 GCA_964408275.1 uncultured Occallatibacter sp.
TCGTTCAGGATTTTGTGTGCCGTTTGGCTCAGAAGAGGGTCATCGAACAATGCCCAAATTGCGATGTTTGTATCGACCAGAAACTTCATTGCTCGTCTTCACCAAGAAACATCCGCTCAATCTCCTTGTCCAACTCCCGGTCGATCTCCTCGTAATTTTTCGGGAGTGTATAGAGGCCTTTCATGGCGCCGATGCGCTGCTTTGGTTGAGCAGGAGTCGCATCAATACGGAATACCTGAACCATAGGTTTGCCCCTTTTGGCGATTACAAAGGAATCTCCATCTCTGGCCTCGTCCACCAGCCGCGAGAGGTGAGTCTTGGCCTGATGGATATTGATTGTCCGCATCGCGCCCTCCCAAGTGAACTAAGTCTACTTAGTTTAGTTCAAATCGAGGTCCGTTTGCAAGCGTGTATTCTGGCTATCTTTGTTGACTCACTCGCCCTCGCCCACATTCTCCAGCTTCTGCACCTTGCTGTGCTTGATCGAGTAGCCAAAGTAGATAACCAATCCCACCAGCAGCCAGCCGATCATTACCTCCCAGGTAATGTGCGGAAGGCGGCTCATCAGAAAGAGCGCCGAAAGGATTCCCAGAATCGGCACCAGAGGCACCAGCGGCGTTTTGAAGGGGCGCGGCATCTCAGGATGACGCGCGCGCAGCACCCACACACCGGCGCAAACAATCGTGAAGGCCAGCAGCGTGCCGATATTCACCAGCTTCGAGAGCTGATCGATGGGCAGAAATCCGGGCATGATGGCGACGATCGCGCCGACGGCAATGCTGGAGATCCACGGCGTGCGGAAGCGGGGATGAATTGCCGATGCCCATTTGGGCAAGAGGCCGTCGCGGGACATGGAGAAGAAGACGCGCGATTGGCCGAGCAGCATCACCAGCATCACAGTTCCCAGCCCGAAGACCGCGCCGATATTAACCAACAACTCTCCCCATCCAATGCCCGTCACCTTGATGCCCAGCGCCACCGGAGCCTCGACATTGAGTTCTTTGTAGTTCTTCAGGCCAGTGAGAACGGTGGATACCAATATGTAAAGAACGGTGCAAATTGCCAGCGAGCCGAGAATCCCGATGGGCATATCTTTCTGCGGGTTCTTGGCCTCCTGCGCGGCGGTGGAGACGGCGTCGAAGCCGATATACGCGAAGAAGATCGAGGACGCGCCAGTCGCAACGCCAAGATAACCAAAGTTGCCGTGGCCATCCGAGGGCGGAAAGAAGGGATGCCAGTTGTGCAAGGCCAGCGAGGGATGCAGGATAAGGTAATAGCCGCCCAGCACAATGAAGATGCCGACGACGGTCAGCTTGACTACGACAATCGCCGTGTTAAAGTTGGCCGATTCCTTGATGCCGATCACCAGCACGGCTGTAATGAAAACAATCGCCAGCATGGCTATCAGATTGAAGAGTCCGGTAGCGTGCGGCAACGATGTTGAGTCAACTCCCGCCGGCAACGCGCTCAGATGCAGCCACTGCTGTTGATAAAAGACGAGAGGAGTGCCTGGAGTGGCCGTCAGTTGCGGCGGAATGTAGATGTGCAATTGTGCCAGCAGGCTGTTGAGATAGCCCGACCAGCCCGAAGCCACAGTGGCCGCGCCAAAGCCGTACTCCAGTCCCAGATCCCAGCCGATGATCCAGGCGACGAATTCGCCGAGCGTTGCGTAGCCGTAGGTGTAGGCCGAACCGGCAATCGGAATGATGGAGGCAAACTCCGCGTAGCAAAGGCCTGCAAAGGCGCAGACGATACCGGCCAACACAAAGCTGAGCGAGACAGCCGGACCTGCGGATGTAGCGGCGGCCTGACCGGTGAGGACAAAAATGCCCGCGCCGATGATGCAGCCAATGCCCAGCATGACCAGGTTCAGCGCGCTCAACGAACGCCTGAGCGTGTGCGCGCCCTCTTCACTCGCCTCTTGCGCAAGCATCGATAACGGTTTGATTCTGAGCAGTCTGGACATGAATCCGGTTCTTCCTTCCTTCAAGCTCTACTTCAATTTGTTGCGATGGGTGGGACGTTGGGACTCCGTCGCGACCAGAACAGATATACGGGAATGCCCAGCAAAACCAGCGCCAGTCCCGGCCACGTGTACTGAGGCTTGTACCGCAATAATACGATACAGATCCAGCCTGCCATCGCGATATAGACGGCCGGCAGCACGGGATAGCCCAGAGCTTTATACGGCCGCGCCGCGTCAGGTTTTTTATAGCGCAGCACAAACAGACCCACAATGGTCAGGATGTAAAAGACCAGCACCGCGAAGATGATGTAGTCGAGCAACTGGCCATACGATCCTGAAACGCACAGCACCGTGGCCCACGCGGCCTGCACCAGCAAACCCGCCGCCGGAGTTTTGTAGCGCGGATGCAGCCTGCCTACGGATTTGAAGAACAGCCCATCGCGACTCATCGCATAGTAGACCCGCGCCCCGGCCAGCGACATTCCATTGGCGCAGCCGAAGGTCGAGATCAAAATCGCCGCTGCCATCAGGTACGCTCCGCCGGAGTGAAATATCTGCTCCAGAACAGCCGTCGCCACGCGATCCTCGGTTGCGTGCTGAATGCCGCGCGCCATCACCGTTGCGCCCGCCGCATCGCCGTGCATGGGCAGCACCAGCAGGTAGCCCAGCGAGACCAGAAAGTAAACCGCCAGCACAAAGCCCGTTCCCAGCACGAGCGAGAGCGGAATATTCCGCCGGGGATTCTTCACCTCGCCCGCAGTGAAGGTAATGTTGTTCCAGGCATCGGCGGAAAACAGCGAACCCACCTGCACCACCGCCAGAATCACCGCCAGATTCACCAGCACCGTCGGCCCGCCCACGCCCACCACGACCGGATGCAGCGAAGACCATCCGGCATTGCGCCAGAACTCGCTCCATCCCGCTCCGAAGTTGGCCGCAATCGCCGTCGCGTTGCGTCCCACCGTGAGAGTGAGTACGATCAGCGCGGCCAGCGAGAGCGCCTTCGCCGTGGTGAAGACATTCTGGACGAGTGAGCCAAGCCTGACTCCAAAAATGTTGAGTACAGCGAGAAAGAGCACAACCACAATGGCGGTGAGGTTGGCGGTGTTGACGCCGATCTCCATATTGCCCAGCACCATAGGACCCACGCGCAGCGCGGGCACGTGGGCGATGTGCCACAGCCAATGGCTCGTTGAGATGGCCGGAAAAAATACGCCGAGAAATTTGCCGAAAGCCACCGCGACGGCGGCAATCGTCCCCGTTTGAATCACCAGAAAAAGCGTCCAGCCGTAGAGGAATCCCCACAGCGGACCGAGCGACTCGCGCAGATAGACGTACTGCCCGCCCGCTCGCGGCATCATCGCCGCCAGCTCTCCATAACTGAGCGCGGCAGTCATCGTCAGGATCGCCGTCACCACCCACGCGCCGAGAAACAGCGCCGGTGAGTTTGTGCCGCGTGCAATCTCAGCATCCACAATGAAGATGCCGGAGCCGATCATCGAGCCGATCACCAGAGCCGTCGAACTGAAGAGGCCCAGGCTCTGTATCAGTTGCGGAATGTTGGCGGAATCCGTGCCCAAAGCAGCAGCTTGCCGGTCAGAATTGTGTTCAGTGTTCATCGCTGGAAAAAGCATATACTATGCGCGCTTCCGCGCATTCAGCAGCCTTTGCATGGGCAGGTCAAAGTAGCTCAGTAATCAAGCGCGCAACGCGTCATCCTAAGTTATGAAAAAGTTTCTGTTTGCAATCGCTCTCGTCTTCTGCCTCGCAGTACCTTATGCGGCGCAGGCGCAGGTGATCGTAGTAGACACACATCACCACCACCATCACCATCACCGCCATGACCACTATCTCCGTCTCAACCAGTAATCAGGGCCGGTCACCGAACAATGAAACCGCAAGTCCATCTTCGCCGACTTTAACCCAGCTCGGCCATCCAGCGCCGGAACTCCGCCGCCGGGTCGGGCTGGCGGAAGAGCGCGCCGGCAATTGCCACCATCGTCGCTCCCGCTAAGATCGCCTCGGCTGCCGTGGCCAGCGTAATGCCGCCTACAGCGGCCAACACCGGAGCGGGGCCAGCCTCCGCGCGCAAGCGGCGAATGCCGTCCATTCCGATGGGCGGCGAGGTGGTCTGCTTGGTGCGCGTGGGGAAGACGATCCCGATCGAGAAGTAGTCCGCCGGAGTTTCAAGAATTCCCGGCAGCATTCCCGCCGCTCCGCCGCCAAAGGTGCCATTGATGCGCCCCGCTCCGAGCAGTTTGCGAGCCTCAGCGGGTGTGACGTCGCCCTTGTCCACGTGCGCTCCGTCAAAACCAATCTGCTCAACCAGATCGGCGCGATCATCGAGAATCAACTTGACCTGTCCGGCAGGCAGCGCCGAGCGCAGAATCGCCGCATCGGCAAATAATTGCGACTCAGCGCCGCCCTTGTTGCGGTACTCAAGCAGCGTCACGCCGGCAGCAGCCAGTTCGCCGCCCAACCGCCGCAGGAACTCCGCGCGATCGGTAGAAGGAATAAAGGATGAATCCAGGATGGGATAGATTTTGGGAAATGTGAAGGTCATGGAATAAGGATAGACGAAGGAATAGGGACTAGGGAATAGGGACTAGAAAGTGCGGGTAATACGTGCCTCATCGGTGAAGTCCCAATCCCAATTGCTTCTGATTTTCACTCACTGATCAACGGCCAGTGGCAACTATTTCCTAGTCCCTAGTTCTGCTTCTTCACATCCCATCCGCCGAAGGCCCATACGTGCCGGGAATCGGCTTGTCGAGCAGGCGCAGAAAAACTCCTAATTGCGCGCGGTGGTGGATCAAGTGGTCCAGCACCCAGATGCGAAAGACGCGATACTTCGTGTCGTCGATCCAGGCCTTGCCGCCCGCAATAAACTTCCAATTTTCGCTCCACCGCTCCGGCCCAAAGGCAGCCAGTGCAGTCTTGGCCTCGGCCGTATCCTTATCGAATCGCTCCAGCAGCGCCGTGGTGGAGGCGGGCACGTAAGGTTCAAATTTGTGCTCCGCTGGAAACTCCAGTTTATCTGTGGTGAAGGTCGTCCTTGCCCATTCGCCTGCTGTCTCAGACGTGTGACCTGCCAAACGGCCCAGGCTCATCGATTTGGGGTGGGGTTTCCACGCGAAGTCAGCGTCGGCGGGGATGGCCTCAAGCATCTTGCGCGTCGTGGCAATCTCGCGGTCATAGTCGGCAATCAATTCCTTGTGAAAGTCCATTCAGCAACCTCCTGTGTTGCGCAGCCAGAATAAATCAGAGATTGTCAAAATACGAAAAAGAAGCGAATAATTTTTTTGGTAGGCGATGAATTATTCCCCCATTTCTCCAATGCGATGCTATTATGTATCACATGAAGACTGTTTCTGTCCGCGATCTCCGATACGATTTCAAAGCGGTTGAGCGCATCCTGCGCGAGGGTGAAGAGATTCAGATCACCAAGCGCCGCCGCGCGATTGCCCGTCTAGTGCCAGAGCCGCTTCCCGCAGTCGCCATGCCGGATTTTTTAGGACGGATGCGAGCCATCTACGGCGATCAATGCTCAGAGGTCACCGGCGCTGAGATTGTGCGCATGGACAGGGATCGCTATTGATCTATCTGGACTCAAGTCTAGTGGTTTCAATTTATTGCCAGGATTCTAACTCCGCGGCAGCGCAGGCTGCTTTACAGGACGCCGGTGAGCCGCTTCTGATCTCCGCGCTGGGTGAAGTGGAGATAGTGAATGCAATGCACTTGCGCATCTTCCGGAGAGAAATCTCACAACAGCAGGCAAATATCTCACTGAAAGATTTTGAAATAGACCTGCGCGCTGGCTTGTTTCTGTTGCGAGCGCTGCCACAGTCGTCATTTCTTCGTGCGAGGCAACTCGCCTGCCAATTGACAGCGACGCTTGGCACCCGCTCCGCCGACATCATACATATAGCTGCGGCCCTCGAGCTAGGCGCAACCAGCTTCTTCAGCTTCGACCAGCAACAAAGAAAGATGGCGGAAGATACCGGGTTGAAGCTCAATCCGTGGCCGTAATTCATCCCCCTATCGGAAGCGCGTCGAGGCAAAGGCCGACGAAAATGCCGCCTGCCAGCCCTCAACCGGCGGCGCCGTCCCCGGAGGCAATGATCTTTGCGGCGGCACATCGACGGGAAGCGGCAATGCCGGCGGCTCTGGCTTGTCGATTTCCAGGTAGTCGCCGTGCTTGAACTTCCATACGTCCGGCAACTCGAAGGGCGGCTGAAAGTTTTCCGGCCAGGGCTTTGTTGGGCCGCAATGTCCTAGCGCCGCGCGCCACCAGGGATGGCCTTGATCGAGAATCCCGGCAAAGAAGTTGCCCAGCGGAAAGGCCTCGGAGAGCACCGTATCCTTCATCGACGCCAGAACCGAGATCGCGCCAACCTTGGCCGCCGCTGTCTTGAACTCCGTCGTCAGGCAGTTGTCGTCAATCGCTGGAGCCATCAGCGCCAAACGGCGCACCGGCAGGTTCAGATGCGCAATCGTTCCCAGTACCACCCGCGCCCCCAAGCTGTGCGAGGCAAAGGAGACGCTCGCCGCGCCTTGAAAATTCGTGTCGATATACGAGGCCAGCAGCGCGCCGGCATCGTCGGCAATCTTCGGCTCATCGGGATAATCCAACCCATGCGCCCAGGTCGAGTCTCCCGGCCACAGCACACCGATAAAAGCTGAAGCCGGCGGCAATTGCAACAAGCTCTCCCAGTTCGACAGGCTGGCAATGCCGTCCGCGCGATTCACATTGAAGCCGTGCGCCGCAATCAGCACGTGTCGGCCCTGAATCGCCTTCTGCAAATCACTCAGGCTCAGGCCGGCGTAGTCGCCGATGCTCGTGCCGTGGTTCACGCTCACCGCGGTTGCCAGCCCGCCGCCGACCGGCTGTATCCGAAGATCGAGAAATTGGGTCATCGCCGCCTACTTCTTCACCAGTTGCATGCTATTCACCGCCGTCGCCAGGGCAGTGGACAAGTCCTTGGCAATGGGAGCCAGTGGGGTAGCCAGCAGACCGACCAGAAGCGCAAGAATCCAATCTGTCGAGTGCCAGAATTGACTCGTGCCCACTAGCGACCACCCGCCCGTTACGGCCAGCGCCACAGCCACACCGGCAGCCAGCGTTCGCGTCCAGTTGCGGTAGACCTGATCAGACATCTGATAAGCCTCATCCAGCAGCGCCGTCACAATCAGGTCGAAGCGCGAGTAAGCATCGCCCTCCGCCTGCGAGAGCGGCATCGCATGGGCAAGGCTGCCCGCAACCGCCGTCAGCAGCGCCGGATCGACGTTAGCCTTCAACGCGACCGTCGCTGCATTTGCCGCGCTCAGGTGCAGTTTGATCAGCGATTTGGCTGCGGCCTTCTGACTGGCTAGATCCACGCCGTTCACCCAGTTGGCCTCCAGCGTTTGCATTATATTGGCCTGCGGCAGCGCATTCACTGGACCGCCCGCGCCGGTTCCCTCTGGAGTCAAATCGGCTACCACCTCGTGAATGTGCTTCAATCCCACCCGGTTGATGCCGCTGAAGGAGGTTTTGGCCGCTTCGACCAAACCAAAGGCCGCCGTCCCCAGCCCGCCAATCGCAGTGATAACCTGCCCAAGTTGAAAATTCTGCAACCCATCGATCATCGTCGCTCGCTCCTCTTGGTAAAAAACTCTATAAGAGAAAGGCTGTGTAAGTAAAGAAAAATCCAGCCTGTCAGAATCGATGATTATTTGCAACTATTCTGGAAAACCGTCGGAATTGCTGGAAAAGCACTCTCTATGGCAATTGGTCGTTGTTGTTCAGATTGGATAGTGCGCTGGCTGTGGATAATTTTCCGCGCCGATCCTCTGATGAAAAAAGAGTAGTGAACATGGCCCTCAGGAGTTTATCCTTTGTTCGCCGGTCAAGAACCGGTTCAGTGGATGCGGAGCCGGCTGAATGCGATCACGGCTAAAAATTGTAAGACCAAAGGAGAAAGTCCGTGCCAAAGAAAAGCATTGATGTGCGAACAGCCAAGAGTGAGATCGAGGTTGCCGAATCGATCGATGTTTGTTTGAGAAGATTTGGTTTCAGCCGCACCGGTTCAAAACAACCCGCCACATGGAAAAAAGGGATGCTTTGGACAATTTTCGCGAGTGTCCGCGCCTCCGCGGGAACAGCACATATCGAAATATGGAATTATGCTCCTATCCCAGGAATGGGAAGCTACCTGATGTATTTCATCAACAGGAGCAAGTTCGATGAGATTCTTTCGGCGATGGCAAAGTCTGCCGTTGACGGTGAATTCACGGACAAAAGCATAGCAATACCTGAAGTGGCCGAGGCCGAACTTCCGTATTCCGGCTTCTGGAAGAGAGTGGCCGCTCATCTAATTGATGCGGTCATCATACTCGTTCCCTTGTTGGCCATCCTTACAGCGGTCAGCTTAATCTTCAATCCGAATGAACGAATGTTACTTGCAGTAATTGCTTCCTGGTTGTACTTCGCAATCTCCGAGTCCAGTGCGAGCCAAGCCACTTATGGCAAAAGAATCATGAAAATCAAAGTGGCGGACATGAATGGCGACCGAATTAAATTCGGCAGAGCTACCGGAAGATTCTTCGGAAAATTGATAAGCGCCTACGCCTTATTCGTCGGCTTTTTCATGGTTGGTTTCACAAAAAAGAAACAAGGGCTGCATGACAAGATGGCAGGGTGCCTCGTGATCAATCGCAGCATCTGAAAACACGTTGTACTGATGACAAGAGCAGTATGAAACCAAGCCGCTAATTTCATTCGCAACCAATCCCCGCGCCTTATTTCTGGCGCGGGGAGACAGAAGGGGCTGCCCCACCGCAGGTGGCAAACTCTGACCGGTGGCGGCTGTAGAGGAAGTAGATGGCTAGGCCGATGGCGAGCCAGATGAGGAAGCGGTACCAGGTGATGATGGGCAGGCCTGCCATGAGCAGGAAGCATGAGAGGACGCTGAGCGCCGGAATGATCGGCCCGAAGGGAACGCGGAAGCCGCGGCGGCGCTCCGGCTCGCGAATGCGCAGGACGATAACGCCGACCGATACGAGAACAAAAGCGAAGAGCGTACCGATATTGGAGAGATCGGCGAGGGTGCCGATGTCAAAGAGTCCTGAAGGAATGGCGACGACGATACCCGCGACCCATGTTGAAAATGCCGGCGTGCGGAAGACGGGATGGACATTGCTGAAGACTTTGGGCAGCAAGCCGTCGCGAGACATGGAGAACCAGACGCGGGATTGGCCAAGCTGATAGACGAGGATCGACGAGAGCATACCCATGATGGCGCCGAAGAGAACGACGAGCCGAATCCAGTGGAGCGAGTGAGCGCCGGGGAGCAGCGAAAGTTTTTTGAGCGCGTTGACGACGGGCGCGCCGTCATCGACCATCGATTGCCAGGGAACGAGGCCGGTGAGGCAGACGGCGACGGCGATGTAAAGCACGGTGCAGACGACGAGCGTGGCGATAATGCCGATGGGCAGATCGCGCTGCGGGTTGCGGCACTCTTCAGCGGCCGTCGAGACGGAATCGAAGCCGATGTAGGTAAAAAATATAATCGACCCGCCGGTCAGCACGCCGGACCAGCCGTTGGGCATGAAGGGATGCCAGTTGGCGGGATGGATGAAGCCGATGACGGCGAAGACAAAGATGAGAATCGCGATGAGCTTGATGCCGACAATCGCGTTGTTGGTGGAGGCCGACTCGCGAATGCCTCGAACGAGGATGACGGTGAGGATGAGGACGATGAGGAAGGCGGGAATGTTGAAGCCGAAGTGCCAGCCGGGATGGTAGAGCCAGTTGCCGGAGAGGTCTTGCAGGCCGCCGGGAAGATAGGCGGGCGAGATCCAGCGCGCGGTGGGATGGAGGCCGAACCAGTCGAGCAGATCGACGATGTGCGCGGCAAAGCCGACGCTGACCGTCATGTTGGAGCCGGCGTATTCGAGGATCAGATCCCAGCCGATGATCCATGCGATCAGCTCGCCGAGTGTGGCGTAGGTGTAGGTGTAAGCCGAGCCTGCAATGGGAATCATCGACGCAAGTTCGGCGTAGCAGAGACCGGTCAGCGCGCAGACGATGGCGACCAGAAAGAGCGAGACGGCGATGGCGGGGCCGGCTCCGGGGCGTCCGGCGAGTGCCGTGTGCGTGAGGATGTAGTGAATCAGCGGCGTGTTGGGGATGCTGGGCGTGTCGAATTTTTCGCCGGAGATAGCGGTGCCGATGACGGTGAAGATGCCCGAGCCGATGACGGCGCCGATGCCGAGAGCGGTCAGCGACCAGGGACCAAGAGACTTCCGAAGCGCGCGCTCGGGATGCTCGGAGTCGCTGATCAGCTTATCGATGGATTTGCGGGCGCCAAGTTGTGCGAACAGGGCGGTTCTCCTCATGAATGTTGATTGAGGATTGCGGTGCCCCACACTTCTGCAAAATACAGCGGAAGGATGGGGCACCCAGTATCGATAGAACTCACTGCTCTGTGATCTGGAAGAGCGGCTTAACGCTTGGAGACGCCGCGGGCCAGCTTCTTGACCTTCTTTTTCTTCTCGCCGCGGGGGCCGGTGCGAGCCGCCTTGGGGGGAGCTGCCTTGCGGGCTGCGCGCTTGATCTTCTTTCGTTCCTGCTTGTCTTCAATTTTGGTGGTATCGGCCACTGATAACCTCTTTCACTGCAATCTATTCAGGGTTTCCCGAATTTCGGGTGAATGTGAACTTTAGAATAACAGGCTTTGGGCGCGGACGGAAGCGGCGTTATCGCTGCGAGGCTTCCCCGGCCAGTACGCGACGGTTGAACTCGCTGGAACGGCCCCGCGGAACCGTCAATGACTGCCAATGACCGGCGGCA
>CAYOYX010000105.1:0-10740 GCA_964408275.1 uncultured Occallatibacter sp.
GCGGCAATGCGGTTGTTCACGTTGTGCGCCTCGGCATAGCGCACCACGTCGTCGAAGCTGTCGCGCAGAATGTCTTCCATCTGCTCGTTGACCACGGCTTCCTTCCAGAAATATCCCTGGCGATCCTGCACCCATTCAAAATAACTCGCCGTCACGCCGCCGGCGTTGGCCAATATATCCGGCATGATGAAGATATTCTTCGCGGCCAGAATCTCGTCGGCCACGGCGGTGGTGGGGCCGTTGGCGCCCTCGACGACAATGCGCGCCTGTATCTTGTCGGCGTTGCGGCTGGTGATGACATTTTCCGTGGCCGCGGGGATGAGAATTTCGCACTCGCTGATGAGCAGTTCCTCGCTGGGCACGGCCTCTGCGCCGCGGAAGCCGAGTGTGGTGTTGTTGCGCCGCTTGTACTCCAGCAATTGACGGATGTCGATGCCGTTGGGGTTAAGCAGGCCGCCGTCGAACTCAGCGACGCCGACGATCTTGTAGCCGCGCTCCATCAGCAGCCGCGCGGCATTGGAGCCGACATTGCCGAAGCCCTGGATGACCACGCGGCAGCCTTCGACAGGCATCTTGAGGTAGCGCATGCTCTCGTCGCAGATCACCTGCACGCCGCGCCCAGTGGCCTCAACGCGCCCGCGCGAGCCGCCCACATTCAACGGCTTGCCGGTGACCACGCTGGTGACGGTGTGGCCCATGTGCATCGAGTAGGTGTCCATGATCCAGGCCATCGTCTGCTCGTTGGTGTTCATGTCCGGCGCGAGCACGTCCTTCTCCGGTCCGATGGAGTCGATCAGCTCCGAGGTGTAGCGGCGCGTCATGCGCTCCAGCTCACTCTGGCTCATTTTCTTGGGGTCGCAGATTACGCCGCCCTTGGCGCCGCCGAAGGGAATGTTGACCACGGCGCACTTCCACGTCATCCAACTGGCCAAGGCGCGCACTTCGTCCAGCGTCACGTCTGGCGAATAGCGCACGCCGCCCTTGCCGGGGCCGCGCGCAATCGAATGCTGCACGCGGAAGCCGGTGAATATCTCGATGTGGCCGTCATCCATGGGCACGGGAAAGTGGACGATGATCTCGCGCGCCGGCATGCGCAGCATCTTCCACAAGCCATCTTCCAGATTCAGCTTGCGCGCCGCAAAGTCAAATCGAGCCTCTTGGGCCTCCCAGGGATTGATCTCCTGCTCAAGCGATATCGTTGCCATAGTTTTCTCCAAATCCACTGACGATGCCAACCCGACAAAATGCGCGGTAGGCTGCCAATACTATGATAGCCGCGTACGCCTCGCAGCGCGCCCACCAATTACACTGAGTTTGTGAAAACATCAGCCGAATCAGTCCAGCCCAGCCGCAAAGAGTTCCTCGCCCTCGCCGAGGAACACACGCTTGTTCCCGTCTGCCGCATTCTTTCGGCGGACCTCGAGACGCCGGTCTCAGCCTTTTTGCGCGCCGCATGGCCGGAGCGCGAGTGCTTCATGCTGGAGTCGGTTGAGAACGGCGAACAGGTTGGCCGTTACACCTTCATCGGCCTCGCTCCCTTCAAGCGCATTGTCGCGCGGGGGCGCGAGATCACCATCACCGAAGGCAAAAAAGTTGTGCAATTGGACGACGACATCTTCGCCGTGCTGCGCCGCGCGCTGGCCGGCCACAAACCCGCGCGCCTTAAGGGGCTTCCGCCCTTTACCGCCGGTGCCGTGGGCTTTTTCGCATACGATGCCGTCCGCCAGATCGAGCGGCTTCCCGATTTGGCCGCGGACGAACTCGGCGTTCCCGACGCCTGCCTGCTCTTCTTTGACGAGGTGCTTGCCTTCGACCATGTGCGTAAGGAGATTTGGCTGGTGGTCACCGCCGACGTTACGCGCGGCAAGGCAGCCGAGCATCCCGGAGCCGCTTACGACAAGGCCGTCGAGCGGCTAGACCGGCTGGAGAAGCGCCTCGCGCAGCCGCTGCCCAAGCTGCCCGCCAACAAAGCCAAAGGCAAGCTCAAGGTGGAGCATCGCACGGCCAAGAAGGATTTTCTCAGCGCCGTCAATCGCATCAAGGAATATATTGTTGCCGGCGACGTCTTTCAGACCGTCCTCTCGCAACGCTTCGACGTGGAGCCGGAGGCAGACAGCTTCCAGATCTATCGCGCACTGCGCACCGTCAACCCCAGCCCCTATATGTTCTTTCTGCGTTTTGCGCCGGACGGAGCGCTGGGCGACGCGCCGGACACCGCAAAGAACGGAAACAAAAAATCAAAGCACGCGCAGATTGTCGAACTCGCTGGCTCGTCGCCGGAACTTCTAGTGCGTGTGCATCAGGGCAAGGTCGAGTATCGGCCCATTGCAGGAACGCGCCCGCGCGGAGCGACGGAGATTGAAGATCAGGCGCTCGCCGATGAGATGATGGCCGACGAGAAGGAGCGCTCCGAGCACGTGATGCTGGTGGACCTGGGCCGCAACGACGTGGGCCGCGTCAGCCAGTTCGGCAGCGTCAAAGTTGAGAAGCTGATGTACGTCGAGCGCTATTCGCACGTGATGCACATTGTCAGCAGCATCGAGGGCAAGCTCAAGCCGGAACTCACGGCTGTGGACGCACTGCGCGCCTGCTTCCCCGCCGGCACACTCAGCGGCGCGCCGAAAGTGCGGGCAATGGAGATTATCGAAGAGTTGGAGCCGGCGCGGCGCGGAACTTATGGCGGCGCGGTTCTCTACGCGGATTTCAGCGGCAATCTCGACTCCTGCATTGCGATTCGGTCGATGCTCGCCGTGGGCGGCACAGGCTATGTGCAATCCGGCGCGGGAATCGTCGCTGATTCCGTCCCTGAATCCGAGTACGCCGAGTCGATCAATAAAGCGCAGGCGGTGATCCGCGCGATTGAACGGGCGAGAGAAATGTAGGAAACAAATGACTAAATCGCAACTATTAATATCTCGCTGGAAATTATCTGCAAAGTTGCGAGGAAAATAATAGAAAAAAAGTATTGAGTCATCCGTGGTTTTCAGTTTCACATTGCGGGAAAATTGCCGAGGTTGCTTTTTGTAAGATACTGATTTAAGGATAGTTAAAATTATGTGCAAAGTTTGGAAAATAAAGGAGGGGGGTGGGGGGTACCCCCCATAAGCGTTAAGTTAAGCGCTACGGACGAGCTTGGTGTTCAATATATGGGGTCATCAAATTGGTTAACGCACAAGGAAAGGGTACAACCGATGACCAAAACACCTTATCTTAACGCTTATGGGGGTACCCACTCCAGAAGGCAATAGGGAATGGGCAATAGGGAATAGAAAAAGCCCGGGGATTTGGTTGGTGGTCATGTTTTGATTGTGCGCCGAGGGACGGTAATTTTGTGCAAAGACGATGGGCAGGATACAGTTCGGCTGGTTGAGGTTCTTGCAAGAGACTCTAAATCCCGATTTGTCCTCAGAAAGGTTTATCTGTAATCTGAAAGCGATGAATACACCTCCAAAGGCTGATCCATCTATATACGTGACGTTGCGGGAAAATGCGCTGCTGAAAACTCGATTTAATAATCTCTCTGGCGATTCCGTACATTCAGTTCTGATGGATTGGGATGTCGGCAATGGTACGGCAACTGTACTTGCAGCGGCGGACGGAACAGCAAGTTTGTATCTCAGTAGTGGTGGCGGGTGTATAGGCGGAGGTCAGAAGTATCCGTTGATGCACGAATTGGCGCTTCACGCCGTTCTACTAGCGACGGATTTGTTTTCACATTTCGAATCGACGGAGACGTTTGATCTGCCTGCGGCAGGTGATGTTTTCTTTTATCTGACGACAAGCAATGGAGTGCGCAGAGCTATTGCGAAGGAAGCCAATCTGATAACTGAAATTGATCGGCTCTCCTCACTTGCCGCAATCATGCAAGAGATTATTACGCAGTATCGAACTGTGTCCAATCAGTCAACCGGCAGTTAGTTTAGCATTCTCACTCCGCGCCGAAGATGCGTTTGCAGAATCTTCCAACTTTTTTAAAGAAGCCGCGCTTTTTCTTTTCCACAGGCTTGTCTATTGGCTGAACCGCATCCGTATTTGCAGCAGGAGTTGCAGCGTCAACGGGCAGCACGACGTGGTCTGCGCTGTTGTATGACAGCGGCTCAACAGGAACCGCAGGAACCGCGCTGTTCGGATTCGCCGCTCTGGGTGCTGGCTTGTGCAGCGGCGCAAGGCCCGCGCTCTCGGCCATCGGGAAGGCATTCGTGTCCGGCTCGAGCGGAGGCGGGCAACCGCACGGCACCTTCTCATTGTCCACCACTTCGTGCAAGCTGCCATGCTGGAACATCACGCGCTGGCCGGGCTGCACATGGTATTCGCCGCCGTCGAAGACGCTGCTCACAGTCACATTCGGCGCGCTCGCGCCGGTGTTCTCCACGCAGGTGTCGCCATGTTGGCCGAGACGAATCCTGACCTCCGACTTGCCCGGAGCGCCGAGGAGAATGCGGAAATCAGGGGTGAGCAGAATGTCGCCGTTGTGGCTCGTGGCATAGCTCATCTCGACAGCGCCGTGATCCATCGCCATAATCAGAGCCGTCGTTTCGCCTTCGGAGGCGCTGGTGTCGGCGGCCAGCTTGATCGTCGTCGAGGCACAGACGCGCAGAGTGCCGCGCCTGGGCAGCACCACATCAGTTGTTTGATTGCCGGAGGTGACGGCTCCGCTGGCGACAATGACGGCCTTGCCCCTGGAGACCTGTAGCGCGCCGACGACCGAGGCTGCACTGTTGGGGTTGTGGCTGTCCAGCGGGACAATCGCGATGGGTCCGAAGTCCTGAGCGTGCAGGATAGGCGCGATCAGCAGAAGAAGAACGATGAGGGCGGAAAAGCCCGAAAAGCATCCTTCAGGGGCTAAAGCCCTCATCATATTGCTACACTTACGGCACGACTGAAGTCGTGCCCTGACGCTTGTTGACCATTCAATGAGTTTTTCCGCAGCCTGTAAAGCCCACCACATTTTTGCCAGTTGTATGTACGGGCTGAAGCCCGTACCCTTCACCATGGAGATTCCATTGGCAGTTGGTTGCATAACAGCTACCTTCGCGATTCTAATTCGATTCTTTCTTCTTCCTGATAAAAGTTCTGCTTTCGGGATTGATGGACCACGGAAGGCTACCATCATCGACACCCAAGGCAACATGAATATTCTCCTGCGTGTTTTCTATAATCTCCACTTCAACCTGGTAACTCTTCGAATCGACTACAACTTCATAAGCCTGCACTTCATGCAACTCCGCAATCAACTGCTCACAAGACTTTGCCGACCATCGACCTGTTTCGGCGTCGAGTACCTTCCGCCATTCGTCGCGCCTGCGCATCGCTCTTACATCTCCAAAAAGTTGCGGATCATCTGATGGCCGCCCTCGGTCAGCACGCTCTCAGGGTGGAACTGCACGCCCTCGATAAGCAATTTGCGGTGGCGCAGGCCCATGATGATCGAAGTCTTTCCATCGGCACTGGGGGTGCGCGCGGTGACCATTAGTTCGGCGGGCAGCGACTCACGAGCGACGATCAGCGAGTGGTAGCGCGTGCAAGTCAGCGGCGATTTGAGTTTGGCGAAGATGCCTTTGCCGTCGTGCGTGATGGGGCTGGTTTTGCCGTGCATCAGGTGGCTGGCGCGGACCACCTCGCCGCCGAAGGCCTCGCCAATGGCCTGATGGCCCAGGCAGACGCCCAGTATCGGCGCCTTGCCGGCCATGTGGCGGATCAGCGGAACGAGAATGCCGGCCTCGCTGGGCGTGCAGGGACCGGGCGAGAGCAGGATGCGTTCGGGATGCATCGCCTCGACCTGCTCGACGGTCAACTCGTCGTTGCGGTAGACCTCGACCTTTGCACCCAGCTCACCGAGGTACTGGACAAGGTTGTAGGTAAAGGAATCGTAGTTGTCGAGGACGAAGACCATGTGAATCCAGTGTAAGGCATTTTGCAGGAGGCGCGGATGTTGAACGGTTTGTTATACTCAGGAACCGAAACCCTTCTTGTTCAAGCCCCACCCTTTCTTGCCGAAGGAGGCCTCGATTGACCGATCAGCCCGCATCATTGGCGTCATTGCTTTCAAGCATAGCTGCCATTCTCAATGCGATTGCTTGGCCGGGAGTTACCGCGTGGTTTCTATGCTCTCATCGAAAACAAATAGGGTTTCTCCTAAGGGTGCTTGGACGCAAACTTTACTCAGCCAAGAAAGTTAAGGTTGGGCAGGTTGAATTTGAGGCGTTTGCAGATGAATTGAAGGAATCTGTCAGCGAGGCAAGTGAGCTGGCAGGAGGGGAAGAGATCCAAAAGGAAGTCCCTGAGAAACAGCTTCGAGCCGCAAAGAGCCTTCAAGAGAAAGTCCGCACTGCACACCTCCCGGAATCAAGGGTTCGTGAAGCAGTGAAGAAACAAATTTACGACCTTGCTCGCGATTATGAGAATGTCAGAGCGGAACTACCGAGCGGGTCTATACGCACAAGGAAGATGGATCAAATAGCTGCTGGAATGCGAACATTAGCACTTGCTGGTCTTCCGTTGCGGACTCTTCTGACAAGATCAGAATCTGTTGGGAGAAGATTGGCCGCTATTTGTATGCTCCAGATCGAACCTCGTCAAAGCTATTTCCGGTGGCTGATCGAGCGGTATAAGGTCGAAAATCAGCCTTTCATTTTCTACCAATCGGCAATTGCAATTTTGGAATACGTGAGAAAAGGAATATATGCGAACAGGGATGAAGTTCGATCTGCGATTCTGGACTCGATTCATGTCATTTCATCGTTTCGAGGGGGCAATCCCGATCAAAACACCTTAGAGGTACTCAACGAAGCGCTTTCCTTATTGAGGTAGAATTGGTTCTTCACTTTCTCATACAGGGCCGTGTGCAGGGGGTTGGCTTTCGCTGGTTCGTCCAGCGTGAGGCCAGTATGCTTGACCTGCGCGGCTGGGTGCGCAACACCGAGGACGGCGAGGTGGAAGTCGTTGCATCGGGCAAGGCGGAGGAACTGGATAAGCTGCGGGCGAGCCTCAATCGCGGACCGCGCGGCAGCCGCGTGGATCGAATCGTCGAGCATTCGCTGGCCGACTCCGAGGCTACTGATCTGAGTTCCTTCCGCATCGATGGGGCGTGGTGAAAGCAGCTTTCAGCTATTAGCTCTTAGTTAAAGCATATTTCAAAAGTGCATTGAGGGTTCCTGTTGTGATCCCACAGGGGCTAAAGCCCGTGTTGATATTGTGGCTTTTTGGCACGACTAAAGTCGTGCCCTGACACAAAGCTGGTTTTTGAAACACTCCCTAGCAATTCAACCCCTATGTGCAAGCTAACGGCTAAAAGCTAACAGCTTGAACCGGCTCACCTTTTCTGCTTATAAAGCTCTTATGAATCATCTATGCCTGATTCATGCCTTCGGGTGTCTTCTGGAAGTGTGATGTTTTTTGGTTCGAGGTGAAAGCGCCAGTCGGGCACACTCCGAGCCAAAAAGCGGAAAGGACACTTCCATGAGCAACTTGTATCGTGATATGTTTCTGGTACTTTCAGCTGGTCTTGCCGAGACCTTTATGCTTTGGGCTCTCTGGAACTTCCTCCGGGCCAGCCACCGGCGGTAGCTTGATCAAAATATAGTCGCCGATTTTCAGCCTTTACAACCACAGGCGCATGGGTGACAGCCCTTGCGCCTTTTTTGCGCGCTGAGCCTATGGCGATATGCGGATAAACGCCGCATCGCCATTATTCCTGATAGGCTGCGTGGGGCTGGGCGACACGCCTGATAAATTGATAAAATAATTCCGTTTCAACCCTGAAACCAAGGAGAAATTGTACCTATGAAGACCTTCCACGGCTGTCCGCTTCACCTCGGTCTCATCCGCCGCACCGGCGCGGCGCTGCTGCTGGCCACTGCGCTGGCATGGTGCTTGCCCGGCCTCTGCGGTCCGATTCACGAGGCTGCTCGGAACGGCGATGTCAAGAAGGTGGAGTTGCTGCTCAAAGAGCAACCTAACCTGATCTCAAGCAAAGAAGATAAATACGGCCAGACGCCGCTGGTGATCGCGGCCTTCAACAACCGCCTGGATGTGGCCAAGCTGCTGCTGACGAAGGGCGCGGACGTGCAAATCCAGACCAACAATGGATCGACGGCCCTGCACCTGGCGGCGGCGAAGGGCAACCTGGAGATGGTGAAGCTGCTGCTTGAACACAAGGCGCTCATCAATGCCCTGGACAGAGACGGCTGGTCTCCGATGCACTCCGCGCTCACATACGGACATCAGGATGTTGCGGATTTCCTGAGTGAGAAAGGCGGCAAGGATATTCCAGCGCCGAAGCCGGTTGCGACGACCGGCCCCGTGCTGAACAAAGAAAAGGCTCCGCCCCATGAACTGATAAGGGACGGACAGTTCGTTCCCTACGATGACGGAACCATACTGGATACAAAGACGAATCTGATGTGGACGACGGTGGACAACGGAGCCGCTCTCAGCCGGCCGGGCGTTCAGCAATTTGTGACAACGTATCCAGGGGCGGGATACAAGGACTGGCGGCTGCCAACCCCCGGAGAACTGGCGGGATTGTACGACAAAGACAAGACCATCAAAACCAACTGCCCTGCCGCGGTTGACGCGCTGGGACAGGCGGCGGACGAGATCCATTTGGCAACGGATCTGTTTCGTATCTCCTGCACGCGGATGTGGAGCTCGAAGGCGAGCAGCGAGACGCCTGGGACGGTTACCCTCTACGACTTCCACAGCGGCGCGGAGGTCACTCGCCCCGGAACGGATGCCTACATCGACCAGGCGGCTCGCGTGCTGCTGGTGCGGAGCGTTACGAAGTAAGAACTGGCGGGTTTCGCAGGTCTCAGTTTGAGACCTGGGAAACCCGGCAATTCCGTCACAGTTTCACAGTTTCACGGAAAATAGGGGGGTGGGGGGTACCCCTTCAGTTCTCAGTTGTCAGTTCTCAGTTGTCAGTTCTCAGTTGTCAGTAAAAAAGCCCGGGACTCGGTTGCTGGTCATGTTTTTGATTGTGCGCCGTGGAGGGTAATTATATGCAAGGACTTGCCGTCCGGGGAGGGCGCTTGCGCGCCAGAGGGTTCGTGGCGGGTACACGGCTGTTGGATGCTGACATTGCGCTAAGGGGTGTTGGCACTATCCAGGATCATCCAAGGCAGATCGGTGAACACTGGCCGACTTCAGGATACTAATTCTAAGAAGAATGCCGTAATCAGTGTATTTTAGTTGAGTTAATGCTGTTCATGGCGCGGTCTTGCCGCGTCCCGAGGTATCAGTGGCCTTGGCCGGTTACAAGCGTCGCGGACTTGTCTGCTAGTCAACGCCATGATTCTCCGCAACGTTGCATGCATCTGCGCAGCGTTGCGGAAAAACTCCCTCTGCATCTGATCGCGTCAAGCACACACTGATCCTTTGTGGTTCGCGCTTGGATCACGGACGCTATCTTACCGCTCGTGCTTCTTCCAATGCAGCATATGGTGGTCGTCCACTTTGATCTTTGCGGGAAGAGTCAGGCCACAGGTCTTGCATATCAAAACTTCTTTGCCAATCTCCCAGTGAGTGCAGTCCTTGCACTTACAAACCAGAAGTTCAATTTCCTTTTTTCCGCTCATTTACAGCCTCCTGAATTCATCTTTTACTTCGCGCACGAAGTCGTTGAACAGCGCTGTGGTTGTGACGTTGGGTTGCCATGCCAATCCGCGATCAATCAAATTGTACTGTTTCACGATTCTGGAACCTGGAAGAGTATTTCCTTGCGCATCGGCGGAGCGGCCCATCAGCCACAGGTGGTCAGCAACTGTACAAGCGGCGGCGACATCATGGGTCACTACGATGATGGTATTCAGATCATCCATGTCGGAGACCTTGGAGATCAGATCGGCAGTCTTCTCCAGCATGATGAGGTCAAGGCCGGAGAATGGCTCGTCCATCAGCAGGAAGTGTTCGCTACACAATATCTGCTGGATGATGGCGCATCTTTGTCTCTGTCCGCCCGATAACTGCGCAGGATAGAGGTTGTATTTATCTTCCAATCCAAACTCTTGCAGCAATGCCATGACCTTGTCACGAGCGACTTTGGAGTCCTTCTCTTTTTTCATAGCACCGAGCATCATATTTCCGAGTACGGAACGATGCTCGAAGAGCGGGTAACTCTGCGCGACCACTCCAACTTCGCCTGCCCTGACCGGACGATTAAAACCGTTCACGGATACCTGGCCCGAGGTGGGAGCGTGCAAGCCTGCGATAATGCGGAAGAGTGTGGTCTTGCCGCACCCGGAGGGTCCAAGAATGCCCACCACTTGTCCCTGCACCCGGCCCGGCACGATTATGTCGCGCACCTCGGCGGTGACGCCGCTCAACACCGGACGACCGTCATATTCGAGAGAAACATTATCAATCTTCAGCAGCGTTTTGCCATAGCTATACGAAGGGCTTGCCATTAGTTTCGCTCCAGCGTCAATGACGCATACGGGCACAACAGGTTCTTGAATAGTCCGATGCTGTAATCCTGAAAGAGACCTAGCATGAGGATCGTCAACTGGATGGCGAAGACGGCGGCCAGACGGAAATGGTGGTTTTGATCCAGCAGAATCGTGCCAACTCCGCCCTCAGAGCGGACTATGCCTTCTACCATGGTCAACATCATCCAGCCGATCGCGGCGTTCTGGCGAAGGACGTCGAAAACTTTATCAATCTGGCCAAGAACGATCACTTCCCACACCACGCGCCATTCGCCCATGCGCAGCGTGCGCGCCAAGTCGAACATCTCTTTCGGAA
>CAYOYX010000106.1:0-10306 GCA_964408275.1 uncultured Occallatibacter sp.
TCTACTCGACCGATCCGCTGCGCAACACGCTCAGCGCCTACGACGTGAACCACACAGCATGGAGCGAACTGGCCGAAGAGTGGTGGCCGTTCTATGCGACGCGCGAGTGGCTGGCAGGCGGCTTTGCCTGGACCGGCTTCGACTATCGCGGCGAGCCGACGCCCTACGGATGGCCGTCGATCAACTCGCAATTTGGCATCGTGGATATGTGCGGATTCCCTAAAGACACGTTCTACTACTACAAGGCCTGGTGGCGCGCCGAGCCGTCGCTCCATCTGTTTCCTCATTGGAACTTCGAGGGACGGGAAGGCGACGAGATCCCTGTCTGGGTCTACTCGAATCTGGATGAGGTCGAACTGTTCGTCAACGGCAAGAGCCAGGGCAATCAGAAGGTGCCGCCCCTGGGGCACGTGGAGTGGAAGGTGAAGTACGAGCCGGGTGTCATTGAGGCGCGGGCATCAAAAAACGGTAAAGTGTTGCTCACAGAGAAGCGAGAAACCACCGGGCCGACGGTGGCGATTCGCTTGACTGCCGATCGCACCGAGATCAACGCCGATGGCGAGGATGTGGCTATTCTGACGGTGGAGGCTCTGGATAAGGAAGGCCGCGCTGTACCGACGGCGAACAATCTGCTCAGCTTCAAAGTTTCTGGAGCGGGTGCGCTGATTGGCCTGGGCAACGGCGATCCCAACTGCCAGGACAGCGACAAGGGGCCAGTGCGCTCACTCTTCAACGGGTTGGCGCAGGCGATTGTGCAATCCGCCAAGAAACCAGGAGAGATTCACATTGAAGTAGTAAAGGAAGGCTGGGACGGGCCTGAGCTGACCCCGGCCAAGCTGGTGATCGTTACGAAGAAGGTGCAACCGCGGCCATCGGTTAGCTAAGATGGTTCCATCCTTACGAGTTTTGGTCTTTGGGTGACGACATCGGAGATGGATAACTGTTGACATTGGGTATTCTACAGGTAAGAATGTGAAATTGTTTGCACATTCGTCGATTCGCGTGTTCGTAAATCGTTGAATCTACATAACTCGCATTGGAGGATAATGTGCATGTATCTTCTTATAGGCTGTATTGCGAGTTGTGATTGGCTGTGGTTAGCTGCTTTGAGCGTCTTCCCCAAGATACTCCTTGCGGATGAGTCAAATTAGCCGGTAAAATGTTCGCAGAAGATTATATGCGGATTTGGGTCTCCGTGGTGTGACAGCGGGTTTAGCAATCAGTAGGATCAGTGGGATAGATATCCTCGAAGATGAACGTGGGAGGAAGCATGAAGAAGATATGGTTGGTAGGAATTGTAATGGCAGCTACACTGGCGATAACGCCGGTCGCAATGGCGGATAATTATTCATTTACCTTCAGTGACCCCAATGCCAACGGAACAGGCGATGGTATCAGCGGTTCTGCCCTACTTTCGATCTCTCCGTTCGGGAGTAGTGGCGAATATTCAGTCCAAAGCGGCACCATTACAGTCGACTCGACCTTAAGCGGAAGTCTCGTGGTGGAAACCGGCACTCTCATTCCGGAGAGTGCGTACGCGTCAGGCACTCCGGCTGGTACGACGCTATACATTGACTTCGATAATGCGGAAGCTATTACAACCTCTGAACCATCTGACGCCGATATTATGTTTTTTGACAATCTCTTAACTTCGCTGACTGCACGGCCGAATTTTGATGGGAACGGGATCGTCTTCGAGCTATCGGATGGAGTTTATCTGAATCTCTTTGCCTCTGGTAGCACGGACTACTGGCTCGAGTATTCAAAGAGCAGCGGCTGGGTGTACTCTGACGACTTTAACCACGATATTTTCGGTAGCCCTCTTGATTTCACGCCCCCGACTCCGGAGCCGTCCTCTCTGCTGATGCTCGGCACCGGGCTGCTCTGCCTTGCAGGTTTACTCTTTTGGAATGCAAGACCAAGCAAAGTTCAAGTGGCGTAACAGCACAACCAAATCAGTAAAAACGTCGGGTGCGGTTCGTCCCCGACGTTTTTTGTTGGGCGATGTTTACATACGACAGGGATGCGATGCGCAAAGCACTGGTTACTTTGGTTATTCGCGATAGTTCTGCACTGGCTGCCTCTGTCCGTGTTACGATTTAACTGATGTTCCGTCCCCAGCCATTTGGTATAGGTCTGTAGGAGTCAGAGAGTGCCAGTTGTTTTGGATAATTATCGGAAGGATTTGCTTATGATGAAGAGTCGTCTGAAGAGTGCGCTGGTGATTTTATGTTTTGTGCTCGGAACGTGCACAGTATCCCATGCGATGGTCTTCGGTGGCCGTCCTGCCAGACCCGAGATTGATCCCAGCCTTGCGATCAGCGGTATTACACTACTTGTCGGCTCGCTGGCGGTTCTGCGTGTCCGGCGTAAGAAGTAGACAGATATGCGCATATCGTAATGACTACCCCCCATGGCACCTCGACCGGAAAGAGCAGTTTCTGGCTGAACTTAAATAGCCTATTGCCGGACCATCTTCTGGGCCGGTTCTATTTCTTGCTTGCGACAGTAGCGATTGAATACCTCTTTGTTTTTGCGGGCAGGGGTCAGAACGCCAATCACCATGGATTTCTTGGGATCGTTACAGATGCAGTTGGCCAGATTCCCATCTTTGCCTATGTGGTCTTCCTCGGGTTAGGTCATTCCCGGCTGAAAGCCTTGAAAGTTAAAGTGTCATTCGGCAGTTTATTGTTTGCTGGGCATTTGCTTTGCATGGCGGCGGTTTTTGCTTTCACTTCAGCGGTGAGGCAGGGATCAAGCTGGGTGCAATTTGATCGATTCAGCTACGCCAAGAGCTTGATCTACGTGTTGGGTACTCTGCTGCTGGCATGGGCGATTATCCCGCTGGGGGACTGGTTTCAGGCTGCGCGCGCAACTGGAAGATTGTGGCTTTACTCCCTGCTCGCCGGCGTGGGCGGATGGCTTCTTGGCATTCCGGTTTTGATGTTGTGGTACTCAACCAGCACCGTTCAGAGCGGTATGTTGCAGAGAGCCACGCTCTATGCGGTGAGCGTGGTGCTGCGTCCTTTTCTTCCTAGTCTTTTCGTTGACCCCGCCGCCTTCCAGATCGGAACTCCCAATTATTCGATCATTATCGCGGGGGGGTGTTCTGGGGTTGAGGGTTTTGGACTGGTAATACTCTTCACTTCCCTCTGGCTCTGGTTCTACCGCAAGGAGATTCGCTTCCCGCAGGCTTTTCTGCTCATTCCCTGCGCGCTCGGATGCAGTTGGCTGCTGAACATCCTCAGGCTTTTCGCGTTGATTCTAATTGTCAGTGATGGCGGTTCTCAAGCCGTGGAAGCGGGTTTCCACACTCAAGCCGGCTGGATCTCATTTATCGCGGTTGCGTTGGGCTTTTCTCTGGCTACCCAGAAAATTCCCTGGATGCGAGTGCGTTCCGGAATCGAGGGTGCTGCCGGCGCAACGGAGCTACACTGCGAAGATCGTCGAGAGTCCCCAGCGATTCGCGCATATCTTGTTCCGTTTCTTTTGATTTTGGCAGCGGCATCGCTCTCTCGCGCGGTGACCGGCAACTTTGACTGGCTTTACCCATTGCGTTTTTTTGCCGCAGCGATTGCGCTGATTTATTTTTTGCCAGAGCTAAAAAAACTCAACTGGCGCTTTGGCTGGTTGGGGCCGATTGCTGGCGCGACTGTCTTTTTGATCTGGATTGCGCCGTCACGGCTTATGCCTTTCTGGTGGGCTCACCAGCATGGAGTCAGCCATTTGGGCGCTGATTTAGCGGCGCTCTCGCCCGCTGCCCGCTGGTCCTGGATAACCTTTCGCGTTGCCGCTGCCGTCATTACCGTTCCCATTGCCGAAGAACTTGCCTTTCGCGGCTATCTGGCGCGGCGATTCATCAGCGTGGAGTTTGACCGCGTCTCTTTTTCCAGTTTGACGGCACTCTCGATCTTCTTGTCCTCCGCGGTCTTCGGCCTGGAGCACATGAAAAATCTGATGGATTGGCCGTACTGGACACTCGGCACGCTGGCCGGTCTGGCCTTTGCCGCCGCGCTGCGCCGGTGCGGGCGCTTTGGCGATGCTGTTATTGCGCACGCCTTTAGCAATCTTCTGCTTGCTGCCTGGGTTCTTGGACTCGGAGACTGGACGCAGTGGTAAGGCGCCTTTCCTACTCAAGCACTATTCCTTATCGCTGAATGAAACAGCCGCCGCTCTGATGAGCGGCGGCTGTTGTTCGGGGGAGGATTCCTCCGGAGTACCTACTTGGTGGAGACGACAGAGGTGTAGTAGAAGAGCACGTACGCCTGGATGTCGCCGGTGGACTGCGGCACTCCGAAGACCTTGATCGGCGTCCCCGCCTTCAAGTTTCCAACGACCGTTGCCAGCGTGGTTGGATTGCTGATGTCCTGCGGTGTGATGGTGACGATGGCGGCAGCAGCCGACTGGCGGTCAACTTGATAGACCAGTGTAGCGCTTCCGCTTGCTGTCGTCAGTTCGACCGTTGCCGCCTGCGCAGTTGGAGCGGTTGCTGCTGCAGCAGTCGGCACCGGCACAGTGTAAGTGAAGGTGGGGTTGCTGACGTCGCTGGGCGGGGTGGTGACCGTTCCCAGCGGCGCCTCAACCGGTATCAGCACCGTCCAGGGAGCGGACCAAGTGTTGGGCGCTGCGATGTTATTCCAGGTTGCGTAGGTCATTCCAACCGGCTTCAGCGTGCCTAAAACGCCGCCAAAGTTTGTCCAGCCGCTGGTTGCTGCGATAAAGTCCGTCACCGCGTTGGAACCGGTTGTGGGCAGCGTCGGGAAGCCGAGATCCCAATAGTAGAAGCCGTCGACCGCTGCTCCAGCTGGCGTAGTGTTGGCGCTGGCGGAGTTGATGTAATCGATTGTTCCGGTGTAGTTGTCAGTGGAGGGACGAGTGGCGGTATCCGCATCGGCGAAGGTGCGTATGTATTCAAAGTCCGTGTTGTTCGGCGGTCCTGAAATGACGCCGTCGTAACGCGCGATATCAATCTCCACTGAGAGCGCAACGGGAGGCGTTGCCGCCGAGAGCGGATCGATGGTCGCGTTCACCTTGAATCCACGCGCAATATTCGGCAGATTGCCCGGAGTGGTTCCATCGAAGAAGCCCGTGCCCGTTCCGATCAACGTATTGCTGGACCCGTAGTAGAAATTGGTCTCGCTTCCGATGGCCAGTTCCTTGGCATTGCCGTCCTCAGTGGTTACCCACATCACGTTCTTCGCGGTGTTGACGTGCAGCACATGGCCTTCGGGATTCTGCCAGATCGTATTAAATTTACTGCTGGCATAAACCCTGGCCGCAACCAGCGTTCCATTGACCTGGTAACGCGCGGCAATGCGCACATACATTCCGGGCAGCTCGGAGGCAACGGTTGAGAAGTTGTCGATGGTGGTGGGAGTATTGCTGTTGTCCAAGTTGAAAAAGAGGGTTCCATTGACCGTGTCAGCCAGGATGGGAATCGTGCTTGTGGATGGAACGGTTGCTGTCTCCGGCGAGGTAATCGGATGCACCGGGAAGGCTCGGGAGATGTTGAGTGTGTCGTCGGTTGTGGTCGTGGTGGATACCGAGACTGCTTGACCGTAGATATGGCGGAGGAAGAGTTTGGTCAGATCGGGGCGCGGATGATGGCGGACCGGTCCGTTGAAGTTGACTACCCAGGTGGGAGCCGTGGCGCCGACCGGCTGATGCTCCACAAGCAATGCCGGATGCTTGAGATCAAATTCCAGATCAAGGGCGTTGCTGCTGTTTTCCGTTACCGTCAGCGGAGTCGCCAGAGTGATGGGCAGCGTAACGGTCGTATTCGGCGCAGTACCGGTTGCGCCGGCGAATGCGATCTGGCTGCATGGAACGGTGGTTCCGGCGGGAACGTCGAAGCCGACTTCGGGATCGGCGGAGGCAACCAGTAGAACGTCACAAGAGCCGCCGGTATTGTCGGCGCTCAACGTCAGCGTAGCGGAGGTGTAGGTGCCTAGGGGTATCTTGGCGTTGCCCAGAATCTCGCCCAACTGGTCGAGCTGCACCAGATTTATCATGGGCGGCGCGGACGACGCGGTATAGACGGGAACCGCCGTGCCGCCTCCCTGTGGCGTTAGCGAAATGCTTAACACCTCGACACCGATCGTAGCCCAGTCCTGGGTTGGGTCATCACTGATGACTACGCCTACAGTGCCCGTCTGTAGCTGTGCGGACGGGTTTGGCGATGTGTTTATACTGCCGCAACCTGCAAGCAAGAGCAATGTTGAAGCAGCGGCGCCGATGATCAGTCCATTCATTTTGCGGTTCATTCTCGGTTCTCCTTTTCATCAATACTTCTGTTCCAATTACGGAACGATCTTTGTAAGCTGCCCATCGCAACGGATGGCTTGCAACAGATCGCAACCATCAAGGGGAATTGGACACACGGTCGAGCTGATCACCGCGCGCAGCTATCCCCTTGCCGTATTGGAAGGTTGCGGCGTTACATTAGGGTCTGTTAACAGGCCCTAGCTATTCACAATTCCATTGCGGCTGCGGCCTTGCACTGCATTAGCACGTTGCTGTTGTAGACGCAGGCTTGCGGTGGGGGATTACATATCAGAGACGGCAAAAAATATTTTTTATGAAAAGGACGATAACTCCATTCATTGCAAATGAACGATTTGTATTTCGATCAATCAACATATTCCATGCGTTGTTGTTAGATTGAATGCATGGGGCAAGCGCAGGCCAAGTGGAGGACGGAGTTGGGCGCGATGGTAGCGCTGGCGATTCCGGTGGTGCTCAGCGAGCTGGGCTGGATGGCTCAGGGCATCGTGGACACCATTATGGTCGGCAAGCTGGGTCCGGCGGCCATCGGCGCCGTCGCTCTTGGCAACGCCGTCTATTACACGCTGGCGATTGTGGGCATCGGCTTGTTGCTGGGTCTGGACACGCTCGTCTCGCAGGCCTTTGGGCGCAACGATCACGAGGAATGCCATCGCTGGCTGGCTCAGGGCGTTTATCTGGCATGCATCCTTACGCCACCGATGATGCTGCTCTTCTTTCTAGCCAGCTTTGGCTTCGCACCCTGCGGCATCGCGCAGGAATTGGCGGCTCCGGCGGGCGCTTATCTGCGCGTGCTGGAGTGGGGTACGCTGCCGCTGCTGCTCTATGGCGGAACGCGCCGCTACTTGCAGGGTGTGGGCGATGTGCGTGTCGTCACCGTGACCTACCTCGCGGCCAATCTGCTGAACTGGTTCGGAAACTGGCTGCTGATCTACGGCAAGTGGGGATTTCCGGCGATGGGCGTCAACGGCTCGGCGCTGGCAACGGTCATCGCGCGCGTCTTCATGGCGCTGGCGCTGCTTGGCTTTGCATGGCGCTATGAACGCAAGCGCGGCCATCCGCTCTTTCGCCATTGGGCCGGTCCGAGTCTGGCGAAGATCAATGAGCTGCTACGGCTGGGCGCGCCCGCCGCTGGGCAGATTCTGCTCGAAGTGGGGGCCTGGAATCTGGCGACGCTCTCCGCCGGATTGCTGACGCCAGCGGCTCTTGCCACGCATCAAATCGTCATGAACTACGCCAGCCTAACCTATATGGTGCCGCTTGGCATCGCCTCGGCCGCTGCGGTCAGCGTCGGTCAGGCCGTGGGCGCGGGAGACGGCCAGCGCGCGCGCCGAGCCGGATGGCTGGCGCTGGGGCTGGGTACCGGCTTCATGTTGCTGGCCGCGACAGTTTTTCTTATAGTGCCGGGTCCGTTGATTGCTCTCTACACGCGCGATCCGCAGGTGATGGCGCTAGGCGTCCGGCTGTTATGGGTGGTGGCCGCCTTTGAAATCTTCGATGGCATCCAGACCGTCTCCACCGGCGCATTGCGCGGCCTGGGCGAGACACGCGCACCGATGCTCATCAACCTGGTCGGCTACTGGCTGCTGGGATTGCCGCTCGGTCTGACTCTCTGTTTTGTGCTGCATCGCGGAATCTTCGGGCTGTGGATCGGTCTGACTCTGGCGCTAATTGTGATTGCTATTGCGTTGCTCGCGCGCTGGCAACGGGAGTCGGAGCGGTTGAGGCAAGTTACTGAAAATGGACGAATCGTCTCCAATTATGGGACGATGTTTTGAAAATGTGACTATAATCACATACGGGAGGGAAAATTACCTCCAGTATGTGGAAGCACTATTTGGAAGGGAAGTTCGGCCCATGGCGACAGCAGACCTCGTCCTCGGTCAAGTCGAGGACGCATTGAGCGTAAAACAACGGGTCACTAACAACTTTAGTATCAACGTGGCGACGGTCAACGGTTCCGGCTCGCAATCTGCCAACAGCGTACTACTGAAGAGCATCTTTGCGATGGGCGTTCCGGTCAGCGGGAAGAACCTCTTCCCCTCCAACATCGCCGGACAGCCCACCTGGTTCATCATTCGCGCCAGCAAGGACGGCTACGTCGCCCGCAAACGCACATCCGAGGTGCTGGTCGCGCTGAATCCCGAGACGGCCCAAGCAGACGTGCTGGCTTTGCCTCCCGGTGGGATAGCCATCTACGAGGAGTACCTGAATCTGAATCAGGTGCGCAACGACCTCTTCTTTTATCCCGTTCCCTTCGACAAGATCACGGCCTCCATCTGCCCTGAAGCCAAGCTGCGTAAGCTGGTCAGGAACATGGTCTATGTCGGTGCCGTGGCTCAGATACTGACTATTGATCTGGGGGTGATCGAGAGCGGCCTGCGCCGCCAGTTTGCCAAAAAACCGAAGATCTTCGATCTGAACTTCGACGCCGTCAAGGCCGGCTTCGATTACGCCAAAGAAAATCTGACCAAGCGCGACCCCTACCATATCGAGCGGATGAATGAGACCGCGGGCAAGATCATCATCGACGGCAACGCCGCCTGCGGCATGGGCGCGGTCTTTGCCGGCGTGTCGGTGGTCGCGTGGTACCCCATTACGCCTTCAACTTCGGTGGTCGAGGCCACGACCGATCTGCTCAAAAAGCTGCGCGTGACGCCGGAGGGTAAGGCAACCTTCGCCGTGGTACAGGCCGAGGATGAGTTAGCCGCCATCGGCATGGTGCTGGGCGCAGGATGGGCAGGCGCGCGCGCTATGACCTCAACCTCCGGTCCCGGTTTGTCGCTGATGGCGGAGTTTTGCGGGCTGGGCTACTACGCGGAGATTCCCGGAGTTCTTGTCATTGTCCAGCGGACCGGGCCTTCGACTGGAATGCCGACGCGTACACAGCAGGCCGACCTTCTCTCGGCGGCCTTCCTCTCGCACGGCGACACAAAGCATCCGATTCTGCTGCCGGGTACGGTGAAAGAGTGCTTCGAGCTGACCCAAGCCGCCTTTGATCTCGCCGAACGGATGCAGACTCCGGTCTTTGTGCTCACCGATCTCGATTTAGGCATGAATAACTGGATGTCGGAGACCTTCGATTATCCCGCGAAGCCGCTCGATCGCGGCAAGGTACTCACCGCCGAGGATCTCAATCGCTTGGGCGGCTTTGCCCGCTATCGCGATGTGGACGGCGACGCCATCGGCTGGCGCACGCTCCCTGGCACACGCCACCCCAAGGCCTCGTACTTCACGCGCGGCTCGGGACACAACGATGCCGCCAACTACACGGAAGATCCCGGCGAGTATCAGGCGGTGATGCAGCGGCTCGCGCAGAAGTTTGAAAAATCGCGTGAGATGCTTCCCGCGCCGGTCGCAGTCAGGGAAGGGAACTCTAAGATCGGCTTCCTCGCCTTTGGCTCAACCGATTGCGCTCTCCGCGAAAGTCTTGATCAGATCAAGCAGCGGCACGATCTGGAGCCGGATTATATGCGCATTCGCGCATGGCCATTTGCGCATGGGATTCACGATTTTGTCGCCGCGCACGAACGCATTTATGTCGTCGAGCAGAACCGCGACGCGCAGTTGGCCAGCCTGCTCAAGCTTGATCTTCCCGCCGAGCAAGTCAGCAAGCTGCGCAGCATTCTCCACTACAACGGATTGCCGGTGGACGCCGAGTCCATCACCGAGGCATTTGCTCTTCAGGAGGGCCTGTAAATGGCGACCGCCACAGCAACTCCCAAAGTCAACCACATCGGCCTTCCCATCATCGAGTATCGCGGCGGCAAGAGCACTCTCTGCGCCGGCTGCGGCCACAACGCCATCAGCGAGCGCATCATCGACGCGCTCTACGAGATGGGCGTCGAGCCGGAGCGCGTAATGAAGATGAGCGGCATTGGCTGCTCCTCCAAAAGCCCCGCATACTTTCTCAGCCGCGCCCACAGCTTTAACGGCGTGCATGGGCGTATGCCCGCCATCTCTACCGGCGCCATCCTCGCCAACCACACCATGACCACGATCGGCGTCTCCGGCGACGGCGACA
>CAYOYX010000107.1:0-10291 GCA_964408275.1 uncultured Occallatibacter sp.
CAGCCATGAATAGAATGTTCGCCATTGTCGAGCGCGAGATGCGCAAGTTCTTCCGGTCGCCCACGCTGATG
This sequence comes from uncultured Occallatibacter sp., assembly GCA_964408275.1. Lineage (GTDB taxonomy): Bacteria > Acidobacteriota > Terriglobia > Terriglobales > Acidobacteriaceae > Telmatobacter. The sequence continues at coordinate 72 of CAYOYX010000107.1, forward strand.
ATCATGTCGCTGATGATGCCCATTCTGCAATTGCTCATCATGGGCAATGCCTTCGGCGGAAAGATCGTCGGTGAAAAGGTTGCCTTCGTCGATTATGATCACGGTCCGCAGGCCGTCAAGCTGCGCGAGGCATTCAACTCAATCGCCGTCAACATCAAGACCTTCACCACTATCGAGTATACAGATGAAGTGCAGGCGCGCGAAGATGTGCGCACCGGCAAAATCAACGCCGCTGTCATCATTCCCGCTCAATATTCGCGCCGCGTCTACGCGCACGATGCGCCTGTCCTCGGCCTGGTCGTCGATGATACGGATCAGTTCAGCTCCAGCTCCATAGAGTCCGAGATGCAACTCGTCATCAACTCTCTGACCGCGCCTGTGATTCAGCCTCGCATGGCCAGCCAGATAGCTCTTGAAATCGTTGAGCTATATCCATATATCAATTACATGAAGTTTTTGTTGCCTCTTACTGTTGCTCTCGCTATGTATATCTCCGTCATGATTGGCGGCGGAATGTTATATATCGACGATAAGGCGCGCGGCGTTCACGAAGGTTATCTTGTAACTCCCATCACGAGCCTGGAGTTAGTCTTTGGGTTGAATCTGGCGGGATCCCTCAAAGCTATACTCGCCGGCATCTGCCTCACGGTGATCGGATCTCTGATGGCTGGCCTGGGCACCATCTTTCATCTTATGGCCGATCTTGAGCTTCTTGCGCTGATCATTGCAGGCTCCATCGCATTCAATGGCATGATGTTTCTGCTGATGGTTCGCGTGGATGACCCGCTCGTTCCTCGCGCCATGTTCGGCATCCTCAATGTTCTCCTTCTCTACCCGTCCGGCGGTATGTATCCCATCGCGGCTTTTCCCGCATGGCTGCGAGCTATCTCTGTCATCGACCCATTCACTTATTGCGTGGACGGCTTCAAAGCTGTTTTGCTCAAGGATGGAGGCTTCGTGGCCATACAATACGATCTGCTTTTTCTCCTGGTCTTCGGAGTCGGCACGCTGCTGATTGCCACGCCGCTTTTCAAGCGCACGATGTAATTTTCTACCGCGAAAAATGTGAGCCGATGTAAACTGAGCGTATGAAGTGTCGATTGTTTGCCTTTCCCTTGCTTGCTCTCATCGCGATGGCCGGCTGCCGTTCCGGCCAGAAGCCTGCACCACAACTCAGCGCTGATATGCAGTACAAGGTCTATCATCTGCGCGGCAAGGTTGTCTCCACCGATGCAGCGCGCGGCGAAGTTACGCTGAACCATGAGGCCATTCCCGGTTTCATGGATGCGATGACGATGCCCTATAAACTCAAGGATGCGAACGTACTCAGCGAACTCCATCCGGGCGACATGATTACCGCCGATGTATTAGTTTCGTCCGATCCGAATGTTGATTATCTTCTCGATCATATTGTTGTCATTGCGCAGGCAAGGCCCGACACCAAGCCGCCCGTCAGTTATCACGTTCCCACACCGGGCGATACTGTTCCTGACTTCAAGCTGCGCAATCAAGATGGGAGACCGATTCATCTCGGCCAGTATCGCGGCAAATCGCTGTTAGTCACATTCATCTATACGCGCTGTCCGTCGCCGGATTTCTGCCCGCGCGTGACGCGTAACTTCGCCGCGTTGGAAAAACAGTTAGCGGCCAATCCCGCACTTTTTGCTAAATCGCATCTACTGTCAGTTACCTTTGACCCGGAGCATGACACGCCGGAGCGCATGCGCGCCTACGGAGTTAGTTACATCGGCAGCGACGCGAAGAATGCCTTTGCGCATTGGGAGTTTGCTGTGCCGGAGAAATCGACGCTTGCAGAGATGGCGAGGTATTTTGATCTGGGAATCACCAACGAGGAGGATGCGACGATTACTCACACGCTCTCGACTACGCTGATCGGCCCGGACGGCAAGGTCGTGCGTTTTTATCCCGGCAACGATTGGACATCGGAGCAGGTGCTCGCCGATGTGAAGCAGTTGGCAGCGAACGCTGGATGAAGCAGATATTTACTCATGGGAGCAACGTGCGACCGGCATTTGTGACAAGTCCATCAGCCTGCCGCTTCTTATATTCTGCGATATCATAAAGCTCCGATTGAAAATAGAGGAAGGAAAAGAAGAAAGTCATTACCGAACCTAAGTGAAGACCGATTGGTTCACGTTCGTTATAGTGCTTCTGTAGGTCAGAGCGGATCAAATAGATTGTTGCAATTCCAAGAACGACCGACGCAAGAGCCAGTAATTCTGTGATCCATTCGTGTGTTGCTGAAAAATCCTGTCGGACGGTTGTAGCAGCGCAGGCTAATTCAACTACTAAATAGGCATCGCACCAAAAAATACTTTTGGCTTCAGGATCAAGTGTACGAATCCATAGACAGAGGTAGAATACCCAAGCATCAACAACTAAGCTATTCAATAAATTCTGATAAGGGATTGGCACAATCCAGCCGATAAGAGATCCAAGCGCCCACCATGCTAAAAGAAGTGCCCACCACCGAATGTGCGGAGGCGGTGGATACATGGAATTATATTGCGGCACAGTAGTAATGGTTGGCTGGTCCAATTCGCATCTCCTTCGCATCTCCAATCAAATAGCCCTATGATCAAAAGATAGCACAAAGTTTCGCGAAGGAATCCAGTTCTATCAACTGTTGTCCTTCGGGCGCGGCATCGAGCGTGGCGTGTTCCAGAATCCATGTGTCTTTATGGAAGAGAAAGACGGCGTTGAGTCCGGCTGCGAGTGCGGGATTAATGTCGCTCTTGGGACTATTGCCGATCATCCAATAACTCTGCGCGGCATGGTTTGAGTTATGCTCTGACTTATAACGCCGGATAACTTCTCGATAAGTTTCTGCATCTTTTTCGGCCACTATCTCAACTGCGGAAAAGTAACACGCCAGACCCGAGCGAGTTAGCTTGTCGGCCTGCTCGGCTTGGTTCCCTTTGGTCATCAGAATAAGTCGGTGGCGCATCGATAGCTCAGCCAGCGTTTCTTCTACTCTAGGCAACAACTCAATCTCCTGCTCGGCTATGGTTTGTGCGAAGCTCTCGATGCGCCGACGTTTTTCGTTCGTAATTGGCGCGGAGCTGAGGTTCTCAAAGCAGGTGAGCAGCGCGCGGGTGAAGCTGGGCAGGCCATAGCCGTGCGAGAGAATCGTCTCGCGCTCGACCTCATTCAGCGCAGAGCGCACCTCGGCTGGCGAAGATTCATGGTGATCGAGAAAGCTGATGAAAGACGCGATGGCGCGCTCGAAGTAGACGTTGTTCTCCCAGAGCGTGTCGTCGGCGTCGATCAGCAGCGTTTGGCCCGGAGAAAATTGCGGCATGGTTTTATGGTAGCGGATTTGCCTGCGCGTCCAGCCGCTAGTTGCTCCGCCGCGCCCGCACTGCGGCGGCCAATTCATCGAGCAGCGTGTGCGTTTCTTTCCAGTCGATGCAGGGATCGGTGATGCTTTGTCCGTAAACCAGCGGTTGTCCGGGAACCAGCGGCTGCGCGCCCGCCACCAGATTGCTCTCGATCATCACGCCCTGAATACGTTTGTCCCCCGCGGTAATCTGTCCGGCAACATCGTGACAGACGATGGACTGACGACGATAATCCTTGCTCGAATTGGCGTGCGAAAAGTCGATCATGATGCGCGGCTGCAGCCCGGCTTTTTCCATCTGGACCGCCGTGTCGGCGACGCTCTCGGCCGTGTAGTTGACCGTCTGGCGTCCGCCGCGCAGGATGATGTGGCAATCCTGATTGCCAGTTGTCAGCAGAATCGCCGATTGCCCATGCTTGCTGTGGCCGAGAAAGGCATGCGAGTGCGCAGCCGAGAGGATAGCGTCGATGGCGATCTGCACATTGCCGCTTGTGCCGTTCTTGAAGCCCACGGGGCAGGAGACGCCCGAGACCAACTGGCGATGCACCTGGCTCTCGGTGGTGCGCGCGCCGATGGCGCCCCAACTGACCAATCCGGCCAGGTACTGCGGCGAGATCATGTCGAGAAACTCCGTGCCCGTGGGCACGCCCATCTCGGCCAGGTCCATCAGCAGATGGCGCGCCAGCCGCAATCCGTCGTTGATCTTGTAAGACTGGTCTAGATATGGATCGTTGATGAGTCCCTTCCATCCGACCGTGGTGCGCGGCTTCTCGAAGTAGACGCGCATGACGATGCACAACTCGCCGGAGAACTCTTTGATGGCCGACTGAAGCAGGCCGGCATACTCGTGCGCGGCCTTGGTGTCGTGGATGGAGCAAGGGCCGACGAGAACCAGCAGGCGCGAGTCCTGGCCGTTGAGGATGGCGGAGATTTCGCGGCGTGTGCCGAAGATGGTCTCCGAGGCGGATTCCGTGATGGGACGCTCCTCCTCCAGAAAAACTGGAGGAAGAACGACTTTCGTCCATTGGATGCGAATGTCTTCAGTAGCGTGAAACATAATGGGCTTCCTTTTTAAGAATCTATCAGTTTGGGGCGCGATGAGGACAGTTTGCCGTCGTGATAAGCGAATTCCGGCGGCGATGCGTCTAGCATACTGTTGAGATACTGCTGCGGTTGTATTCTGTTGTCAGGGAAGATAGGAGCGGCAATGAAGATCAGACGTTGGGCGGGAGTGACGGCAGCGACATTGGCGGCGGGACTTCTCGCCAGCTGCGGAGATTTTTGGCAGGCGCCCAGCAGCAGTAGCACCACTAGCTTTAGCCTCTCGAACAGCGGCAATATCACGGTGGCTCAGAATTCGACCAACACCGCCACCATTACCGTAACGCCAGGGAGTTCATTTACAGGAACAGTAACGCTTTCATGTGCGATTACGACCCAGCCCTCCAGTCCGACCAGTCCGACTACGTGCGGCCTTTCTCCCACCTCGCTTGCCTTCACCAGTTCCAGCTCCTCGTCTCAAACCTCCACACTGACCGCGACCACCACAAGCACGACGACGACGGGAGCTTACGATATCACCGTGACCGGCACTTCCAGCGGAGTCACTGCGAGCACCGTCGTTTGTGCCGAGGTGGGCACAGGAAGTTGCAGCGCAGCAGCCAGCACCAGCGTCAATTTCTATGTGCTGAATCAGACCACGAATCAGATTGTCGCTCTGCAAATCGCCTCCGGCGCGGTTTCAGTGATCGGCGCTGCTATCACCACACCCACCGTCACTCCGCAGGCTATTGCCGTGGCTCCCAACGGAAACTTTTTGTATGTGAGCACGACCTCGGGCATTTATCTCTATACCATCAATAGTTCAACGGGCGCGCTTACGCTGGGAAACGGCGGTATCGCGATCTCCTCGGATGCGGCTATTGCCATGCAAGTGGACTCCACTAACTCCTGGCTGGTCGAGGTCGCCTCTGGCTCGAACCAACTCAACGCTATTAACGTCAACAGCTCGGGCACTAGCATTGGAATACCTGTTTCCGGCACGAGTAAGCAGACTTTCACTCCTGGTCTGCCCGCTGCCACCCCGATTCAGTTGGTCATCTCTCCCGGCGACTCCAGCACGTGCGCCAGTTGTTATGTCTTTGTCGCCCTGGGCAGCGGCGGCACGGAATTGATTAACTTTAACCCCAGCCGTAGCGGTGGCAACCCATTCGGCGCCTATGCGAATCAGGGCCGGATTAGTTCCGCAGGATCTGCCAACACCGTGGCCGTGGATCCCAGCAACCGATTGGTCTACATCGGCGAAACGGCAGCCACCTCCGGAACCCAAACCGGCGGGCTGCGCGTCTTCACTATTGGACAGTCTGGAATCACCGAGTTCACTGGCACTGGATACCCGTACTCCAGCGGCGGAACAGGACCGTCTGCCATCCAGCCCAGTGCGGACGGTAATTACGTCTACGTCGCCAACCGGGCTGTAAGCGGCAGTACGGACGGCAACATCGCCAGCTTCTCAGTCACAACCACCGCGCTGACTTCAATCGGCACGGTTACGACCGGACCCAGCGGCAAGATAGGTCTTGCGGAGGATTCAACAGGCAGTTACCTGCTTGCAGTGGATGCTGCGGGAGGCCCCGACCTTCAGGCTTATACGATGAGTTCTGGGGCGCTTACCTCCTACCGGACGAGCACAACCGGCTCTGATCCTGTTGGGGCTGTCGCCATCGCCGCAGCGCCGTAGTGGCAGGGAATCCCTCTTCCTTGCCCTTCGGTGCTATTCTCTATGTGATCACGATAGGCTGTGTTTACGCTCTCTTCCAATCGAATTGCCTCTTCCGCTCGGCACATGAAGGCCTTCGCGCCATCCCTGCTTGTTCTCTGCCTGCTCGCGCTCTCCTCCGGATGCGGCCGCTTTCGCCATGAGCATCACGAAACGGTCTACGTCTCCGCGCGGCAGATGTACCTGCATGACCGCGTGGCCGCCGTCTCCAACCGCGTCGCCGAGGTCACCAACGGCCAGCAGCTTGAAGTGCTGGAGCGCGGACGCCGCTTTATCCGCGTGAAGACCGAAAAGAACGAGATCGGCTGGATTGAAGAACGGGCGGTGATTGACGCCAAAGCCTTTCAGACCTTTGAGCAGCTCGGTGTTCAGCACAAGAACGATCCGGTGGTGGCCAGCGGCGTGGTGCGCGACGAAATCTACCTGCACCTGACGCCCGGTCGCGAAACCGAGCGCTTCTATCTGCTGCCTACGAACGCCAAAGTGCAACTGCTCGAGCGCGCTTCGGTCCGCAAAGCCCTCCCCGGCGCAACCGTTTCCGCCAAACCGCCCGCGCAGACGCCGGCAGCGGCGGCAAAAGCTCCCGCGCCTGTCCACAAACCGGCCTCGAATCCCGCCTATAAACCGGCTCCTGCGCCGGTCCCCGAAGAGCCTGTCATCGAGGACTGGTGGCTGGTGCGCGACGAACAGGGCCGCGCCGGATGGCTGCTCGCCGGACGCATCGATGTCGATGTGCCGGATGAGATTGCCTCCTATGCCGAAGATCAGCGCTATGTGGGAGCATACGTCTTCAACTCGGTGTACGATCCCGAATCCGCAACGCCCAGCCATGAGGTTCCGCAGTATGTGACCGTGCTCTCGCCGCCCAAGTCCGGCCTGCCCTTTGACTTCGATCAGGTGCGCGTCTTCACCTGGAGCGTGCGCCATCATCGCTATGAGACGGCCTTCCGCCTGCATCCAATTGTGGGCTATCTGCCGTTGCGCGTGACGCCTGCAAAGGGGGGCAGCGCGCCGGTCTTCAGCTTCCAAATCGCCAGCGGACCGGACCCGGTCACCGACGCCGCCACCGGCATCACCCGCCCCGTTTCTCCGCGGACAATCACCTTCGAGATGGACGACACACGCGCCAAGCGCATCGGCTCCGACATGGGGCCAATTCCCATCAGCCATCTGCCTGAGTCTCAACCCAAATCTGCCAAAATTAAGTCTGGCAAGAAAAATCGCAAGCCCTAGCGCTGCCTGTCAGTTTTGAGGATTCAGATGAGGCGATGGAAAACACATTTGGAATTTCAGCGCCGTCTCGGTTTCTTAGGCGGCCTGCGATGGAGCATTGCGCTGGCAGCGGATCGTCGCGGCCTTCTTCATCGTGCGGTTGCGATTCGCCCGTTTTGGCTCAGTCACAGAGTTTTTGTCCGTATGGGAGATAGCAGCGACATCGATTTATTTCAAAATATTTTCTTGCGCGGAGAGATGGATTTTTGGCGATCGAAAACCGATAAATCTCCGCGTGTGATCGTGGATCTCGGCGCGAACGTAGGCTACACGAGTGCGGTTTTCTTGAGTCTCTTTCCTCGCGCGTTCGTTCTGGCCGTTGAACCCGACCCCGATAATGTGGAAATCTGCAAACGCACTTTGGCTCCCTACGGAGATCGGGTTAAGATCATCGAAGGAGCCGTGTGGCATAGTTGCGGCCAGCTTGCGCTCTCGCGCGGGATCTTCGGCGATGGCCGCGCATGGGCAACACAAGTGCGCACCGCCAGCGTCGGCGAGGCTGCCAGTGTCACCGCGTGGGATATGCCCTCTTTATTGAAAATGTGCCCACATGATACGATCGATATTCTGAAGATCGACATCGAAGGAAGCGAGAAGGAACTGTTTTCTCAAAATACCGCCGAGTGGCTCCCTAGAGCGCGCAATATATGCATCGAGACACATGGCGCGGAATGCGATCAAGCCGTTGCTGCGGCGCTTGCTCCTTTTCGTTATCGGGTCGATCAATCAGGTGAGTACGCGCTCTATCTGGATATAACCGAGTAATTAATCCAATCCCAACAGCCGCTTCAGCTTCTGCCGTCTCTGGTAGCGCTCATTATCTTTGATCTCCTTGCGCATCGCCACCAGGCCCTTCAACAACTCAGTGCGGTAAGGCTGCGCCTGGGGGTATTTCGCGATGATATGCTCCCATGTGATCACAGAGTTGCGCAACTGTTTGAGAGGATCAGCGCTGATCGCGCCGGGATGACGGCGGTAATGCATCAGCACTTCGGGAACCACACCGAAAGGCACTACGCTCAAGCAGCGAAAGTGGAAATTGGTATCTGAAGCCCAGGGTGTTTCGTCTACATCAAAGCCTCCAACCGACAGGTAAAACTCTCTCCTTACAAGCGGCGTCGAAGAGATGCCGGGCTGGAAAGTTGTCAACTTTCCCGTGATTGGTTCGCGGACGACTATGCCTGCGTTATGCTGCGCCGACCTCCAAAATCCCTCAGGCGCATAGGAAAAGTGGCTGCGTTCTCCGATCACGCCATCCGTAATCTCGACATAATCCGTCAGGACGCAGTGAATATCGGGAACCTCGTTGGCCAGGCGGAGTTGTTTCTCGAGTTTCACCGGAAGCCAAAGATCGTCCCCGTCGCACAGAGCGATCCAATTCCCCTTTGCCCGCTCCGCGCCGGTGTTCCGCGCCGCGCACTCACCAGAATTCGGCGTAGAAATCAGCGTGACAGAATCACCGTACTTCTCGACAACGGAAACGGTGTTGTCAGTCGAGCCGTCGTTGACGACGATCACCTCGGCAGGGCGAACCGTTTGCCCAAGAATGCTGTCCAGCGTCTCGGAAATATATCGCGCGCCGTTGTAGACGGGCACGATCACCGAGACGGTGTTCGAGGGGTGAGCCAAGTCAAAATCGATCAAGGGTGCAACTCCAGAATTACTTTTTGAGTATCGCATGGAGACGCCATCCGGCCGGACTTTCGCAAATTTCCACCAGACGCAGGCAAGCAAGCCATGATTTATTCTTCCGCCGCCTGAGACTGTATGTTACTTTGATAAAAAGTTTCCCCGGATGGAGGTCAAATGAATCTCCTGGCAGAGTTAGAGGTCTGGATCAAAAAGAAAGGACTGGCGATAGTCCTCTCCATCGGCGGACTGAACATTGCCATTGTCTCGGCTCTCGCCGCCTTTCAGGACGTTCTGGCGCTGCGCCCTGCCACTGCGCAGAAACTCCTGATCCCCGTTGTGATTTTTGATGTTTTGGTCGCGGCGGTTGTCTGTTATTACCGCTTCATCAAGCGATCAGGGACGGAAGCTTTTATCGATCCCACGCCTCTCAACGAACTGCGCTATACGCTCGCGCCGTCCACTGTGAACGATGTCAAGTGGGCCGCGAATCTGGCTATTCAGGTTTATGGCGGATATGACGTCATCCCAGAAAAAGTCATGCTCAACTGGTATAAGGCCAATCCCAATGGGTTCTTTGTGGTCAAGAGAGGCGACGGCGTCAATGTCGGCAATCTCGATATTCTCCCGCTGAAGCCTAACACCATGCGCGAGTTCATCGGCGGCGAGTTATTGGAGCGGGAGATTCTCGGCGACTGCCTCTACTCGCCCGGCGAGAAAGCAAGTGTGCGCGATATTTATATCGAAAGCCTGGTGGTGCCCCGTCTGCTCTTCGATGACAAATCCTCCAACAGCGCCGCGTTGTATGAGGTAATTGCGCGGCTCACGGAGTGCATTCTGAATCTCTGCGAGAAGGCGCCTGCCGAAAAAGGCGAAGTGAATGTCTACGCGCTCTCCGCCAATCCGATTGTCACGCGGCATCTGGTTGAAATGAACTTCAATATCGCGAGCACGAAAGATAAGAGACGCGACGGCCACGACCTCTATTGCCTCGATTTCAAATCACTCCAGTCGCAACTGAAGGAATACACCGAGAGAAGAGCCGGAGCCGAGCGCCTGCGCGCCGCCGGAGTCAGCCTTGACGCCGGCATTTAGCGCCTGAAACCAGGAAAGGCGCGGTCGATGCCGTTCGCCGGTTTCTCATCAACGCGGGGGTGAAGCCATGATGGAATACAAGGG
>CAYOYX010000108.1:0-10279 GCA_964408275.1 uncultured Occallatibacter sp.
CTGCTGCGCGCCGAGTTTGAGCGCGACGTGCTCCCCGGCGAGCTGGTCATGGTCACCGGAGACGGCGTCACCAGCCGCCAATACGCAACCGGCGTGGCGCAATCCAGCTGCATCTTTGAGCACGTTTATTTCGCGCGTCCTGACTCGCGCATCTTTGGCCGCTGGGTGCAAGAGAGCCGCGATCAGATGGGCCGCCAGCTCGCCCGCGAGTCCGGCGTACCCGCCGATGTGGTGGTTCCCGTTCCTGACTCCGGCGTGACCGCTGCGCTCGGCTACGCAGAAGAGGCGGGCATTCCCTTTCGTCTGGGACTCATCCGCAATCATTACGTGGGCCGCACCTTTATTGAGCCGGAGCAGCGTGTTCGCGACTTCGGTGTCCGCCTCAAACTCAACCCGGTGCGCAATCTGCTGGAAGGCAAGCGAGTTGTCCTGATCGACGACTCGATTATCCGCGGCACCACAAGCCGAAAGATTGTTCGAATGGTGCGCGGCGCGGGCGCAAGGGAAGTTCATCTGCGCATCAGTTGTCCGCCTACTATTTCGCCGTGCTTTTACGGTGTCGATACCCCCAGCAAGCGCGAGTTGATCGCCGCCAATAATACTATCGACGAGGTTCGACGCTTCATCGAAGCCGATTCGCTGGCCTACCTCTCGCTGGATGGCCTGCTCAACTGCTGCGACGGCCCGGAGCACACCGGCTACTGCACCGCCTGCTACACCGGCAATTACCCGACGCAGTGGGTGGATGTGGATGAGATTCTGCCGGTGGCGGCGAGTCTATAGGCTGAGATATTGGTTTTGTTGAGCTTTTATTTCTATTCTAGAATGGCCGAGGTTCCATCGATAAGCTTACTTTGATAGCTTTGATGTTATGACCGAAGTTGCCGTTCAATCCGAATTAACTCCTCTCGATCTCGAATCCCTCGCCGCCGACGTGGTGGCTCTCGCCATGAAGGCCGGCGCCAGTGACGCCGAAGCTGCCGTCCGCGAGGGCGATGAGTTCAGCGTCAATGTGCGCCTGGGCCAGGTGGAAACGCTCAAAGACTCCGGTTCGCGCGCCCTCGGCCTGCGCGTCTTTCTGGGCAAGCGCTCGGCCTCGTCGAGTACCAGCGACCTCACTTCTGACGGAATCCGCCAACTGGTGGACGGCGCGCTGGCGCTGGCAAAAGTCACTGAAGAAGATCCCTTCAGCGGCCTCGCGGAGACAGGCGAATTCGGCTCGCTTCCAGGCGACCTTCATCTCTATCACGACGACGTTTACTCGCTTCCCGGCGCGGAGCGCATCGAGTGGGCGCGGCGTGCCGAGGCTGCGGCGCTCGCCGCCGACCCGCGCATCACCAACTCGGACGGCGGCAGCTTTCAGGCGGCCACCGGACGCAAGGTGCTGGCCAACTCGCGCGGCTTTATCGGCGGTTATCGCTCCAGCTACGCCGGGGTCTCGGCCTCGCCGATGGCCGAGGACGCGGACGGCAGCAAGCAGAGCGACGGCTGGTGGTCCAGCGCGCGCCGTCTCTCCGACCTCGAATCCCCCGAAGCAATCGGCAAGGAAGCGGCGCGGCGGACATTGCGTCGCCTCGGCGCGCGGCGCGTTCCCACGCAGCGCGTTCCCATCGTCTTTGCGCCGGAGGTGGCCGGTACGCTTCTCGGCTCACTCTTCGAGGCCGCATCGGGCGACGCCATCTGGCGCAGCGCGTCGTTTCTCGCTGGCCGCCTGGGCGAGCAGATCGCCGCGTCCACCCTCAATCTCATCGACGACAACTTCATGCTATTGCCGACGGGAATGGGTGGCTTTGGCAGCTCGCCTTTTGACGGCGAAGGCCTGCCCTCGCGGCGCACCGTCGTCGTTGAAAAGGGCGTACTGCGCAGCTACTTGCTCAACACATACACCGCGCGCAAGCTGGGCATGAAATCCACGCACAACGCTTCGCGCGGACTCGCCGGAGCGCCGGGAATCGGCTGCGGCAACCTCTACATCGAACCGGGCACACTGACGCAGGAGCAGATCATCGCCGAGCTTCCCGCCGGACTCTACGTCACCAGCCTGATGGGCTTCGGCGTCAACATCGTCACCGGCGACTACTCGCGCGGCGCGACGGGCCTGTGGATCGAGAACGGCGCGCTCACTCACGCCGTTGAAGAGATCACCATCGCCGGCAACCTCGCCGAGATGCTGATGAATGTAACCGCCATCGGCAGCGATCTGGAGTTCCGCGGCGCAATCGCCTCGCCCACGCTGCGCATCGACGGCATGACAATTGCGGGAGCGTGAGCGGTTTTTCGATGGTTGGATTTGGATGAAGGGTACGGGCTTCAGCCCGTACATAGAAAGCGAAACATAAATCTGGCTTTAGCCGCCGAGGGAATGAAATTCTTAAATAGAAACCTCGCTCAGGGGCTAAAGCCCATTCGATTTTGCTTTGTTTATGTACGGGCTAAAGCCCGTACCCTTCAATACTCACGGTTTTGAATTGGCTCGGAAAGGAGAGAGCAGCAGTGGCAAATGAATCGCTGACACAATCACTGTCCTTCGATCCGGCCAACGCCAAGGCCGCGCTCCATCTGCTGCCGACGAGTCCAGCAGTCTTTGCGCTCTGTTTTGATGGGGTCCCCACGGACAGGTCTTCGTCCGTGGGGCGGGGCGCAGAGGCTCACGCCGAGCCGTACATCGGACGCACACCCAATCTTCGAGCGCGCCTCGAACGCCTCTTGCAGCCCTCGGCAAAACATCCGCGCCGCTTGCAACTGGCCGAGCGCGTGCGCCAGATTCGCTGGCGGCTCACTGGCTCAGAGTTCGAATCGCTTCTACTCCAGTTTGAAATGCTGGAAAAAATATACGGCCCCAAATCGCTTGAGCGAATGCATCTCGGCGCGCCCTCCTTTGTTCGTTTTCTCGGCAACAACGCTTACCCGCGCATCACCGTCACCAACCGTCCCAGCCAGCGCGAGGCCAATTGGGCTTACGGCCCTTTTCAATCGCGCGCGGCCGCCGAACGCTTTGCCGACGAGATGCTCAAGCTCTTTCTATTGCGCCGCTGCACTGAAGAACTCGCGCCCCATCCCGATCACCCCGGCTGCGTTTACTCCGAGATGAAGATGTGCCTCGCGCCCTGCTACCAGGGCTGCACCGATGAGCGCTATGCGGAAGAGGCTGCGACAGTCGAGCGCTTCCTCTCCACGCGTGGAGAGAGCCGACTGGTCATGCTGCGCGCCGAGCGCGACACAGCCTCGACGAAGCTCGAATTCGAAGCCGCCTCCGCGCTGCACGCGCAGGTTGTTCGCGTTGAAGGCGTCCGCTCGCTGGCCTCGGAGTTGGTTCGCCCGCTCTCGCAGCTTCGCGCAGTCATCCTGCAAGCCTCGGCTCTTCCCGGCGAGGTTGCTGTCTTCCTCTATGAAAACGGCAGGCTCCGCGGTCCAGCGGGATTCTCGACCGTGGGCATGAGAATTCAGAATGAGCAGTCCGGTTCCACTTCGCTCTTCGCGCATCCGATGGCGATAGAAGCAATACCGGAGGAGGAGATTTTCTCCGGGGCTGAAGCCCTCGCAGATTCTGCTCATCTCATGCGGGGGTTGAAACCCCCGCCTCCCTCCGAAACCGCTTCATCTGAAGCCGAGTCACCAGCGCCTACAAAGCTCGCCCGCGGCATTCTCGAAGCCCGCATGGAAGCCGCATTGGCCGCACTTGCAGAGACAAGCCAAGCCCCATCGGCGACCATTCGCCAAGGCCATCTCGCACTCGTCAAGCGTTGGTACTATCGCCCCGAAGCTCGCCGCGCCGGCGAAATCTTCTTCCCCAACGCCGAAGGCCAATGGCCCATCAAGGCGCTGCTGCGCGGCGTGGGGCGAATCGTTGCCGCTCGCTGCTATTAACTAGATAATCAATAGCAAGGTTTTGAAAATATAGGAGGGGGGGTAGGGGGTGGGTACCCTTTGCCTCGGTGCGAACCGGCCCCTCCAAGAGGAGAGACCGATTTCAGTGTAACAGGATGTCAGAAATAATCTGCAAGAGACTTGCCGTCCCGGCGTTAGCGCTTCGCGCATGATGTTCGTGGACTCCCAAGTTCCCAAATGCGAGGAACCTGGAGATGCCATCACTTGGCGATTCCAGCACTTTGATTTGGATTACTACCGGAGCATCGCCCAAATTGTCAATACCAGCGAGAGCGCGCCAAGTGCCAACGACAGCAATGCGACACAGTTGGCGAGTCTTTGCGAAGGGTCTGGGTGTGCGACAGCGAGCCAAGGGAATTGATACCACCGAGCCCTCCAGACCGTCAGTTTGATAGGAACGCCTAAATCTGATGAGTTACTATTGAGCTTCATCCAGCCGGAGTAATCAAGAAGTATCTCCGGATCCCAATTCTCCCCATACCTAAGATTGCTTGAGAATTGCAGTACCCGAAAGATAGTGCCTGTTGCAGAGGATATTTTAAACCATTTACCATTCTGGCGACGCCGTTCATCTTCCGCTGGGAATATCCTCCAAGAGAAGGCAAAATAACCGGCTGATAATACCGCTTCTCCATTCAGCGCGGATTTATTGAACCTTACTGGCGTATTCTCTATGATCGGTTTCATATGCGAAGTTTCCTCCTGTCTCTTGCGGATCTTATTGTCAATTAAATCTGGATAGTCCCAATCACTGTGAAACGTATTTAGCGAGATGCCCATGTTTTTCAATACAAGAATTGTCTTTCTCCAAAGCCTGTTGCAATTGTGCTTCGGGACTTAGCGTTTGGTTGTATATCTGCTGTTTTTGCATCTCATTATTCATATATGCATCCCGCTCGGTTGTTGAAGAAACTCCGGATGCGATGAGAGAATTCATTGCATTGGGATAAAGATTATACACTTGGTACTTTGCTGCTATGCAGCCTGGAGTTGTAGTGTCATTTGCACTTGTACATGCCGCATGAATTGTCATAGCAGCACTAACACACGAGACATAATCCTGCATTGAATATCTCTCAAATGCCATAGCCGCCTCTGCCGCAGATGGTGCCTCGTTTGTTTCTTTTGGCTTAGTCTGCTGATCTGTAGTTACAGGTCCGGCGCTTTGAGTTGATGTTGCTTTATCCTTATTATTAACTATAAGTATAACGGTTAATATTGCGATCAATATAACCCCAATGAGAGCGAAGATCCCTAGCATCCGCTTTACTTTATGCCGTTGCGTTGGGTCCGCCCAGTTCTCTGCGAGGCTCGCCCTCCACCAATCTTTTGCCGAGTCTGATTCTGCTTCCTTTTCTTGGCCAGTAGACATTTTTACCCCAAACAATGTGCTTGGGGAGTCGGGCACGGATTGTTGAGAAGTCGCACCCGGCCTCGGCTCCTGATCATGCACGGGAATCGCATCCGACGCAACGGAGGATTGCCGACCCTCAGAAACAGACGAGCCACATTTAGCACAAAAGTCTGCTCCGGGTTCCAGCCTGTCGCCGCAGGACGAGCAAAAATTACGCGAAGTCATTTTGGTTTATTTCCTTGCCAAGAGGATAGCACCTATCGGAGCAGGGTGCCCCATCCTTTTCACGTTCTTTGTGAAAAAGGGTGGGAGACCCAAGCGCCTTACCGAGCTTTTGCGAGGTTCGCCAGACTTTGGCGGTAGTCTTCCCGGTCGATCCTGCTCCGCACTCCGAATTCCCCAAGCAGCGTCATCATCTGTCCCACGGGCACTCCGGCCACTTCCGCTGCCTTGCCCAGTGAGGCTTCGCCCTTCCTGTATTTCTCCACGGCGAGCAGGATTCTGCCCCGCGTCACCAGATCGCGCACAGTCTTGGATAAATCGCTCTGCTCTTCCATCGTCATCGCGGAGAGGAATTCATAATTGTTCCGGTCCATCCGGATGCTCATCGTCTTGGTCATGGCTGTTTCTCCAGTCGCAGCTTGGCTTCTTCTAAAATAGTATTCTGTTCCATCCGAATTTTTTGTCGCTTCAGAATGGGAATCCTCCAGAGCGGGAAATACAAGTAGCACCAAGCTCTTATGATCGCAAAAATTCCGCTAGTTAAGCACGCTCTCACACCTACACTGACACCATGAGCCATTCCCTTCACCTCGTCCCGCGGCGGCCAAGCCAGTCGCCGCCTGTGGACCTTCAGGGAATGTGCGCCCGCGCCATTCAGCATCATCAGCGCGGACAACTGGCCGAGGCGGAGCGAATCTACCGGCAAATCCTCGACCTCAATCCCCATCATGCTGACAGCCTGCATCTGCTCGGAGTGATGGCCCATCAGGTGGGCCGCGACGAGATCGCCGTCGAGTTGATCCGCAAAGCCATTGCCTCCGACAAGCGACCGGCAGCGTTTTACTCCAACCTCGGCACCGCCTATCAGGCCTTGGGCCGGCTGGATGAAGCTGCGGAATCGTATGAGCGGGCGCTGAAGATTCAACCGGAGCTGGCTGAGGCGGAGATGAACTTGGGCGTCGTTCTTATGGCGCAGGGCAAGCCGGGGTTGGCTGAGGCGCGTTTCCGGCGAGCGCTCGACCTGCGTCCCCAGCTCGCCGAGGCTCACATCAATCTGGGCAATATTCTCCAAGCGCAGGGCAAGCTCACAGAAGCGGTAGCCAGTCACGAGCGTGCGCTGGCACTCAAGCCCGATTACGCCGAGGCCCGCTTCAATCACGCCAACACGCTACAGGCGCTGGGACGGTTGGAGGAGGCGGTCGCCAGCTACAAGCGAACACTGGCTCTCAAGCCGGAGATGGCCGAAGCCCACGGTAACCTGGCAAACGCGCTGCTGGCAATGAAGAGGCTCGACGAAGCCGAGGCCTGCTACGCGCGCGCACTGGCTCTCAAGCCCGATTATGCCGAGGCCTGCTACAACCAGGGCAATCTGCGTCAGGCTCAGGACAAACTGAATGAGGCCGCCGCCTGCTATCAGCGCGCCATCCAACTCAAGCCCCAACTGCCCGAGGCGCACTACAATCTCGGCAACACACTTCACTCGCTCGATCAACTGGAAGCTGCCGCGGCCAGCTTCGCGCACGCGCTCGCGATCAGGCCGGAGTACGCCGATGCCCACTATAACTTGGGCTGCGTCCTTGAAGACCTTGGCCGCCTGGATGAGGCGCTCTTGTCCATCGCGCGCGCGCTGGAGATCAGGCCCGATTATCCCCAGGCGCGCTTTGGTCTGGCGCTGGCCCAATTGCGAAACGGCGACTACGCAGCCGGCTGGCGCGGCTATGAATCCCGCTGGCAATCTCCCGATCACGAAACACCATGGCGAGCCTATCCGCAGCAGCTCTGGCGCGGCGAGAATCTGGAGTCGGGCCGTCTACTTCTGTGGGGCGAGCAGGGAGTAGGCGACGAAATCCAATTCGCGGGGCTTCTTCCTGACGCTATCCGCACCGGCAACCGCATTACGCTCGACTGCGACGCGCGGCTCAAGCCGCTCTTTGCGCGCTCCTTTCCAGAAGTTAAGGTGATCACTGGCTGCGGACCCGTCGAGACTGAAAAAATGGTGATCGCCGCTCACCTGCCCACAGGCAGCCTGCCCGGATTCTTTCGCACGACCGAGGCTGCCTTTGCCGCCACGACTTCGCCTTATCTCAAAGCCGATCCGGCACAGCGCGAGCGATTTTGCGCCAGTTACTCTGACGGCCGAAAACTCATAGGCCTTGCGTGGCTTACAAGAAATCAAAAGACAGGCCGCAAGCGTTCCATTGCTCTCGACCAATTTGCTCCACTCTTTGCGCTCTCCGGCATCCGCTGGATCAGCCTGCAGTATGGCGACTTCGACGATCTGGAGGCGCAGGCTGCCGCAGCCAATGCACCGCTGCTTATTGACCGCTCGGTTGACCAATTCGCCGACATGGACCGCTTTGCCGCGCAGATAGCCGCTATGGATCAAATCATCACCATCGATAATTCAACGGCGCATCTGGCCGGCGCGCTTGGCCTCCCAGTCTGCCTTCTCGCGCCCTTCGCCGCCGATTGGCGCTGGCAGGAAAAGCGCTCGGACAGCCCTTGGTATCCCACTTTGCGCATCTTCCGCCAGCCGAAGCTCGGCGACTGGCGCTCCGTTATCGAACGCGTCCAACAAGAGATTCCCTTCCCGAGGTAACCAGCGCGGCTCCCGGCGCGTCTGATACTCTGACGATTGCAGCCTGTATCTTGGGTTGGTGGTCGCCTGTCGGCTGTTTGCTTTCTGCCGGCAACGGTTCTGGGAGGAATAAATACCTGTGAAGCAAGCTCTTACGGCAATAGCGCTGGTTGCGCTCCTCGGTTCTAGCCTGAGTTGGAATGCTTTGTCTCAACAGCAGCAAGCTGCGGTGCCAGACGCTCCGGCCCCGCAGGCTCCGCCGCCACTGTCCTCCGTGGACGGCCCCATTACTCCCGGCAAAGGGGCTGGGGACGAGTCACTCTCGCCCAATTCCTCCTCCAATCCATCGGATCAGCAAGAATCCGACAACCCGGCTCCGGCCACTCGCCCGCCCGTTCAGGGCAATGATCTGATCCAGGCCACGCCGCCCGAGCAGCCCGCCGCCGGCGAGGGCGTCGATAAATTGACCAATGTCATCCGCATGAATGTGACTGCCGTCGAAGTTCCTGTCACCGTCAAGGATTCGAAGGGCAAGCTCGTGGCGGGCCTCACCTATCGCGACTTCAAGGTCTACGAGAACGACACGCGCGAACCGATCTCCTTTTTCACCACGGATTCCTTTCCGCTTTCCGTCGCATTTGTCATCGATCAGAGCCTGACCTCCGACGTGATGGCCAAGGTGAACAACTCGCTGGGCGCAATCCAGGGCGCGCTCACGCCGTACGACGAAGTCGCTGTCTTCTCTTACAACAACGGCGCGCGTGAGTGGACGGGATTCACCGGCGCGCAGAGTACTCGTCTGCCCGCAGTGCTCTCCATCGCCAAAGCCACCGGCAGAGATATGCTGGTGCCCATCAATGGCGGGCCTTTATCTTCCAGTTGCAGCATTACCCAGAACGGCAACTGCGTCGATCCCAATGTGCAGGCTGGCGGCTCGACCGGCAACGGGATGTGGACGAACATTCCCAAGGAGCCGCACACACTTAACGACGCCATCCTCGCCGCCGCTAAGGAACTCTCGACGCGCCCCCAGGGACGCCGCCGCATCATCTACGTCGTCAGTGACGGCAAGGAGTACGGCAGCAAGGCCAAATTCGACGAAGTGAGAAAGTACGTGCTGACCAACAAGATCGCCGTCTACGGTACACTGGTCGGCGATTCGGCGCGCTGGGGCGAGGGCTATATAAGCCATCTTCACCTGCCCGGCACCATGTACGACAACCTGCTGGCGAAGTACATCCTCGCCACCGGCGGCGAGCCGGACTTCGAGCGCGGCACGGACGGCATCGAAAAGAGCTACGCCAAGATCGCCGAGGAAGCGCGCAACCAGTACACCCTGGTCTACTACACGCATCAGCCAGTGATCGACGGCAAATTCCGCAAGATCGATGTGCGTGTCGATCTGCCTGCCAAGCAGGTTGATGTCGTAGCCAAGCAGGGCTACTACCCGTCAGGCAAGGATACGAAGTAAGGAAGTTGTACGAAGCAAGGAATACAAAAGGCCTGCGGGCAAGCACAGGCCTTTTTGTTAAATCAATATATTATGAGCGCGCCTGACAAGCGCGGCAAACATAATCCGCTACCTTGAATCCCAGCGGATTCTCGAACTTTCCTCCGCAGCGGCTGCACGTAACATATTCCATATTGGACGCGGTCGGCGTCGTGGCGGAGGCCGGCGCGGAGGCAGCGGTCTGTTGCGCGGTTGGCGCGGCAGGCTCAGTCACGCCCTTGAGGCCTTCCTTGAAGCCCTTCAAGCCTTCACCCAATCCCTTGCCCAGCTCCGGCAGCTTCTTGCCGCCGAATAATACCAGCAAAATAATCGCGATGATCAGCAGGTGAGTCGGCTGAAATAGATCGCCCATGATTCAATCCTCCAGAAGCAAGCATAGCGTTTTCTTGCGCCGCGTATTCTCATCAATTATTGTCGCACATAAGTGAACAGGCATCAGTCGTCCGGCTTTTAACTGAGAACTGACAACTGAGAACTGTCTACTGTTAATTCACTTGCGCCGGCTTGCCCAGCCTCTCGGTCACCATCGCGTAAAAGGTGCGAAGGTCTTCTTCTTCGCCCACGGTCAGCCGGCGATAGACCTTCAACAACGGAAAGAGCCTGGAGGCGCGCACCTCGATTGCAGGAACCGCCACTACGCCGCCGGGATACTGCGTCATCTCCCATGTGCCCGCATAGCGCCGCCGCAGCACCTCGCCCAGGTAGCTGCCCCAGAGCCGCACCTCGA
>CAYOYX010000109.1:0-10261 GCA_964408275.1 uncultured Occallatibacter sp.
ACCGGCGACATTCAGCTTGGGAAGCTGACGTTCTACCACTGAACTACTCCCGCTATTTAGAATCAATAGTTTAAGTGAAATACTCCTTCATGGTGTCCATTTTGGTGTCCAAAGTGTTATACGGAAATCGAATTTGATGTGATGAGCACACTTCGGAAAGCGACTGCAAATCGACATGGACACCATGGACACCAAAAGCCATCGAATTAACCTCACGCAGAAACGCAAAGCAGAAAACGGTAAGTGGCAATTCTATCCGGTTCAGTGGGATGGGAACAAGCCTGACCCTCGTCTCATCATCATAGACGAGGAGCCTGCCTCATGGAAGGGGAGGGGCGTACTTTCTCGACTGGCGAGAGGGCGGTTACCTGGGCTGCAAACAACGGTTTCGCAATGCGGTCAACGATAGAATCGGTTTGGAGCCAGACTCGGCGGGATTTCAGCAGACCCCGCCGAGTCTGGGTGACTTTTCGGTAGCAATGTAGTTGTGAACACCGAGCGGCGAAACTCGCCAATTCGAAAATCGCCGTAGATCGGTGCACTTTATTGGACTGAAAGCGTAACCGATCCAGATCTAGTCACCTGGTGAGTGGTTGCCGTCGTTGACCCTGCGCCTCCATTTCCTCCGCCACAACCGTTCCCCGCCAAGGCGACAAAAATAAGGATTCCTGCGCACGCCAAGAACCAGACGCGAGCGTATCTTAAGTTGCGTCTGCCTTTCGTGCGCGGCCTCAGAAGGATGGGTAACAGGAGCAGTGCTGTTGCTGCTCCAGGAAGAGTTTCGGTGAAGACGGCAGTAATCACATAAGTACCAGCGGGGGTGGATGAGGATGTGGTAACTGTCAATGTGCTGGTCGCGGATAGATAACTGCACGTGGCGCCCCTGGGAAGATTGAGACAGGTAACGGAAACATTTGTTGCCGAGGATGGCAGCGTGATAGGATAGCTCGCCGTGGCGCCTGACGCGATTGATACTGAGGTTGTGCCGAATGCCGGACCCGAGCCAGAGCCGGACGAGTCGACCTCAAATTGCAAGGTGTTCGAGGTTCCGCCGCCGGGCGCCGGGGTTTCGACAGTAAGAGTGGCGATTCCAGCAGATACAATCTGGGCGGCCTGAACTTGGGCCGTAAGCTGGTTTGCGCTTACGAACTGGGTACTGAGAGCCGTCGATCCCCAATACACAGTTGAGCCGGATATGAAACCCGAGCCGTTGACTGTCAGCGTGAAGGCCGCTGCACCCGCACTAGTGAAGGCGGGCGAGAGAGAGGTCAGGCCGGGCACCGGGTTCGAAGGCGGCGCGTTGATGGTGAATACTGCGGCTTCTGAACTGCCGCCTCCCGGTACGGGGTTGAAGACGGCTACCTGTGCCGTACCGGGAGCGGCAAGGTCGGATGCCGGTACTGTGGCAGTCAATTGTTGGCTGTTGACGTAAGTGGTCGTGAGCGGCGCCTGGTTCCATTCAATCACCGAGCCGGATAGGAAGCCCGACCCGTTGACGGTGAGCGTGAATGCGGGACCGCTTGCATTGGCGGAGGCAGGCGAAATCGACGCAAGCGTGGGAGTGGGATTACCGGATTGAGAAGACACAACGCTGGAGCGGAGAATGTAGACTTCCTGGTCTGTCAACCCAACGCCAGGTGCAATAAAAGCCAATCCGTTTGTGCCCCAACGCACCAAGTTGTTTTCGGTTGGCCAGTAGAATTGAGGAAATGCAAGGGAACCGGTTAGGGCGTAGGACTTCAGCCCGTAGGCAGATACGACTACACCGATCGAGCCGCCAATGGGCTGCTGTCCCACGGTATAGATTTCTCCCAACTTCGAATCCAAGGCCAGGCCAATCTCAGAAGAAGTCACATTTCCAATCTGCACAGGGAAGGTGCCCACTTGCGTATGTGTCGCGGGATTCCACACCTGTCCGGCGCTGGTATACAGCAATGTCCCGTCCGAAATGACCGTGGCTCCCGTCGAGTTATTCAGCCCGCCGGTGTTACCCGTTGGGTAGCTGTAAGTTAGTCCCGAACTAGCAAGTCCGGCGATCTGGAAGTAGTCTCCTCCAACGCTGAAAGGCAGCCCGTAGATGGTCAGTGGATTGCCCGCTAGTGCTATGGAGCCAAAATCCGGGTCCGCGTAGCAGCAGCGATATGGATTTGGAACAGAGTCTACCAGGCCCGAGTCATCATAGAGCGATAGCCAGGAGCCTTGCGCAAGCAGCACCTCCGTGGGATTGCCAGGAATGGTTTCCAGATCTGTTGCCGCCACATTCGAGCATGTCGAGCAATTACCAGTCGAATAAGGGAAGGTCTGTTCGACAGTATTCGTCTTTAATCGGATTGGACGTGGCGCTGGCAGGAATGGCCGCGAAGATCATTCCGGTGGCAGGAACGGAAGCGAGCGCGGACGGCTCGATCACCAATGTTTGGTAGGGCGTGACCGTCACCGACGCGCCTACGCCCCCACCCGGTAACGGATTCACTATAGTAAGGTACTGCTCGCCAATCGCGGTAAGCGACGAAGCCGGAATTGTTGCTTGCAGAGAGCTGTTGCTCTGGAAAGTCGAGGAGAGTGCAACCCCGTTAAGTTGCGCGACAGATTGCGGATAGAAGTTCGCGCCAGAGATCGAAAGTTTCACCGCGCCGTTATTGATAAGAACGGTCGGCGTACTGATTGAAGCGATGGTTGGCACAGCATAGATGGCGTCGCCGACCCCGGTAAGCACGACGGTGAGTTGCGGCGTTGCCGGATCGTTGGAAGAGATGACAACAGAGCCCGTCTGGGTACCGGAGTTCGCCGGTGCAAAAGCAATCTCAATTGAGCAAGGAAAATATGGATTGTTGGCTGGAAGCGGCTGCGTGCAGCCGTTGCTGACGCGGGAGTAGCCGGCGCCGCTTACCGTCACAGAACTCACCGAGAGTGCAGCCTGTCCGCCGTTGTAGATCAGCAACACGCCATCGACCGCAGGCGCGCCAACCAATACGTGACCGAACGACAGTGGATTGGTCTGGACGACGATTTCGGGGGCAATTCCCTGGCCGATGAACGACACAGTTTGCGGAATGGTCTGAGCGTTGGAGGTCACCGTGACAGTTCCGCTTGTAGCTTTGCTGCTCACGGGATTAAATGTGAGCGTAACCGGGCAGACCGAGCCGGGCGCAACGGATGCGCAGCTTCCACTCGCAGTTACCGTTGGATCGGACGATGTAAACGATGAGATGTCCAATGAAGCGTTGCCGCAGTTGGTTATGTTCAGAGTCTGATTTGTGGAGCTATTCGCAGTCACCCTGCCGAATGCAACACTAAAAGTGCTGAAACAGACCGCGGGCGCAGGAGTAGACATATTGAACTTGGCCACGAAGCTGTGCTGGAGACCAATATTGGGATTGGCAGGCGCAGGCAACTGCGGCTCGTAACTGCCGGAGGTGGTGGGAAAATTCGGAGAAAAAGTCGTCCCGGCAACGACTAGATTGTTCGAGGTGTCGATCGCGAGTCCCGCAAAATCCGATCCCGCGTAAACGCCGTTTGTAGCATTAAGATAACTTCCAAACTCGAGCGTGCTGAGATCGGGGCTGATCTCGGCCAGGATCAAATCTGCAATGTATTCCGTATACTCATATTCCGTAACAAATGGATTCTGCATGGGAAAGCCTTGCGAATCCACATGACCACCTACAAAAATATTGTTCTGGCTGTCGAGAGCAATACCTAAAAACCCGTATGGCGAAACTGAATTCGCTCCCACATAAGTAGCAGCCACAACGCTGGTTGCCTGCGGATTGAGCTCCAGGATATACCCAGCTGCGTATTGACCTTCCGAATTAGGAGTGATGGTTTTCTGATAGGCATTGGCGCTGACTGGCAGGTTGGTTTCTCCAGTCCCGCCGGCCAGATAGAGGTTGCCTGTCGCACCGACGGCCAGTCCGCCATTTAAGTCTGTTCCTGGAAGATAGGTGGCAAAGTTGATTGCAGACGCAGATGAATTGATTTGCAGCACAAAACCCGCACTCGGGTTCTCGACATTCACATAAGCATTGGGAAACTGCGGACCTACTACGCCTGCGGTTGTGGGCAGGCCCAGGCCGGACGTGCCTGCAATCGTCACGTCGCCCAAGGTATCTACAGCGATCCCCGTGGGTATGAAATCGTTCGTAAACGGCTGAAGACGGTCGGTCGAATTTGTGTCGTTCCCCGGGATGACCGTTGAATAGAGGAGCTTCCCGGTTGGATCCACTTTCATGACAAAGGTCTCGTTATATGGGTAGCCCGTCACTGAAGTCGCGAGAGTACCGGCCGTGATCTGAAAATTACTATCGTCCGTTGTGCCTGCAAGGTAGGCATCGCCGGTGGCATCTACGGCGAGATAGGTTCCGGTACCAAATGCGTAAGATCCTTGTTCACCGCCCACCGTTCCTGAGTAATTCAACTTGGAACCATCAGGAGAGAGCGATGCGAGAAAAAACAATTGTAATCCGTTTTACATGAGAGTAGGGTGCCAGCTCCCGCTACGGGAAAATTGACTGAAGAGGTAAGTCCTGCGACGATAGCGTTGCCGTTCGCATCCACTGCGATGGCTCCGCCGGTAGCGCCAAGGTCATGACTGGATCCGCCCAGATAGGTGGAGTAGATGAGCGTCTGTCCGGTCGGATCGAACTTCGTTACAAATACGGTCTGGGCGTTGGTCCCAAAAGACGACTGAAGGGCATTCTTTGTGGGGAAATCGGTTGAGGTCGTGGAACCTGTGACCAGAACATCGCCATTAGCATCCGTTGTGATGCCTGTGGCGAGGTCAGTTCCCGTACCGCCAAGATAAGATGCAAAAACGATGATCGGGTCAATCACGAGGGGACGCCTGCGGTCGTACGCGCCTATGCGAAATCGGATGGAGCCGTCGCTGGCCTGCAGAAACCGTGCATCCACAGGAACGCGCTCTCCCTCGGACAACTGGTAAGCTTCAGGTCTTTTCAGCGTCAGAGCGCCATTCGCCGTGTGAATTTCGAGACTGCCATCACTGGCCTGGTCAACCCGAGTGGAGCCATCGAACCGGAGGGCGATGCGCGACGGATCAGCTCCGGGCGCGATGCGAAAATCGTGTTCCAGTTCTTGTCCGTTGCCGTAAAAGCTCAACGAAATCCCCGGATAGAGATCCTTGTATTCAATCACCGAGGCGAGAGGAATATTCCTGATCCACTGGGCCGAGTTGTTACCAAGAAAATAATTGGCGTGCCCAGTCAGTGCCGATGTTGATTCCGGAATGGAATGGGCACCCACAAATGTCAAGGCTAGTTTTTCGTCGCAGCCACTCGTGCCGCAAAGCGCCAGGTCGGCGCCGTTCGCAAAAAACATCGCGCGCAGGCCGTCCCGATGAAAGAGAAAGGAATATTTGGGCGGCGCCTGTCCACGATTTGCTTCGAAAGCGATAGGAGAAAGGTGGAACGACCGGGATGGTTCCGCGGCATAGCAGACCATCATCTGGGCAGAGAAAAGCGACGCAAGCAAGAAGCTGCCAAAAGAGCGCATCAGAACACTTCCTTATGAAAACAGCACATCCTTTTGGAAACAGCACAAGTATATCTCAAGTATTCCTTCCCAAGTTGGATTCAGACATGAAATCGATCATTTCATCTTGTAAGCGCATGAATTAGCTATACTTACATTTTAATCTGGGAGATGAGTACCCCGAAACGCTCATTGCATATGTTTTGGAGTGCGTGATTTACATCACGCTTGCCGACTTGTCGATACCAATCGTGAACATCATAAACAGCATACGAACTGGCGGCGCATGAAGCGCAAGCTATGGCCGGTTCGAAGCCATCTCCTGATCCATCTCGATGTATGCGTCCACGCGCAGCCCTACCGGCAACTGAATCCCCGGATCGAGTTGCACCAGCGTTTCAAGAATCTTCGTATCCATCTTTTCCATCGGCTCATCGGTGCGGATGTTTTTGCGCCCAAGCTCATTGCCCACGCGGATCACGCGCCCAGTGAATCTCCTATTGCCGTAGGCATCTGCGGTCACATAAGCCGGCTGACCCACTCTCACCTTCGATACCTCCGTCTCGTCCACATCGACTCTCACCCGCAGCACAGAATTGTCGCCAATCGTCACAATGGGGTCGGGCACGGTCGACGAATTGCTCACGCTCTCGCCGGCGCGGTGATGCTTCCTCAATATGACTCCCTGAATAGGCGAGCGAATCAGTGTCTTTTCGTAAACGGCCTGAGCCTGGGCCAACTGGCTCTTTGCTAGTTCCAAAGCCGCCTGCGCTGCCGCAATATCCTCTTCGCGAGGCTTGTCGTCGATCAGCGCATGGTGTTGCCTTGCCTCTTCGTATTGCGCCTTCGCAACGTCGTATTCTCGCAGGTAGCGTTCTTCTTCCTCGCGCGAAACGATGCCGTCGGCGAAGAGTTGCTTGTGCCGCTCCATCTCTGCACGTGCGTTCTCAAGCACCGCCGAGCTCTCCTCCACCGATGACAGGGCCTGGCGCCGTTCCTGATCGCGAGCTCCGTTGACCGTCTTGCGCAACTCCGCTTCGCGTTGTTTTACTTGCGCGGCAGCTGTCTTGATCTGAGCTTGAAGATCTGCGTTCTCAAGCACCGCGACAACTTGACCGGCGCTCACCCGGTCTCCCTCTTCCACCAGCACATCGCGCAGCTTTCCGCTCAGTTCAGAACCGACCTTGATATCTTC
Organism: uncultured Occallatibacter sp.; assembly: GCA_964408275.1. Taxonomy (GTDB): domain Bacteria; phylum Acidobacteriota; class Terriglobia; order Terriglobales; family Acidobacteriaceae; genus Telmatobacter. The sequence goes on from CAYOYX010000109.1 coordinate 6,686, forward strand.
CGAGACCGGCTCGACGAGTCCCGGTCCTGCGACGAAGTGCTGCTGCGCGGGTGCTGGAGAAGATGTTGCGGCCCTGGCATCGCGATGCAAGGCCGAGACAGTCATTGTGACAACTACTATAAGCAGCGCGGCGGCCAGAGCAACGATCAAGTGTTTGCGATTCATAGCGACCTCTCAAAAGTTGGTTGGGGATCGGTCTCGTATAAGGCAAGCGTAGCAGCAACATCCGGGCGCGTCTGGCGCAGTTGTTCAACAGAAGAAACCGCGCCGTCTTCGATGCGGACGACCCGGTCACCCAGATCGACGACGCGGCTGTCGTGAGTGACCACGGCGACCGCCCGATTGTGTTTGTGAGCAAGCCCGCGCATCAACTCCAGCACTGAGCGGCCGGTGTGCGAGTCGAGCGCCGCAGTGGGCTCATCGGCTAGCAGAATCTCAGGGTCGCCCGCCAGCGCGCGGGCCAATGCCACGCGCTGTTTCTGTCCACCGCTCAAATCGGCTGGGAAGGCAGACCATCTATCCTCCAGATGCACCTGCGCCAGCAGATCGCGAGCTGTTTTGCGAGCGCGGCTTCCGCGTATGCCCTTCAACTCCAGCGCAACCTCCACGTTTTCCACCGCGGTCAAGGTTGGAAAGAGATTGAAGGCCTGAAAGACGAATCCAATATGGTTCAATCTGACGCCCGGCAGCTCGCGTTCACCCAGCCCCGAGATCTCATTTCCCGCGATCTGGACGCTTCCCGAGGTCGAGCGCAAAATGCAGCCCATGATTGAGAGCAGCGTGGTCTTGCCGCTGCCGGAAGGCCCCATCAAAAAGAGCAACTCACCTCTGTAAAGGTCCATGTTCACGCCTTCGAGGGCAGTCACCCGTGCGGTGCCCTCAGCGTACGTCTTGGTAACTCCACGAACTCGAATTGCAGTTTCCATCGTCAGTCCTCGCCGGATGTGGAAGATCTCTAGCCCTTGAAGACCATCGCCGGGTCCAGGTGAGTTACTTTGTTAATCGATACGACCGCCGCAAAACCGCACATCACAAGAGTCAGTCCAAAGATCACAAGCGCCATTGGCCAAGGCAGCAAAATCGACGCCCCGCCCTCCCTCGCTCCATGCACAACGAAATAGCTCACCGTGATGCCCATGGCATAGCCCAGCACCGCGCTCATCCCCGCCTGTTGCAAAATCACGCGATAGACATAACTGTTAGGCGCGCCGATCGCCTTCAGCGTTCCATACTCGCGCAGATGATCCATCGTGGTGGCGTAGATGGTTTGGGTAACGATAACGATTCCCACCACCAGCCCAAGCAGTGCCGCCAGCAGCACGGCCACGCCCGCGCCGGTCGTAAACATCCAGTAGAAACGCGTCATGCCGCTAAACTGGGCTGTGGTCAGAACATCCACGTGATGCAATCGGCCCTGTAAATCGCGTTGCAGTTGTTGCAGGTTTACGCCCGGTAGTGCCAGCACTTGGATGAAGACAGTCTCGTTCTCTTGCAAGTTGGTATAGCTCTGCGCATTCTTGAAGGTGGTGAAGATGTAGGGTGAGGTTGTGAACGACCGGATGCCATGCGTGGTTCCGACAACGCGGGCCCGGTAACCGTTGATCTCGAAGACCTCGCCAAGGTGCGTGATCCCCAGCTTTTTCCAGTAGAGTTCATCTACTAGAATCGCGTCGGGCGTCTTTAAGTCAGCTACGCTGCCGCTCGAGATATTCCAAGGGCCGCCCATTGCCTGGTCGATGTTGAAGCCGACCACCTGCACGCTCTCATGCCCTCCATCCGGACACTTCCAATTGGCAAAGCGCGCGATATACTTCTCTGCCGAAGCGACACCCGGAGTGGCTCGAACCTGATAGAGCTTGCGCTCGGAAAACGGCGCGCCCTGCTCGATGTTGGGAATGTGCCGTGAGGCGACCCACAGATCGGCTTGCGAATGGTCGATCAAGCCGGAAGTAGTCGTCGTGAAGCCCAGGAAGAGACCGAGTTCAACCACCATCAGCACCACCGCAAAAGTGATGCCGGTCAGCGTAACGGCGAGACGAATTTTGTCGTGAAAAAGATTGCGCCGGGCCAGGGGAGGCATAGTCTCTACTCCTTGAAACTCTGTGTGGAGTTTTGTGGAGGATTCGTTTGCATGAGCCCCCACAGGATACCTTCATCATCAGAAGCCGTCTAGCGGCCGATCAGAGAGATGGCGATCTGGAGGGGGCGGGGAATCTGGGGCGCAAATTCACGAAACAGATTAGCCGCCGCGAAAGATCCAAACTGGATCGTCGCCCGTTGACCAGCGTGGGTAACGTCGCGGAACCCGGCGGGCAGATATGCATTGCCGACGAATCCACCTGCGCCCGCACCAATAAAGTTAGAAAGAGCAGGCATGGGCCGCCCAGAGTTCGACCTGTCGATGAAGGTGAATACAATAGCGTGCTCGCTGCGGGCAAAGAACCTGCGACTGGCCGATGGTGCGTAATACGGGCTCTCGCGGGTCATCGCACCGGCCAGGAACTGTCCCGTGTGCGCGCTGACGCGTGAGGCAAACGCATCTCCGTAATTGCGTCCAAAGGCCTCTGCCCCTTGCCGCCACTCACGCGGATAGGCGTCTGGTGCTTTGCCTGGCGGGTTGGCCATGAGCAGTCCGGCGCGAAATGCGGGCGCTGAGATCACGGTGGGATTCAGGAAGGTCTCCGTCATGTAATAGCTGAGTCGGCTTCCCTTAGACGCAGCCGGTTTTGCTGTCCTTCCGGTGGTCGTCGTAACAGCAGGATCAGCCTCTTTCGATGACGAATCGGACGGCTTCGGATCTTCCGGCAGGCCTGAAGTCGTGACGCTCTGGCTGGACGTGGCGGAGTCGGCCGTAGAAGGCGATGCGGGAGTCTTCGTTAATTCCTGACCGAAGCAAGACAGCTGCACCATGGCAGCCAGGATCCAAAGTGAGAACACGTTTCGCATTGATCCTCCGGGGAACCGGATTGGCTTTCAAACCGAGTGTCAGGCCGATGCGGCTGGGAAAACTACGCGAATCGTGCGGGTGCGGAGCAGCGAAGCTGAACGCGAAGGATGAAGGCTCAAGCGCCGCGGCCTTGGATGGAATCAGTCCGCAGCAAGGTCGAATTCGCCGAACCGTGTGGCGATCCTCGGCAATCTGGCTGCACCCTCGGAATTAGCGGTCCGAACCGCACTCATTGGCGAATATCCGCGTCTGTTGTAATTCCTGCATCTACATGAATAGTCGGCTGTATGCTGAAGGTACGCGAGAGGCGAACCCGCGCTTTTTATGGTTGGACAATTTCTGCTCGGTCCGTATCTCGACGCAAGCCTGATCGGCTTCGCGGCGGGGACGGTCATAAGCATTCTTCTTCTGGCGCTCACCTGGCGAGCCTCCAGGCTACCGGGCACGCCGGCGGCCAACATTCTGTTTGCGGCTTGCTCTCTGGTTTGGAATCTGGGCGGGCTTGCCGGCACAGCAGCAATCACTCTCGGCGCGCCCGCCGCAGAGCGAACGGTCCAGATCCTCCGTGCGTTTCAGAACCTGTTTACGATCTCCTGAGCAGTAATCTGAGGAAAGCCAAGTGGATCATT
>CAYOYX010000110.1:0-10203 GCA_964408275.1 uncultured Occallatibacter sp.
GGGTCGCAGGGGATGGTGCTGGATGCGTCGTTGGGAGTCATGTCGTGCCTCCTGGCTTAGTGTAGCGGTGGATTCGGATTCCCGGAAGGTGCCGGACAGCTCCGGGAACAGGGACTGCTGAATTGGCCGAACTTGTGGCATTTCCACCTCGCGAAAGTGAGGGTACAGGCCAGTATAATACATCTCTGATATAATAAATATGCAGCCATTCCCCGATTCTCGTCATAAATGACAGAGAGCGACTGGTCCCGAATGTCGCTGGATGTGGAAAAGAAGACATTCGCTTCTCCTCTACCTCAACTTGGCCCTTGCCGGGAAACTGAGTCGTCTTCCATCGCAGAATCCTGTGAGCTATAGTCGCAGTTAAGGCACTGTAAATGAACATTTTATGTCAAGAAGTTGACACCGTATGCTTACGTTGTCATAATTGGAGGCATGGCCGAGCTCGGAGAGCTGATAAAGAACAAGCGTCAAGCCCGAAAATGGTCGCTGCGCCGATTGGCTGAGAGTATCGGCGTAACGCCAGCCTACGTTGCCGACATCGAGGCCGAGCGTCGGCTTCCGAGTGCGGACCTTAGAGCTCGCATATCCTCGGTCCTTGGGATTTCTCCTGAAGAACTGGAGGCAGCAGATGATCGTCTATCGCCAGACCTACGGGAGTGGATCGAAGAACGCCCGCTGCTTAGTACTCTCCTCCGTTCACTCCGTGTATCGCCCGAGTCCGATATGCTGATCCAACGCCTCACGCGATTTCTCAACCGTCGGTCACCGCCCAGAATTCCGCGGGGATTTCTGGTGACTTGGGAATCAGAAATACGTGCAATAGCTGCGGAAGCCTCAGCTTGGTCTATCGAGACCGGAGGCGATCTGTTCGGTCGGTGGAATGACATTCCCACAATTCTTCTCGCCACGAAGGCTGGGCCGAACGCACAGCGCAACAACGCGCACTTTCGTTTGGATGTGGAATATCTCCGGCAACTCAGCGAAACCCTCGCGTCGGACTGGGCACTCCGCTATTTTGGCGACTGGCACTCTCACCACCGCCTGGGGCTATCTTCTCCGAGCGGCGGAGACCAAAAACGTATTCACAGTATTGCCGGTCGCAACGAGTTCCTTGGAATGGCGGAGTTCATTGTTACTCTGGAGGACACCCGTAACGAGCCCTCCATCAGGATTCATCCCTGGCTCTATGACTTTTCGAGCGAGGACAGTGGACCTTTTCCGCTGCGCGTTAGAGTGCTGCCAGGTCTGAGTCCGATACGACAGGCACTTTTGGCGAGACGTGTACTGCCGGAGCAGGAGTTATTTGCATGGGAAAAGGTTTCGTTGCACCGCATCCGGATCGGGGCAGACACAGCTCCGCCGATACTAGAGGCGACATCCGATGTGGACTTGGTAACGCGGGAGAAAATACTCTCTCACCTATCCGATGCGCTGAAACAAGCAAGTGGAAGTCAGGTTGAGTTGCATTCCACTGGTTTCGGCTACGTGTTGGTAGCGAAGCTCCATCGTACCCACTACCTGGGTTTCGCACTCGGGGCCACGTGGCCCATGAGTGTACTGGAAGTCCATCGATTAAACCGCAGCGATGGAACAACGGAGACGTATGATGCGCCTGTGGGCCTGGTGGCTGCGGATACCGAGGGCATCGTCGCAGTTTTTCGTTCCGCGCAAGCAAAGGAAAAGGGTACTGCATAGCAATGTGGATGAATGATCAGCGCAAGCGTCTGTGCCTGGAGAACGAAGTTCTCCATAAAGAAGACTTCACGCAATTTTCGGTGTACTGGTATCAATCCAGCGATACCTACGAAGCGTCAGGCACCACTTCATCGAGTTCGGGAAAGCTCTACACGCTTGCGATTCCCATCCCCAGCGGTTTCCCGCAGCAGCGTCCGCCCATGTACCTAACATATCCACTTCCGCTCTATACGGCGGCTGGATATCTTGTTTCTGCACTGGGAACCTCGCACGACATGCACACTCTGGCACCGTCGTCGTCGGGTCAGGTTCAGATCTGTCACTGGCGGGATGATCGATGGCACTCGGGTATCCTGCTGCACAAGGTTTTTCTCAAAGGCCTTCTCTGGATCGAGGCGTACGAACAGCATCTGGCAACAGGCCGTCCACTGGCTGAGTTCGTTTCGACTATGAAAGAAAGAATATGACAACTGATCCGCAGCAACAGCAGATGATCCGCGAGGCAATGAAGGCCATTGCCGAACGTAGGCCAGGTCGCTCCAAGCTGGTCTATGACAAGACGAAACGCACTATCGTCGCCGTAACCGAGGGCACGCAGTCTCCGAGAGCTCTTAACATCACCGCGGACGACGCAGATATGTTTGCCGTCGCCACGTTGTCGAGCCGATGGCTGCGGGAGCAGTGGGAGAAATTCGCCCGAGATGGCACGATTACCGTCCGATTCAGCTCCTGGGACGACGGCGAAGCATTCACCCAACAGGAGCTCGGGCCGCTGCCCGCTACGTCTCTTGTAGACGGAACTCTATCAACACCTGATAAAGCGTCGTCTGCAACGAGAACGCTATTGTTCCTAGTTCTCGACCCTGCAAAACCAGACGATTCCGATCTGGCAGTCTTCACCGCGCCCGACGGCTCCGCGTATCGCGCGAGGGTCTGCGAAGGCGCAGACCCCGTTTCCGTGGTATTTGCCGATGTACAACCGGCGCTTGCCAAACGCCGCGCTAGCATCCTTGAGACCACAGTTCTCGCTGATAAGTCCGTTGTCTGCGTTGGTGTCGGGACCGGCGGTGCGCACGTTGCGATTGAGTTGGCAAAATGCGGTGTGGGGCGCTTCGATCTGATCGATCCGGATACGCTTACAGTCGGTAATGTCGTTCGTCACCCAGGAGGTATTTCGCAGGTTGGCCGGCTCAAGGTGAAGGTCGTACGCGACTTGATTTTAGAAAAAAACCCCGATGCCCGTGTATCGATTCATCCAGTTGCGGTCACCGCCGAGAATCTTGAAACTATCAGGCTCATGATTGCTGAAGCCGACGTTGTGATCTGCGGCACGGATGGCAGGCCCAGCAAGCTTCTGGTCAATCGACTCTGCATCGAGGAAAACGTGGTCGCCGTTTACGGCGGCGCTTTCCGACGCGCCTACGGCGGTCAGGTCTTGCGGGTGCGTCCGAAGGCATCCCCTTGTCATGAGTGTTTTGTCGCCGCCATGCCGGAGGAGTCCACCGACGTAGAAATTTCATCGGCATCGGCGGCCGAAGCGATTGCGTATTCCGACCGTCCCGTTGCCATTGAACCCGGCTTGTCTCTTGACGTTCTTCCGATTGCCAACATGCTGACGAAGCTGGCCCTGATGGAATTGCTTGCCGATACGTCAAGCTCCCTCGACATTCTTAAGGCCGACTATGCCGCACCCTGGTATCTATGGCTTAATAGGCCCGAACCCGGCACACCATATGCGGACTGGCCGCCACTCAGCGAGAGCAGCGACGAGATGACCATCAATCGCTGGTACGGGATAGACCTTGCTCGTGATCCAGATTGCCCCGTGTGCGGCGACTTCATTTCATCCGTAGCCGCATCATACGGTCTCGATTTTGCTTCTCTTGGGGCGCTCCCATCCTTACCTACAAAGGAGTAATGCACAGTGGAACTGGTAGGCGAATTCAAAGCGTTTCTCTCCTCACTCCAGCCCGGTGAAAATGATGTAGCGGCAGCAAAGGCCGCACATGAAAAGGTTCGCGAAGAGTTACGAACCGACGAGGAGTCAAAGGAAGCCCACAAGGATACTTTTCTCTCGGGCTCTTACGCACGAAGTACAGCCATCAATGACATCAATGATGTTGATGTGATTTGCATCTTGGACCTCGATTACAGAATCACGGAGCCCGAGGTTTGTCTCGCGTGGATTCAAGGCATTCTCGCTAAGCACTACAAAGAAACCAAGCGACAGGGAAGGTCAGTGGGCGCCAGCGGCGCGAAGGGTGTGTGGCTGGATATCGTTCCTGCCACGCCAGTATCGTCGGATGACGGGCCGCTGTGGATACCTGATAGGGAAGCCCGTGAGTGGGTCCAGACTCATCCAAAGGGTCAGATTGCCGCAGGCGTCAGCAAGAACAAAGCGACCAATGGATATTTTGTTCAGGTTGTGAAATTGATGAAATTCTGGCGCGACAGATTGGGAACCGATCCGTGCAATCCAAAGTCATACATTCTTGAATCGCTTATTTACAGCACCATCGGAAGCCCATCATCGCATGCAACTGCAATTGTGAACATACTCGAAGGTCTCGAACGCAATTACGGCAGCTATCGCAATTCCAACCTCGTCCCCGTTATCTCTGATCCGGGATATACCTCAGTCAACATAGCAAAGCGGTGGACCGCTAAGGAGTTTCGCGATTTCCTTGTGCAAGTCAAGTCCGCTAGCGTGATCGCGCGCAGTGCGCTTAACAGCTCCGATGATTCTGCGAGCCGGAAGCTCTGGCGGCAGATATTCGGCTCAGATTTTGGTCAGTGAGGAAGAATGACTGAATCTCCAAAACCACTAGACGAGTCTCGCTCCCATCCCGGCTCTCTGCTTTCACCAGAGGCAATGGGAGGTCTCAACGCTGAAAAGGGTCTCGATTTTCAGAAGCGGTTTACGGCGTGTCAATTGCCGGTTTGGCTCCTAGAAGAGGACTTTCATCAACTGCTCTTCGAGGGTACTGGCGACATCGACACACGCTTCACAGAGGTGGGCAAATCCTTTCGCGTTCACATTCAGGTAAAAGACCACGAAGTCTCCCAAGGCGAATTCAAATCAGTCGTGGAGCATTTCAGTCGCTTAGATTCAGAGTTTCCGCAAGCATACAAGCGTTTCATTCTCGCCTGTCCATTATTGTCCGCGACAATCCGATCAATTGAGGCAGGACTGGCCAGGTTCCGAGGCGCTGAGCCGTTCTACAACGATTTGCCAGACGCCCTGACCCCAACAAAGCAGGAACTTGACGAACGGCTGAAGAAGGCAGGACTGGCCGATTACATCGATTTCATTCATTCAAAAGTTTTCATCGACTTAGGGCACGGAGATCTGCATCATGACGATAGGGCAGTCGATCTCTTCATCGCTCGTTTGTTGAGACACCCAGAATACGCTGATAAGCTTCGCGCTATGGTGCAACCCGCATTTGCCGAGGTCGTTCGGGCGATTGGAGCAAACAAAGGTGTCGTCCTTGAGCGTGCCGAGATTGAGAAACTCCTGCGAGCAGCAGTCCTAGCAAGCGTTGCTGGCGAAAAGAAAATCACTGTCTGGCTACAGAACTGGACGAGCGAATCCTTCGATCCCCCTGCGGATTGCTCGTTGGACTGGTCACCTTATTTTGACCGTCCCACTCGGAAGGTGCCGTCACCCGAAACGTGGAACAACGAACTCATTCCCGCACTCTTTTCGCTTAAGAAGAAACTCTCGGCAGAGCGGAAGGAACGCCTCATTCGGTTTCGGGGTAAGTGCGCCCTGTCCACCGGCATCGCACTGGGAGCGGTTTTCCCTACAGTCGGTGGCTGGGCATTTGAGATACCTCAACCTCCGTCAAAAAAGGATTGGAGATCGGACACTCCCGGAACGAATGCTTACGATCTCCGTGTTGAGGTAATCGAAGGTAGCCGAGACGGTACAGACATCGTTCTTGGACTAAACATCAAGGGGGACGGCCGCCAGGAGATCATCAACTATGTAGAAAGCACGGGCATTCCGCCCAGGATATATGCATTCATGTCGCCACCGTCCCAAGGTGCGCAGTCAATCCGTGGGGCGGGGGACGCCTGCGCTTTTGGGCAAGCAGTTCGCGAGAACCTCGGCCAGCTCCTGAAGAAGCACCATCTTCACAAGACCCGGATTTTCTTCTATGGTCCGTTCGCACTCGCGGTTTTTTTTGGGCAGCAGTTAACCTCGGTTGGCGAGATTCAGCTATTCGAGTACCAGGACCCTGGCTACATCCCGAGCTGCTCGCTACGGACATAGCATCCGAACAATTGCCCGATGGCAGAAAACTACGGAGTATCTGTGTTATGAAAGGCAAACCAGCAGGATTGGAGCTATTCAGCCAAGAGCGCGATAGATTGCAGTCTCTAATAGATGAAGACCCTGCAAAAGCGCTCAAGGAAGCCCGTGCGCTTTCTTCGGATACGCCAGTGGGCGGTGTTCTGTACACTGGCCTCAAAGCTGGCATTTTGGTTGACGCCGGTTCTTGCGCCAAGGATAAACAGGCCGTTGAAGAAGGGATTGCCCTATTCAGAGCATTAGCGTCGGCGAATCCAAAACAACCAGACTCCCACTACAATCTCGGCAACGGACTCGTGGCTCTTGCAGATCTGGAGCCATATACCGGCGTAGATTGGTATCTCACTACGGCGGCAACCCGTCGCGAAGGCAGGAGTCAATTCCAGCGAGCGATATCGTCGAATCATAACCATCCGATTGTCTCCGTCGCACTGACGAATCTCGGTAATGCTTTGTGGAAGGCTCATCGTTGGGCAGAGGCGTACGATGCTTACGCTCGTGCATTAGCGCATGATGCTTCCAATGCAATGGCCTCGACAGGTGCTGCGAAGGTCCTTCTTCAGTGCATCGCGCGCGGCATCGGCGATAGAAAAGTCCTGCAATCCGTGGCAGCACGGCATCTGGAAGCAGCAAAACTGCATCCAGAAAGAATCGCGGAGCTAGCTGGAGCACGGGCACAGCAGCAACTATCGCAGCTTATGCAAAAGCGCCTCGAAGGCGGTGCCCCGCCCGATCTTAGCAGGGCAAGTGAGTATGAAAGATTTGTCGCCGCTAATAGGCTTGCGTTGTCCCCAACTATCGACGGGCAGGATTGCTCATTAAAGCGGTGGGATTCTCTCCGCTTTGCCTCGATAACGGAACCAGCCGGGACAGATCCTGGCGTACCAGCACTATTTGCCATGCTCAATGTAATGAAATCTGATTTTCTTGCGGCTCGGTATCTTGCATACCAAGCGCTCTCTAGCACATTTCCGGAGAGCGGCTTGTACTCCGATACGCTGGATTATGCCGTCTATGGCGTTGCGCCCTCTATGCTCTCTTTGGCTCAGCGTGCCTGCATCGACGTGCTTGACAAGATCGCTGTCGCGACCACTGAATACTTTGCGATGCCCGGTCCTGCAAGAGCTGTTTACTTCACGAATAGATGGTTTGCCGATTCCCAAAAGGGACAGCCCCTTGCATGGCACCCATCGCTGCGGCCACACATCGACAAAGGTAATGCGGCATTGATTGCCCTGGCGGAAATATCCTTGGACGTTGGTGAAGGAGGGGCGTTGCAGCGGAAAAAGGCATTTCGTCATGCATCGACGCATCGGTTTACTGTTCTTCACGATATCGGCTGCAAGCCAAGCCGTAAATCAGTGCACATTGAGCACTGCGAAGTCTCCGATTTCAAATCCGATCTTATTGAGAGCCTACAACTGGGGCGCGCGGCTATGCTGTATTTCGTGGAGATGATATCGATCAACGAGAGAGCAAATACAGCCAGCCCGGAAAAGAGGCTGCCAATCAGCGTTCCCAGCCACCACTACATTCGTGGCGAGGACGAAGGTGAACGACAAATTCGACGGACGATTCCTAAGACGCCCCTGAGGAACGCAAAGAAACGCAGGTGAATTCATGGCCGCAAGTTTTCCAAAAGATCTCGCCAGCCACGTCCATTCCCAGTTGGTCGCCCGGAAGCAACAGCCACCATCGGTGAGAGTGCTAACAAAGCTATTCGAGACACTCTACTTCGCAAGCCTACAGCGAGAAGAAACCCAGCCTATTTCTTGTCGTGTCGCCTTCATTGCCCGCAAACGGCCGGACCCAGATCCACCCGGTCGAGTAGTCGCTGATCGGTGGCAATTCTTCCCCCTTGCTACTGATCTACCACTAAACGTGCGCAATCTAGTAAAGCTCTCGACTGCGGTTGATCCCTGGGGTTCGACCCTGGCAGTGGACGCGAATTCCAAAGGAAAGTTGCGGATATGGGGACTCATCGACCAGAGTGTTCATTACAGCGCATTCGTTATGAAAGAGGCATCGAGCGGATCGGAAATGCCTGGAATGTTTCAAGCCGTGATCCAAGGAGCTGGCGAACTTGGTGTGTACAGAACCTACCTTTTACTCGGTAGCCTGAAGCAAGCCACTCTTGTGAAAGGGCAACAAAGAGTATTCCAGTCCGGGCCAGTGCATTCGAAATTGATGCCGTCAATCAAGGCTTTTCAGAAATGTGTGCGCAAGGAAGTGGGAGTCGATCTCTATGACGAGAGGGGACACTGGGATGAGAGTCTCGAAGGTACATGGATCTCAGCTATCTGTAGGATCCTCATTGGTATCCACAAGTACCAGCATGGCGGTGCAGTGCTTATTTCGGACGATGGTGTGGGCTTGAACCCAAAATACTCACTCAAGTATCACCGGCTAGAGGAGGCCCTCTACCGGGCTAGTGTGCTATCGATCAAGCATACATCGTACTCAGATGACATTCACGCAAAGTACCTTGACACAAAAGCCTACGCAATCCCATCAGATCTCTACTTGGACGAGACCGTCAGCGGTGATGAATTGAGAGATACAAACGACGAAATCACCGGCTGTGTACGTTTCTTGGCATCCTTGTCACGCGTTGATGGACTGATTTGGCTTGATTTTGCATTGCGACTGAAAGCATTCGGAGTTGAAATTACGGTCAGAGATGAGCCTAGCCACATTTTTACAGCGCAGAATTCTCAGGCCACAAGAACCAAAAAGCTTGACATAAACCAATATGGCACGCGACACCGCTCGATGCTTCGTTATTGCGCTTCCAACCCTAACAGCGTTGGATTTGTTGTTTCACAAGACGGTGATGTCCGTGCGATTACTCGCTCAGGTAGTCGCGTCATCTTGTGGGACAACGTCCGCATTCAATCCCTTAGAAACGCGCGAAGTCTCCCTTCTGAGTAGTGCAGCTTAGTCCCGCCAAAAATGTGTTTGCCTGAGAACCTAGTTAGCCTCATTTCACTTATGGCCTAGTCTGTGCGGCAATCCCATTTGCGTTCAGTTCGACGGAAGCCGAGCCTTCACAGATCGGTATCAGCAAGCGCCGAAGAAATGCTTGCCTGGCCGGTGAGCCAGCGCGTGGGCAATGTGCGTTGCAACGCACCTGCACTGGTAGAGCCTCTGGCCGACCGTGGCACCTTGGGGAAAACGCACCTTTCTCCTGGGAATGTACGCCGCTGCGTAGGGTAGTCTTGGAGTGTCCCCGAACAGCCTCAGCTATCGCCCGGACCCGGAGAGGCATTTTCAAATTGGAGGAAGTATGGCGGAAGAGGAAAAATGGATCAGCAATCTCCCCATCAGCGAGATTCATTCCGAAGAAGGCGCCGAGGACCTTGTTCGTTCTGAAACAATGAGGCCTTATCTTGCTCTCTTGAAGGCGCAGACCGGAGGGCAGGACGCCGAGCCGCATCTGGCCGCGTTGACCGCGCTGTCGCTCGAAGAGAGATATGTCTGGCGAGTGGTCTCTGCGTTGAAATGGGCTTTCTGCGATCTTGGCACGGAAAACGTGATTGCCGATGTCCGCACTCTGTCGGAAGAGGATCTCAAGAAAGTGGTGGAACCGCTGTCCTTGAGAGCGATTCAATTCTGCCTATTCGTCAACGCGCTGATTGGGGAGGATGCTACTGAACGGATCATGCAACACGCGCTGCGGTGCGCAAAGGAATCATCCATGCCGGCCTCGGGCGAGTAGCTGGCCCGTGTCGGTAGATGGGAGCCATTCGCTATCTCGCCCTGTTGTGGAGCCGGTTAGTTGCAGAACTCCATGTTGAGCCGTTCGCAAAGCTCGTCGATCTCGTTGGGGCCGAGTGGAGAGTCCTCCTCGTCGCAGAAGTGGTCGCAGGAGTTGGGTTCGCTCAATTCCAGAGGGTCGTGGAGGCCGATGGAAGTGCAGCCGTGCATCTGCGGTTCCCATTGCTCTTGCATGAGGCGCAAGCCGTGGAGTACGCTGGCCAGTTCGCGGCGGCTTAATGCCCTCTCGTTTGCTGTTGGCGCTGGAGCGGGAAGAGCCGACAACTCAAGCGTTTGCTGTTCCACGCTGTAGGTTTTCAGGGCTTCGATCACTTCCTCGTGAACCCATTCGTCCAAGCTGTCAAAGTCCTCGGCCTCCATGAATGCCTCGGCCTTCGCCACGTCGTCCTTGTTGTCGGCATCGACGGTCA
>CAYOYX010000111.1:0-10045 GCA_964408275.1 uncultured Occallatibacter sp.
TAGGTTCCGTGGTCGATGTCGAGCATCGTTCCCTGCGCGCCCTCGAACATCACGCAGCCGCCCTCGGTGATGATCTTGTTGAGCAGGCGTCCGGTATCGGCGACAAAAGGCCGCACCAGTTCGGCTGCTGCTGCATATTCGTCGTACATCTTGGCGGGGTCGAGCGGCGCGGTTCCGAAGAGCGCCTTGACGATTGCGTTCTTTTCCGCGCAAGCTGCTTCGATGTGCGTCTTCAAGAGATCGGGCCTGAGCAGGTCCACCACGCGCAGACCGCTGCGCGCCATCTTCTCTTCGTATGCCGGCCCAATGCCTTTCAGCGTGGTGCCGATCTTCTTGCGCCCTGGCGCGCTCTCGGCGGCCAGCTCGATCATGCGATGGTAGGGCAGAATCACGTGGGCACGGTTGGAGACAAAAAGCCGCCCGTCTAAATCGACGCCAAAACCGCGCACCTTGTCCACTTCCTTGAGAAAAAAGATAGGGTCGATGACAACGCCATTGCCGATCACGTTTTTGCAGGCGGGGCGAAGTACGCCGCAGGGAACCAGTTGCAGCACGAACTTCTGATCGCCGATGATGACCGTGTGTCCGGCGTTGTGTCCGCCCGCATAGCGAGCCACGGCGTTGAAGCGCTCGCTGAGAACGTCCACAATTTTGCCCTTGCCTTCGTCGCCCCACTGGGCGCCCAACACTACGGCGGTCTTTGCTCGCATGGTTTTCCGTTCCATAAACACTTTCTTTTGAGAGGGGTAAATCAGTCGAGACGGCTCACGAGCGGGCGTGCGCACCCTGTCAGTTGCTGATTGATGGCTTCGACCTCGCTCACCCGTACACTTCTGATGATAAACCCCGAGCGGCAACTTTGGTATGACGGTTCTGTTAACCAAGCTGCTCTCGCTTGCTTGCATAAGCCGCCGTCGCCGTCTAACATGGTTTGCATCTCGATAGGTCAGGTGACGACTTGCCTTCATCTTCCTTCCGCTCCCATCTTGTGCTGCTTTTCTGCGCCGTATGCCTCCTGCCTTCTATACGGCTTTGCCGCGCTCAGCAATCCGTTGAACCCTTGAAGGCGGCACATTTTTCCGTCGATCCCAAGGCGCTGTATCAGGCCGCATCGGCGGTGGCCGCGCCACAAGGCACAAATGTAGCCATTCTCGTTGACGAGGACTACTTGACCTTTGACGAGGCAGGGCGCGTCGCGCATACCGGATACGTGGTCTACAAGGTTCTCACGGAAAAGGGCGCAGAGCAGTGGGATTCGCTGTCCGTGGGCTGGGAGCCGTGGCACGAGGCGCGACCTGTGATTCGTGTGCGCGTGATCGCGCCGGATTTTTCCGTGCATGAGCTTGATCCTAAATCGATCTCCGAGGAGCCGGAGCGCGGCGGCGACTACAAAATGTACAGCGACGGCAAAACGCTGAGGGCGCCATTTCCGGCGATCGCTTCGGGCGTAGTGGTCGAGGAGGAGTATGCGTCGAGCGAGACGCAGCCGTTCTTCACGGCGGGCCGGGTGGGCGAGGTTTCCTTTGGCCGCGAAGAGATTCCTGTAGCGCATAGCAGACTGGTTCTGGATGCGCCCGCCTCGTTACCGCTGCACTATGGAAATCTTCTGTTGCCGGATCTGAAGCCGACGCGGACGGAGGCCAATGGGCGCGTGACTCTCACTTTTGAGCCGGGGCTGCTCGAGGGCTTCGAGCCGCGCGAGCCGAATCTTCCCCCGGACGTGGCGCGATTCCCGGAGATTCGCTATGCCACCGGCGTTTCCTGGCAGGCGATTGCCGCCTCTTTCGCAAAGATTGTGGATGACCACGCAGCTACGGCGGCGGTGCAGCCGATTGTCGACAAGCTCCTTGCCGGCAAGAGGAGCGCAGCCGAGAAGGAAGCGGCGATTCTGGACTATCTCGACCGCGAGGTGCGCTACACCGGCATTGAGTTTGGCGAAGCCGCGCTAGTGCCCCACAATCCGGCGGAGACTCTCAGCCACAAGTACGGCGACTGCAAGGACAAGGCTACCTTGATGGTGACGATGCTGCGCGCGGCTGGGATTCCGGCTTACGTGGCGCTGCTCAACGCCGGTTCGCGAATGGATGTGCCTGCCGATATGCCGGGGATGGGCGAGTTCGATCACGCGATTGTCTACGTGCCGGGGAATCCTGCACACAATGAGCCGACTGTGTGGATCGATGCCACCGACCGCTATGCGCGGCTGGGGCAGTTGCCGATGGACGATCAGGGCCGGCTGGCGCTGATTGCGCGGGCGGAGACGACGGCGCTGGTCAAGACGCCGGAGTCCGCATCGAGGGACAATCTACTGCGCGAGTATCGCGAGTTCACGTTGAGCGAGAATGGTCCGGCGACGGTGACCGAGAGAAACCTGCCGCAGGGAATCTTCGAGTCGAACTATCGCGGCACCTTTGCCGACCAGCCGGACAAGGAATCCCGGGAGAACCTGACCAATTACGTGAAAGGGCAGTATGCCGCCGAGAAGCTGGCAGATGTAAAGCGCTCCGATCCCGATGATCTCTCGCGGCAGTTTGAACTGACGCTGAGCTGCGAGAAGGCAAAACGAGGCTACACTGGCCTCGACAACGCGCAGGCAGCCATCATCCTCGACGCGCTCTTCCAGCGGCTTCCCAAAGAGTTGAAGGAACGGGAGGACGCCGATAAAAAGAATAAGGACGATAAAGATAAACCCAAAAAGCCGCGCACGGCCGACTGGTGGTTGAACGAGCCGTCGGTTGTCGAGTGGGATTACCGCATCGCGCCGCCGGCAGGCTTCGTGGCCAAGGAACTGCCTAAAGACGCGACGATTCCCATAGGTCCGGCTGTGCTGACGGAAAAATTTTCCGTGGAGAAGAGCGGCACGGTTGTAGCGCAACTCACCTTCGATACGGTCAAGCGCCGTTATACAGTGGCCGAGGCCAACGCGCTGCGCGATAAGGCTGTCGAGCTGATTGATGGCCCTGCGATTCTCGTCAACTTCGAGTCGCAGGGCGCGGCGCTGCTGCATGACGGCAAAGTCGGCGAGGCGCTGGCCGCTTATCGCAGCTTGATCGCGCTGAACCGGAACGCAGCGGTCCATCACCTGCAATTGGCCAATGCGCTTCTGGAGGCGGGCATGGGCGAGGCGGCGCGCGCCGAGGCGCGAGAGGCTGTCAAGCTCGATCCCAACTCCGCAGTGGCCGAGCGGGTTCTGGCCTACATCCTGAAGCATGATGTGGTGGGGCGCAACCTGCGACCGGGAAGTGATCTGAAGGGAGCGGTCGAGGCCTATCGCGCAGCCATCAAGCTGGAACCGGACGACAACGGAACTGTGGGCAATCTCGCCATTCTGCTCGAGTACGATCCGGCGGGGCGGCGCTATGGCGACCAATCGCGAATGAAGGAGGCCATCGCCGAATATCGCAAGCTGGGGCAGGAGAAGCTGGATGAGCTGGAGATCAAAGATAACCTCGCCTATGCTCTCTTTTACGGCGGCGACTACAACGAGGCCATCCAGGCGGCGCTCTCGTTGAACCCTGTGCCAACCGCGCTGCTGGCAGCCAGCGAAGCTGTACTGCACGGGAGCAAGGCGGGTCTGGCCGAGGCCAACAAGCGCTCCAGCGACGATGCAGCCTTCAAGCAAACTGCGCACACAGCCGGCGAGATGCTGATGAAAATGCGTCAGTATCCGCTGGCTGCGGATTTCCTCGAGGCGGGCGCGGCCGGCGACAACGCAGCGCAGACCATGGGACTGGCGCGCGTGCTGCGCGATGCCCAGCGCCACGAGGATATGCGCTTCAACAATACTCCAGCCGATCTGGTCAAGCGCGCCTATCTGCTGACGATGGACCCGGAACTGACCATGGCCAGGCTGGAGGCCGTCTGCAGCCGCAACGCGCTCAAGGTGATGAAGAACGAGGATGCGAAGGAGATGCAATCCACCTTGAATGCCGGCAAGAAGATGAATAGTTGGCTCGCGCGCGACGATTCCTCGATGGATGTGGAAGTGGACTTTAGGATGCACGAGCTGGACCCCAAAGGCGAAGGCAATGACGACATCGGGTACCGCGAAAAAATCCAGATTCCCGGCGGCATCAATATCACCTTCTTTGTGGTGAAGGAAGATGGCCAGTACAAGCTGCTGGACACCGACAAGAGGCCGAACTCGATTGCGTTGGAGATCGTGGACAGAATCAACTCCGGCGACCTGAAGGGGGCCAAAGCGTTGCTCGACTGGCTGCGCGAGGATATTCATCTGAACGGCGGTGACGATCCGCTGGGAGGCGCGACCTTCCCACGCTTCTGGACCAAGGGCGAGGCCGCCGACGCGCGCAAGATGAAGCTGGCGGCGGCAGCAATCATGGTGGGAACCAAGCCCACGGCGGAGCAGGGAATCGCGATTCTCCAAGAGGCTCTGAAGAGTGCCGCAACTGACCGCGAACGAACCAATATCCAACT
The DNA here is from genome assembly GCA_964408275.1 of uncultured Occallatibacter sp. Taxonomy (GTDB): domain Bacteria; phylum Acidobacteriota; class Terriglobia; order Terriglobales; family Acidobacteriaceae; genus Telmatobacter. The sequence goes on from CAYOYX010000111.1 coordinate 4,438, forward strand.
GGCGCTGGCCGATGGTTACATTCTGATGGACAACTACTCCGGGCTGCTGGAAACTTCTTCGGCGCTCCTCAAGCAGGAGCCGGAGTCGCGGCAGGCCTTTATCTACAATTCGCAGTCTCTCACAGCGCTAGGGCGTTACGACGAGGCCATCGCGCTCTCCGATGAGCGGCTCAAACTGCTGGACGGCGACACGGATGCCCTGGACAGGAAGATATATGTTGAGTTCGAGCGCGGAAACATTGCGGCGGCGCGCGGCTGGGCGCAAAAGCTCATCGATCAGGGAAAGGAAAGCGCCTACCTCCTGAATACTTCGGCTTGGATGGCGCTCTATACCGGCAAGGTTGAGGATGCCGACATCGCGATGGCGATTAAAGCCACGCAACTTGCCAAGGATAATTCATCCATCCTGCATACGCTGGCCTGCCTCTACGCCGAGGCCGGCAAGACAAAGGAGGCTCACGACCTTCTGTTGCGCGCCATGGACGATCTCGACCTGGACGAGCCGGACGACAACTACTGGTACGCCTTCGGCCGCATCGCCGAGCAGTATGGCGAGCGCGAGATCGCCATCGCCGACTACCACAAGCTGGAGAAGCCAAAAAATCCCATGCAGATCTCCGAATCCACCTGGCGGCTGGCGCAGATGCGCCTCAACGCGATGGGCGCGGATGCGGGAGGGCAAAACGCCAAAAGGTAAGATAGACGCATGAATCTTCCCCGCCATGCGGAGCTTTGGCTTGCGCCTTATCTGAAAGACCGTCTGCGCAAAAGCCTGCGGCCCACAGAGCCTAAACGCCTCTGGGTGGCGATTACCGATCACTTTGAGCCGCTGGGCATGGGGGCTTCGCTGCATACCGCGCTCGGTCGCGTGGCGCGCTGGCGCGATCAGTGGCCGCGCATCGCCGAGGCTGCTCCACGCGACGCAGCCGGCCAACGCCCGCAATATAGCTTCTTTTATCCGCAGGAAGAGTATCAGCGCGAAGTGCTGAACAATATCGCGGAGATTACGCGTCTCGGTATCGCCGATGTCGAGGTCCATCTTCACCATGACAACGAGCAGCGCGAGACCTTCATTCGCAAGGTGACGGAGTTCTGCCGCCGCCTCACCGATGATCACGGTCTGCTTCGCCGGCAAAACGGCCAGACTGTCTTCGGTTTCATTCATGGCAACTGGGCGCTGGACAACTCGCGTCTCGATGGCAAGTGGTGCGGACTCGGCGGCGAGATTGCGCTGCTGCGCGATCTCGGCTGCTACGCCGATTTCACCATGCCCTCCGCTCCTTCTGAGACTCAGGCGCGCAGAGTGAATCAAATCTACTGGTGCACAAACAATTCCGATAATCGTCCGCGCTCTTTCGACTGCGGTGTCGAAGCCACAGTCGGCGGAGGTCGTCGCGGCGACCTGCTGATGATCACCGGGCCGCTGGGATTGCGCTTCGGCGAGCGGCTGATGCCGCGTCTGGAGACTGGCGAGCTTGCCGGATACGATCTGCCGACACCCGCGCGTGTTCGCCGGTGGCTTGCTCTCGCTCCCGCGATAGGCAACGATATTTTTCTCAAGCTCTACACGCACGGCGCACAGGAGAGAAATCTGGAGCACCTTTTGAACGGCGGGCTTGCCAGCCTTTTTAACTGGATTGCTGAAGAAGCGCAGCGGAGACGTATCGAGCTGCACTGGGCGTCGGCATGGCAGATGTACCAGGCCGCCGACGCGCTGATTCATGCCAACTCACTCGCCGACTTGCTGACTTGTTGACTCTTCTTCACTTGTTAACTTCTTCACTTGTTCACTGCTTTTTTGCCGATTATTTCCTATTCAACGCGCACAATCAATCCATGACCACTAACCAACACCCACGGGTTCTTTTACTGATAACTGATAACTGACAACTGAGAACTGGAGGTGTACCCCCTACCCCCCCTCCTATATTTATTTTCGGCCCTCTTTCCTTGCACATAATTAAAACAATCGCGAGATTAAAGCACTTTTTCAATAACATACACACAGTACCGTCCCAGCTTATGAGATTCAAGAAATTCCGCTGATGATTGCTTTGCATTTTATTTCCTGCCGCTGGTGTTCTCTGATTCACTATTTCACTTCTTCACTGATTCACTGAATTGCCGCAATTGACCTCCTCGTGCGGCCTTTCTACAATCAATCAGTCTTCTACTTCCGGTTCGCATGACTCTCTCCGCGCTCATCATCGACGACGAACAACTGGCTCGCGAGGAGCTTTCCTATCTGCTCGCAGAAGTGGGCGGCGTGGAGGTTGTGGCCGAAGGCGCGAACGGCATCGAGGCAGTCGAGCTGATCGAGGAGCATCATCCTGATCTGGTCTTTCTCGATGTGCAGATGCCGGGGCTGGACGGCTTCGCGGTGATCGAGCGGCTGATGGCCCTTCGTAGTAAGGCGGGCGCGGAGGCTGAGCCGCTGCCGCAGATTGTCTTCGCCACGGCCTACGATCAGTATGCGGTGCGCGCCTTTAATGTGAATGCGGTTGATTATCTGCTCAAGCCATTTGATCGCGCGCGCGTCGAGCAGGCCGTTGAGCGCGTGCGAGGCCGCGTTGCCGGTAACTCGCCGGCCTCTCTGCCGGAATCGCAAATTGAGTCGCTGCTGCGTCTGCTCAATCACTCGCAAGGAGCGAGCCGCGCGCCGCAGCCGGCGAAACTCATCGTCCAGGCGCAGAGCCGGCTGCTGCTCATCGATCAGGCGGAGATCTGCTACGCGGCCATCGACGAGGGCGTAATTCGCGTGGTGACTCAGAGCTTCGAAGGCTGCTCCAAGTGCCGCACGCTGGAAGAGCTTCTCGACCAACTCGATCCGGCGCTCTTCTGGCGCGCTCATCGCGGCTTTGTGGTGAACATCAACCACATCCGCGAGGTGGTGCCGTGGTTCAAGTCCAGTTATCAGTTGCGCATGAACGATAAAAAACAGACGGAGGTTCCCGTCAGCCGCGCCCAGACCAAGCGGCTCAGGGAGCTGTTTAATCTGTAGTTATTTTGCGAGAGACAGTGGAATGTTATCTTCAAACTAATCGTTCTATTGCAGTTTTCATCTCCACTCCGAATGCTGGTCTCTTGAATGAGTAGATTTCCGCGATATATTCTTTTGTTTGCGCTGGCCGCGACGGCATTGTTTGCGCGCGCGCAGGGAGGTCCGCCCTTCATCACTGACGATCCTGGCACGCCCGGCAATCACCACTGGGAGATCAACCTGGGCTGGATTGCCGATCACAATCCCGGCAATGCCTACTATCAGTTGCCCGACATTGACATGAACTATGGTTGGGGCGACCGCATCCAGCTCAAGTACGAGCTGCCGCTGGCCGCCGCCACCGATGAAAATAACACCACGCGCGCCGGCCTCGGCGAATCGCTGCTGGGCATCAAGTGGCGACCCTACGAGCATCACACCGCGGGCGAGCCGAAGACCGACGAGAATATGAACTTCTCGCTTGGCACCTATCCGCAGGCCTCGATCAACAATCCCACGAGTGCCGTGCGTCGCGGCATTGTCGAAAACGGGCCGCAGTATTATCTGCCGGTGGAGTTCACTGCCAGACTCGGCCCTATCGGCTTCAACGGCGAGGTGGGCCACTGGTTCGGCAACAAGCTCACGCCCAGCCGCTGGGGGCGCGGGCTGATCGTGGGCCACGAATTCAGCGAGCGGCTGGAGCTATACGGCGAAATCTACGACCTGCAAGACGCCAATCGCATCGGCCTTACTCCCAAGCAGCGCGAGCTGACCGCGGACTTTGGCGGGCGGCAGACGCTCGACCGCGCGGGGCACCTGCGATTGCTCTTTATGGGCGGCCGCGGAATTCAGGCAGTGACGCGGCAGAACAGTGAGCCAAGTTGGATTGCGTACTTCGGCGTGCAAATTCTGATTGGGCCGAAAGAAGCAGGAGACGAGGGCGAGAAGTGATTCCCACTCGCCGCACCCCGGCCTGATGTTGTATGTTCAACTCGTATGGATCATATGCAGACCAATGCCCCCCGACCCGCCCCCGAAGCCGAAGAGGTCTATCGCCGCTGGATTCAGTTTCTCGATGAGGAGTTCACGCGCCACCAAGCGCCCGAGTTGCGCGCCGAGATTGTGCGCGATCAGCTTTGCCAGCTCTATCTGGGCCGTCCGCACGGCGGCAAGCTCAATTTGACGCTGAGCAGCGAGCTGCCGGGCAACGTCGTCAGCCTCTCGCTGGACCCGCAGAACGTGACCCTGGAGGCCGAGCACTTTGCGGACGCCAACCCAGAGCTTTATCCGCCGCGCAAGCCGTTGCTCTGGTTCTGGCAGATGTTCGACCGCTCGCCGGTCGGCACTAACCATTGGCTGGGACTGCGTTTCCGCGCGATGCTGGGACGCCACATCTTTGCACGTATCGGCGCGGGCGTAAAAATTTTTCACGGCGTCGAACTGACTTTCGGTTACAACCTGTCCATCGAGGAGGGCGCCACCATCCGCCAGCACGCGGTGCTGAACGACCGCGGCGGCATCACCATTGGCAAGGGCGCCGTGATTGGCTCCTTCGCGCGCATCTACTCGCACAGCCACGCCATACATGATTTCGGCGAGGTCACGCTCGCGCCTACCGTGATCGGACCCGCCGCGCGCATCGCCAGCCACGCGCTGGTTCTCGCCGGGCAGCACGTTGCCGCCGGAGAGCTGGTCGGCAGCCAGCAGGACAACCGGCTCTGAGAAAACTGGCCGTTGAAGCTATCGTCAGCTCCACGCATCCAGGGTCACAAAACTGCGGCTCTCTTTGTAATGCGTAATCAATTGCGCGGCGGCGGCTACAGATGCGGCGCGGTTTGCCGTTGGCTCGCGATGGCCGCCATCATGTAGCACGATGTTGGCCGCCTGGCCTTGCCGCTCCAGGCAGTCGATCCTGTTGATTAACCGATTGGCAATCGCAGAAGCCGATGGATTCTTCCAATCAGAGGTCATTGCGTTCCACAACACCGGAATCATGCCCAGCCTTCTGGCCGCGCGCAGCACCTCGGGCCGTCGCGCGCCGAAGGGCGGACGAAAGTATCCGATGGACGCGCCGGTAATCTGCTGGAGGGTTTGGTTCGCGCGGGTCAGTTCCTCATCAATGCGGCGGACCGAAGCCAGCGCTAGATTGCAATGGCTCCAGGAGTGGTTGCCGATGAGGTGACCGGCGGCGGCGATCTGCCGCACCAACTCCGGCTGCGCCTCCGCGCGGCTGCCCAGCAGAAAAAAACTGGCGCGTACTTCGCGGCTGGCGAGCATATCGAGCAGTCGCGGCGTCCATGCCGGGTTGGGTCCGTCATCGAAGGTCAGAGCCAGCTCGCGGGGCCGCGCCGGAGCCGTAAGCGCCGAGCCGAAGAGCCGAGAGCCGGGCCACAGCGCCGCGTATGCGACTCCGCCCGCTATCAGGCCCAGCCCGGCAGCCGCGCACATTCCGCCAGAGATTTCGGAAGCGATGGGAGAGATCATTCTGATATTGAGTGTGACGTGTTGGAGGCAGTTACCGCAAGCGAAGGCCATAAATTGCTGGGCAAACGTCTAAAAAACAGATGCAATTTCTTCACAGTTTCACAGTTTCACGGAAAAAAGGGGGGGTAGGGGGTACACAGTGGT
>CAYOYX010000112.1:0-10012 GCA_964408275.1 uncultured Occallatibacter sp.
GGGGACTCATAATCCCTTGGTTCGGGGTTCGAATCCCTGCAGGCCCACCATAAAATCAATAAGTTATAAGAGCCGTTACGCATCTCATGCACCTGCCATCCAGCAGGAGCCGGTGTTATATCAGATCGATCACCGAACTGCCAACATCCACGAAGTTGATCTTGGAATCGTTCTGGGAATGTAATGCAGACCCAAGCTGACATTCCACATGGTGACGATTGTTGCTTTGATCCAGACTATTGCTCTATTTGACCGTCAGAAGAACGGCCTTGCCTTTTGCCTTCGACGAGCGAAGGAAATAAAACGCTCCGTAGACGCCCCAGGCGGCGGAGATTCCCAGCGCCAGCAGTGGTTCCTTGAATGTGCCTAAGCCGAAGACCGGGCTGATTAGGTAGAATGCCATGCAAACAATGTTGGCCAGCAGGCCAAAGCCTGGAATAAGCAGGTGACGGACTACGTTGTAGTCATGACGCCTGTGGTAGGCAATGATGCACAATAAGCAACTCAGCGCATACAGGATAAAGGTGCCGAAGTTGGAAGTCAGCGTAATGGTCAGCAGCGAATTGGGCAGCGCAGCTAACTGGTCGTGCGAGAGGTAGCCGAAGTTGGAGAAGATGCCGTGCGGCAGCGCGGCGATGGCTGCATCAGAGGGCGCGCTTGCGTCACCAAAAACCAGCGATACTGCAATGACGCCGATGACCGCGCTAATAACGGCCAGCGTCCAGATCGCCTTGCGGGGACTGAGCGATTTGGCATGAAGGATTCCAAAGTGCTCGGGAGCTTCGTCGTCTTTGCCCATCGCATAAGTGACGCGAGCGCCGGTGTTCATGCAGCTAAGCGTGGTGCCGATCAGCGCCAAAAAGACAGTAACAGCTTCAGCAAGCATGAAGTATTTGCCGTTGCCCTGGCCCAGCAGTCCGTCACCGACCATGATCATCATGTCGCCGATAGGCGCTGCAGAAGTGACCGCGCTTTGCATGGTATAGCCGGAGTTGAGAAAGTAGTTGGCCGCGAAATACTCGATCAGATAACACACCAAACCTTGAATCAGCAGTGAGGAGATGACTGCGATAGGAATATGCTTGGTGGGGTTCTTTGCCTCGCCTCCCATCGAAGTCACCGATTCGAATCCAACCAGAATCAGAATGGCGACCGTGGCCTGGATAAAAACAAAACTAAATTTGTGAGGCGACACAACCGAAGCAGCGGAAGTATGGGAAAGGAAGTTGCCGCTGGCGTCTTTTTCGGGATAGTCAATGGCGAAGGGAACCGGCTTGCCGGCTGAGTCGAGCAGCGGGGCGGGCACGCCACTGGCATTGCGAACTATGGAGCCGTCTTTGGCTGTAGCGAACTGATAATTGTAAGTTGCCAAAGTCTGTCCGTCATACTGGAAGGCCGGCGAACCTGCGGGATGGCTTGTACGATAACCGATGGCGAGTACGCTGAAGACCAATAGCGCGGAAATCTGGACAATGTTGATAGCCAGGTTAACGGCCGTGGAGGCTCCCGCACCCTTGGATGCAATCCAGCCAACAAAGAATGAAAAGGCAATCGCCACTAGCGCCATGAAGATAAGTCCGGGATTCGAGCCGCTCATGAAGTTGGGATACAAAAATCCGACGATATAGCCGACAAAGACGCCGGTAACAGCCACCATCACGCCCGGATAAACCCAGTAGTAAAGATGCGAGCCCCAGCCGACAATGAACTTGGCGACGCGAGCGTACTTGAAGAACCTATCTTTGGATAGGAGCGCTTGCTCCGCATAGTAATAGCTTGAGCCCGTGCCGGGATAGATTTTTGAAATCTCCGCGTAAGCGACCGCAGTAGCCAGACAGAGGAGCAGTGCGGCAAAGATGCCCAACCACATAGTCGGTGCAGTGGTGCCAGTGCCTGCCTGGATTACGAACGTGAGCCAAAGAAAAGCGCCGGGGGCGATGAGTGCCATTGCATTGCTGGTAAGTCCGGTAAGGCCCAGAGTAGCTTGCATCTGAGGTGCTTTTTGATCTGCCATGAAGATTCTCCTGAAGGTGATGTTTGTCCGGCTACTCCCGGCGTATAAAACCCGGTCACTCTTGCGGCTCATTCGTCTACGAATCGCTGGTCGATGCGAGACAACAAATCTGCATGATTTATTTAAAGGTTAAAGCTTATGAGATAAGGAAGAAATGAAGATTCAGAAATGAAATGCGAAGAGCCATCTATGAGCTCGACCCTAAAGCGCTTCTCGATCATGTTCCGGAACCGACAGATGCACCAGCGGCGTGACAGTGGAGCGGATCGCGTCCTTGTGAACCTTGAATACGCGCTCTTTGATGGGGCTGGACTTTACAAAATCCTGGTAAGCCCGCTCAAGATGCGCGCGGAAGTAGGCGCGGGCTTTCTCTTCGTCCGGCTCCAGACCGGCCTCGCGAAGATTGTCTCCCATGCGCCGCAGGATATGCAGCCGCGCCACATTCAGGACAGCCGGGTCATAGGCGACGCCAAGAAAGCGAAAGTAATCCTCGGCGGAAGATAGCTTCGTCAGTTGTTCAAGCACAGTCATATTTCATCTCCAGTGAGTCGTGAATGGATATTGTGCTATTGCTCGTGCTCTGGTAGAAGTCCAGCAACTCCTCTGAGCTAACGACGCGCTTTGCCTGCATGGATCGCTGGCGAACCAGAGCTAGTACTGATCGAGTGCAATCTTTGTTCGTAACTAATCCAAGGGATTTTAGAGCGCTTGCCACCGATGCCATTCCCGAATGCTTTCCCAGAACAATCTCGCGCGAGCGCCCGAAGGTTTGCGGAGACAATTCTTCATATGTTGATGGATCTTTCAGCAGGCCATCGACGTGAATGCCAGATTCATGCGTGAAGGCATTCGCGCCGACGATTGCCTTCCCAACTGAAATCGGACGACGAGCCGCTCTGGCCACGATTTCAGCAAGCCGCGGCAACTGTGTAAGATTCACATTGCTTCCTGCGCCATAAAAGCGATTCAAGCACGCGGCAACTTCTTCAAGAGGCGCATTGCCGGCGCGTTCTCCCAGGCCGAGGACACAAACGCTGGCATGAGTCGCGCCCCCACGAATTGCCGCAAGCGTATTTGCCGTGGCCATGCCAAGATCATTGTGGCCATGAAACTCCAACTCGACTCCGGTCGCGCGGTCAAGCCGTGTGAATACCTCGAAGACTGAAAACGGCTCCATGTTGCCGAGTGTGTCCGCATAACGAAAGCGATGCGCGCCTGAGTTAGCGGCTACTTCTACCGCATTGAGCAGAAAGTCCATGTCGGCGCGGCTAGAGTCTTCACCACCCATTGCCACTCGCAATCCGCAATCGACCGCATAGGCAATCACATCGCGAATGCGATTCAGCGCGCCTGCGCGATCCAGATTCAGCTTGGCCCGCATCTGAATATCGGAAACCGGAATGGAGAGATTCACGCGCTTCAACCCGGTCTTCCGTGCGGCATCGACATCCGTGCGAGTCATGCGGCACCAGGCAATTGGCTCGGACTTGCTCAACGCACAACCGATGGCTGCAATCTCTTCGATCTCGTTGAGCCCGATCGCAGGAGTCCCTGCTTCTATCTCATCCACGCCCGCGTCTTCCAACGCGAGAGCAATGGCCAGCTTCTCTTCCAGCGTAAAAGCAACTCCAGGAGCCTGTTCTCCATCTCTGAGTGTTGAATCGTTGATTACAATGCGAAGGAAATCAGACATACGCAGCCTCCAGTGAAACAGTATCAGCTTGCAGATAATGCACTGAATTTTGCACGACGTCGATAACACGATCGATGTCGCGATCTGAGCTCTCGCGCGAAAGCGAGAAGCGCACAGATCCGCGCAGATGACTGAATGGAATCTTCATCGCGGTCAAAACATGGGATGGATTAAGCGAACCTGATGTGCAGGCCGATCCAGAGGATGCAGCAATTGATTCGCGATTCAGCATAAGTAAAATCGAATCCGCCTCGATATTTTCAAAGGCAATGTTGAGAGTATTGGGTAAACACTTATGACGGTCTCCAATACGAATCGCTGTTGGAACGAGGCGCAGAATCTCCCGTTCCAGATAGTCGCGCAGCAAAGAAATCCGATTCATATCATGCTGTAATTCCTGAACTGCAAGTTCGGCGGCCACTCCAAAGCCAACGATAGCCGGCGTATTTTCTGTGCCTGCGCGTCTTCCGCGTTCTTGACGACCACCATGAATGAGCGACGCCAACTTGATTCCGTTGTGCACGTAGAGAGCGCCGATTCCTTTGGGACCGTGCATTTTGTGCGCGGAGATCGAGAGCATATCGATTTTGGTGTTATTTACTTTGATCTCGACTCTTCCCGCAGCTTGAACAGCGTCGCAGTGAATCAATGCTCCGGCAGCGTGCGCTATTGATGCAAGCATCTCAACAGGAAAGATAACTCCAGTTTCATTGTTGGCCCACTGAATTGTGACGAGAGCAGTCCGTTCACTGAGAACATTCCGATACGCATCTAGATTGAGACCTCCACGTCCGTCGACGGGAATGCGATGAACCTTGGCTCTTCCCGTCTTCTCCAAATGCGCGCACAACGCAAGCACAGAAGGGTGTTCAACTACAGACGTTACTATCTCGTTCCGCCCTTCCTGCGTCTGCAGAGCCGAAAGAATCGCAGTATTATTCGATTCGCTTCCACCAGATGTGAAGATAATCTCGCTATCGAGTTCTGCTCCAATCAACGCGCAAACCTGGCGTCGCGCCGCGCGCACAGCGTCTTTCGCGTCAATACCAAGATCATGCTGCGAAGAAGGGTTAGCAAAGTTATCGCGAAAAAATGGCAGCATTGCCTCAACGACACGAGGATCAGTGCGCGTTGTCGCGTTATTGTCCAGGTATACCCACGATTTTTGTCCACGCATCCCTGTCATAGCGAGTTTTCTCAGATACTGTCTATCAGCAGCAAGATTTACCGCAGCCGCTCTTGGATTTGGCATGGGGATTGTCGAAGGAAAAACCTGTGCCCTCCGAAGTATCAACAAAGTCGATTGTGGTGCCGGATATCAACTCAAAAGAGGATGTATCGATGAGTATCTTTACGCCATGGCTCTCGAAGGAGATCTCCGCCGGTCCTGAATTTTCCACCAGGCCCATCTCGTATTGGAGTCCTGCACAGCCACCTGAACGAACCGTCAATCGCAGTCCTGCAATCGATCCAGAAACCGTGGCGATTGCTGAGTGCAATGCCCCCGCAGCAGCTTCAGTTAGTTGAATCATCGTGCCCTCCTATGCTGGCGCTGCTTGGTATGTTGCACGTTGTGTGCCAATTGTTTTTGCTGAAAATAGATATACTTAGACCCGTTCACCGTGAGCGGGCGAAGTGTTTGTCGTATTTGCGACAGGTCGATTGCCGGTCATTGTGCGAAAGAGGATTCGATGCCAATCAACCTCAAAGTCTCGCTATGAAAGCGCGACCGCGCCAGCAGGCTCTCGCCAGATTCGTCGCCGAAACATTCATTAAAGTCGCTGCACTCGGAGCAGCTTGGAGCCACGCACATGCTGAATCCGTCGTCGTGGCAGATCATTCGATAAAAGAATTTCTTCCACTTCATGTCCTGATCGTTGCGACGCGCCAGCTTGGCAAAGTGACGCATCATGAGTCTGGATAACTCACCACGATTAACCAGTCCGAGATCCTGCCATAGATGGTTGGGCCGCGTGGCTCTGCGAGCTACAAGAAAGGTCAACAATGAATTGATTGGAGATGAGTCGGTGCGAAAGCGCCACAATAGCTCCCGCAGGCACTTCTCATCTTCGTTGATTGTTGGCTCGACATCGAGCTTGAAGAACTCAAAATGTTGCAATGTTCCGGGAAAGTATTTATCTATATTGCTGCGGAGCACTGAACCGCAGATGCCGAGAGCGTCGGTGAATGAACCGCCGGCACGGCACTCATCCGCGGCGGCGGCGAAGACACACGCAAGTACGTGCCCATCGAATGGGTCGCAGACCGTGGCCGCGTTTGCGCGTATCAGATGCGTGTACATTGTCTCTGGCGTCATCGTTAGCCCTCTCAGGATGGACCGTGCTTTTGGCAATTCTTCCCGCACACGCGCCCGCACGCGCCACACCCAATACACGCTCCCGGATCGGTGACAGTCATTACCTTGCGCAATATCTCCTCGTCATCATCAAGCCCCACGAGATCGCCATCTTCCGTGATTCCCTGCAATGTCATCACGGAGCGACCGCAGACTTTGAAGCAACGTCCGCAGCCAATGCAAACCCCCAGGTCAATGTCCAGAAGATACGAGGGTTGCCACGCTCTTCCGTCACGCGTCACTGCTTGTGTTTCAATCTGTTCCGCTTCCATTTATGCCTCCGCATCTTTCAATAGCGTGCAACCTCTGGGTATTTTTCAATCCACTCAATTCCATCGGCTACAATCTTTTCGCCCTCTGACTCCAGTTTCTCCAAGCTGTCAAACCCAAACCGATGCACGTCGCGCAAGTGCTTGTTGAAGACGATCAGCCGGCCGGCCGTGAGCACGAGGCGTCCAAAACCTTCGTGGTGCAGCTTCATCATCGGCGAAACCATTACGCCGGTAGCTCGCTCGATAGCTAGTCCGATTGCGTTGTAGAACAGTTCCATGCGCCACAGCGTCTCCGGGTCTGGATCACTCATCGTAGGCAATGCGAGGCGCTTTTCCCTGGTCAGGATGTAAGGCTCCAGCAGATCATGATCGCTCTTGGCATCCCATGATCCATGCAAATCCTGCGCTCGCCATTGCTTGACCAATTCGTTGAGAAAACCGTGCGCTGCTGGTGCAACCGCTTCCACCGTGCTCTCAGCCATAGATCACCTCATCTTCAAAATCAACAGTGCGTTCCCTGCCCTTGTTCAGCGCCTTGCGTATCCACGGCGGCGGGTTACCGTTCAGCACCTTCTGCAGTTGCTGCAATGATTCGTCGATAGCCTGTGTCTCGGCAACCTTGATCGGGTGGACGTTTTTTGCCACCACACGAGCAGCCGCTGATCCACCGATTGCCGCAACATAAAGAATTGCGCAGTCTTTGATCGCATCGAGCTTTGGACCCAGTTTGTCTTCGTTGCCGTTCTCTTCCTGGTTGCCGGTGAACTCAATGCAATTCACGAGTTGGCAGTTCTCCTGTGAGATTTCGTAAATCGCAATCTTCTTTGCCCATCCGAAGTGAGCATTTACGTGTTGTCCGTCTTCAGTTGCAAAAGCGACCTTCATCCTAGTCCTCCTAATAGCACAAGGCGCTCACTGCACATACGCCAGCGGCACTAGATCGTTAGTTTGTTGATGCTTCGGAATCCAAGTCTCGGGCGTCGGCTCATGAGCATTTGCGATGAATAGATTTCCAATATCGAAGATCAGATTACGTGTTCCTCGATAGCCGACTGTAACCTGCTGGCTAGCTCCAAGACGATCAAAGATTGGAATTCCAATGCGATAAAAAGGAATCTGGAGACGCTCCGCGGCTTGCCTTCCGTGTGAATGCGTCACAATCAAATCAGCGCCGGCGGAGCGAAGTTCGAGATCTTCCAGATCGCCCAGCAGAACCTCGTCCACTGGAATGCTTTCAAGCACAGGCGATTCCGACGTGGTCACTGCCGCCTGAATCTTGCAACCCATTTCATGAAGCCAATGCGTCATTGTGAACAACAAGTCTGGCTCTGCGGCAATAGCGACTCGCTTGCCGCTAAAATAGAAGTGCCCGTCGAGCATCGCATCGATCAACTGGCTGCGTTGACGACGGTACTTTTTGGGAACGGGGACGCCGCTTATCTCCGACAAGAATCCCATCAATTCATCATTGGCCGCCAGCCCGGTGAGCCGGCCGAATAATTTGTAAGGAACGCTGGTATGGTGTTCGAGGGTAATCGCAGCGCCGCGCATCTGTTCACCAATAGCAACCGTCCAGCAGGCAGAACCCATTCTCCGAATCCGTTCAACTGATATTCCGCCCAGCGATGCCGGCGTGAACTCGGTTGGAATATGTCCATCGAGTGAGCCGGAAAGATCGGGCAAGAAGACCGGATCGAGGCTGAATGCCTCGAAGATGTCTCGGAGCTCATCGATGTCGCCGGGTGTAATGTGGCAACCGGGCAGTACGTTGATGCGCCGTGATAGTCTGGTTTCAAATTGCGGAACCTCTATAAGCTCTTCGACCATGCGCGTAACCGCCGCTGCCCATCCGTCCTGAAAGGCTCCTTGAAAATCAGGAGTGGAGACATCGACGAGAGCGATGCGATCGAGCTCTGGCCGGTTTGCGCGAATCAACTTAAGAAATCCTGTTAGGTCGTCACCTTTGATCTCGGAGATTCCTGTGGTGCAGATTCCTATCAACGTCGGGTGAGTTCGCTCAGCGATATTAACCAAAGCTTGTTCCAGGTTGTCGAAACCTCCCAGTACAGTGGCAACTTCGCTCATCGCCGTCGTCTGCATTGGGATTGCCTCGCGGAAATGACGCACGAACAACACAAGCCCGAAGGAGGTGCAACCCTGTGAACCATGAAGCAGAGGCATCGAATTCTCTACTCCCATAAAGGCCAATGCCGCGCCAATCGACGGACTCATCTTGAGTGGATTCACGGTGCAGTACTTGTCGCTGATTGTCACTCGCGCCATAAGCCCGTCCTATGCCACATGAATGGCAAACTCGTTTTGGGCGATAGATGACTCCCAGGGAGCAGGCTTGCGGATTTGCTCCCATATGGGACTTGAGAGTGACTTGTCGATCTCGCTCACAAGCGCCACCATGCCCTCGTACCCGGCATAGGCGTGATGCCGTTCCTGGTTGATGTCGAGCCATGGCATCTTCGCTTTCAAGGCGACAAACTGGGTGCGCCCGCCAGATAGCATGATGTCGGCCCGCGCCTCTTTGAGCATCTTGTACATCTCGCGCGGCTTCAGATCATCGAACATATGCGCATCATCTTTCATGATTTCCTTGATGCGCTCTTTGTCGTCGAGCGTGGACTTTTTAACGCTTGTTCCGATGACAGTAAGGCCCGCTTCCTGCATGGCCGCTACGACAGACCAGGACTTTACTCCACCCGTGAATAGCAATGCCCGCTTGCCTGCACGGCGCATCTTGAAGGGGGCAATCCGTTCCCATGCGCGCGCCTCTTCTCTTGCGATGACGGCTTCGGTGCGGCCAAGCAACTCAGCCGGAGCGCCACGCTCAACCAGCAATTGCGCAATTCTGCGCAGAGAATCACTCATATCTCCGATGCCGTAGAATGATCCCTCGAAGTACGGTATTCCGTATCGCTCTTCCATCTTGCGAGCGACATTGATCATGGCTTTTGAACAGACCATCATCGCCGCACGCGCCCGATGCGAGCGCGCAATCTCGTGATACTTCGCGTCGCCGGAAATGCAAGCGAGAATGCGAATTCCCAACTCATCGAGCAGCGGCTTTACTTGCCAGAGTTCACCGGAAAGATTGTATTCTCCGATGATGTTGATGTCGTACGGAGTCACGTCCGCTGGCTCTTCCGTTCCGATTACATAATCGAGAAGCGCCTCGCCTGCAAGTTTATTTCCCAGGTTCTTCGACCCGACAAATCCAGGCGCATTGACGGGGATCACAGGCTTGCCGAGTTTTTTTGCGGCAGCCTTGCAAACAGCTTCAAGATCGTCTCCGATCATGGCCGGAACACAGGTCTGGTAAACGAAGACCGCTGGAGGGTTGTATTTCCTGACAGCTTCTTTGATGGCTTTGTACAGATGCTTCTCACCGCCGAAGATGATGTCTTGCTCGGTCATTGCCGTGGTGAAGCTAGTGCGATAAAGATTTGATCCTGACGACTTGGCGCCTCGACCATCCCAGGAGTGTCCCTCGCAGTTGATTGGTCCGTGAATCAGATGCACAACATCTGTGATTGGTTGAAGGGCAATCTTGGCGCCATCGAAGGCGCAGCCGCCGGCAGCCGCGCCGGGCGCAAGAAGCCGGTTGCAGCCTTTCTTCCGATCAAAGCTCGGCTTGGCCTGATTCGTGGCGCAACCCGGCTCGTTCA
>CAYOYX010000113.1:0-10001 GCA_964408275.1 uncultured Occallatibacter sp.
AAACTGTCAACGATGTGCCCGGTCTAAACTGTCAGGGATGTCCCCGGCCGTACAACGCTGTGAACGGACTCTCCGCGAGGAGAGCCAGATTGAAGTGTAGCAGTATCACGGAAATAATATGCAAAGGACTTGCCGTCCAGACGTACGCGCTTTGCGCATGAGGTTGGTGGATTTCCCCGGTCCCCAAATGCGAGGGACCTGGGCACCCGGCTAGGTGACCTCTTGATTGAAATTGTTTGCTACTGCTACAATCCGGCCCATGAGCCAAACTACACAATCTGCCGACTTAGCCAATCAACTGCTCACAAGCAAGGATTTTTTTGCGCGCTCGACCAGGATTCTCGAAGAGTCCGACTCCGGCTTCCGTCCGAAGGAAGAAACGATGACCGTAGCGCAGCAGGTTGCGCACACGGCACAAACAATCGATTGGTTTATCGAAGGCGCATCACAGCCTGAAGGCTTTGATCTGGATTTTGAAAAGCACGCCAAGGCGATTGCGAAGGTGGTTTCTCTCGTCAGCGCGCGTCAAATGCTCGAAGCGGCCTATGCCGACGCGATCCACTTCATCCGTTCGCGCAGCGCGGAGAAGCTCGCCAAACCGCTGCCATCGGGTCCGGTCATGGGCGGCCAACCCATCAGTGACATCGTGTGGTCCATCGTTGAGCACACTGCGCATCACCGTGGCGCGCTAACCGTGTACTCGCGATTGCTCGGAAAAATTCCTCCGATGCCTTACGGCGGCTGAATCGATTCTTGTCGCTGTTTCGCGGGTGACCTACATTAACCACAAGAGGTGGGAACACGGCGATTATCAGGCTTCGACCTTCAGATAGAGGCGATAGTGCTCATCCTGGATCGCGGTGAAGGGCCGCAACGTCAGATTGCCGGCTCTAGTCTCGGCCTGCCATTCGCCTGATCCCGTCGAGAGTTGCGTGGCCTGCAAAACTTCCCGCCTGCGGATAATCGCCGGAATTTGTCCGACGCTGAAGAGCGCCAGCGGGCCATGCACAGGCGCCACAAGATCAGAGTGCTGCGGGTCCACGGCTTCCAACACGGTAGGCATATCGAATTCGATTTCGATGCGGTCGCCGTTCTTCCATGTGCGTTCAAGACGCGCGAACTTTCCAACCGCGGGGCTGCTCATGGTCAGCTTTCCGTTGACCGACACCGTGGTTTTGGAACCGGCCCATGCTGGAATGCGCAAAAAAACTGGAAACGCGCTGGGCTTTTCAAGCGAAATTGAAATTTCCGTCGTAGGCTGGTGTGGATAGTTCGTCCGTTGAGTTAGCGAGATGCGCTCACCGCCCCGCGCCCATTTTACGCGCGAAGGCACATACAGGTTGACATAGATTCCCTCAGCATCGCGGAAGTAGGAACTGATTCCGTAGTCCGCCGTAATCTGCGCAAAGGTTCCGGTGCAGCAAGTCCACTTATCCCGGTGATAAAACTTGGAGCCGTCGTTGTTATAGTCGGAGTAATAGAATCCATGACCATCCTTCTGAACCGGCTTGGCGCCCAGGATAGTGTTATAAAGAACCTTCTCCATGCTGTCGCCGTAGCGGCTGTCGCAAGTCACACGCAGCAGAGAGCGGGTGATCTTGAAGTGGCCGTAGGAACCGCAAGGCGTTTCAAAACTCGAATGAGTCTTGAACAGGCTCTTGCCCATCTCGCCGCTTTCCGGATCGCGAAATCTCTCATCCGGACCCCATCCGCCGGTGGCAAAGCTCTGTGTGGCGAGCAGAAAATCGAAGCCATTGCGCGCCGCGCGAAGATGCTTCTCGCTGCCCAGGAGAAGATACGCCTGCATCGCGCTGCTCAGGGCGTTCACATGGCTATAGGCGTGTTTGCCGGGAAGAACATTTTGCCCCGACGCCAATGGGTCGAAGTACCAGTCATCCGCCAGGAAGCGCGTAGCCAGATCGCGATAGCGGCTGCCCGCGCCGCGCTTATAGGCAAGAAACAAATTCTCCGGCAAGGTATACGGCTCATCCCAGCAGTAGGATTCATCGCGGTGCGGACGCGCATACTGCTCATCGCGCGACAAGCCTCTCGGCGGCAGATAGGGCAGTGCGGCATCGACCGTCGCATCCAGTGCCTTGAAGGCTTCGGGAACGCCGGCAAACTCATGCGCATCCAGCAGGCCGATGGAAACCTTGTCGTAGATATAGGCGGGCAGGCGGGTGCCGTCGTAGAACCTGGGTGAAATTGCGGCGGCATAGCCGCGCACCAGCCGCTCAACCTTGGCCTGCGTAGCTTTCGAGCCAGTCGCGGCATAGTCGCGAGCCAACCCGGAGAGATACTGCCCAAAGGTATGACCGGGAACAAAGCCGTGCATATTCTTCGGAGTGAAATCATCCGTCCAATCGTACCATCCGCCCATATCTTCGCCGGGAGCCGGCACTCCGGCGCGCAGCCGGAAAGGCTTGAGAAGCATATCCTCATCGAGGGCCTGATAGAAGGCGTGGTTTGTCTGGAACTGCTGGCGCATCGGCCCATCGAGCAGCTCGACATCGCCATACTGAAATTGGCTGAGCGCTGGAGCAATTGCAGAATCGCTGCCGGTTGCGGCAAATAGCGCGCGCGGTCTGGCCATCGAAGCGGCGGCAATGGCCGCGCCGGACTGAAGAAATTCTCTGCGGGAAGGGGACATTGCTGGCCTTCTTGGGAAGAAACAATTGGAGCGAACAACACAACACTGTCCGATCCTAACACCGCTATTGCCGCGTTGAGAAGAGAGGCGTGCGCGATTATGAAGTACGGGGTCTGGCTTTCGTGCATGAGGCGGACTACACTGTTGTTAGCCGTCATGTGACCGCGGCCCCATCAAGAGAGGAGGATGTAACCATGCAGGTAGCACTTCAGAATGTCGCCTTGCCCGCGCGGATGCGTCCCCCCGCGCCCATGTCGGATGATGAGCTGATGGCCTTTTCCGAGGCGAACAAGCCATGCAAGGTGGAACGGCTGGCTTCAGGAGAGATTCTGGTAATGACTCCGAGCGGTTACAAGAACAATCGTCGCGAGGCTTATGTCGTGGCCGAGCTCTTTGCATGGGCTGAGGCGGACGGGCGCGGAGAAGTCGTCAGTTCCAACGCCGGATTCAATCTGCCTGATGGCTCCACGCTCTCGCCCGATGCGGGCTGGGTTGAGTCGAGCCGCCTTGCTGCGTTGAGCGAGCGCGAACAGGAGCGATTTTTGCCTTTCGCCCCCGACTTTCTCATCGAGATTCTTTCGCCATCTGACTCGCTCACGGAACTGGACGCAAAAATGGAACAATGGATCGCCAACGGCGTCCGCCTCGCATGGCGCATCGATCCCTTCGGAGGCACGGTTGCTATCTACACGCCCGACTGCGCCCCAGTCATCCTCAACCGCCCAGAGATTGTCGAAGGCACAGAACCCGTCGCCGGATTTCGTCTCAAAATGGCGCGCGTTTGGGGCTGAGTTCCTGCTATGGCGGCATCGGGTCCCCAATCTAGAATTAGAAAGAAGCCGCGAAAATTGGACGCCAAACTGTGGTGACCTTATGAAGCAGAAGTATTTCGGGACCATTATCGGACTCGTAGTCCTGTCGGTGATCTGTTTCGTTATCTGCAAGTACCGTAGCGCAATATTTAGGCACGGCGAAGACGCGGCAAACGCGAGCTTAGAATCGTTTTTGCGAAAAGCCTATAATGCGAAGCTCAAAGACGGCGCTTGCAAGAAGCACGGAGATGCGTATGAGGCGAGAGTAGAGGCACTTACGCGAGAAGCTCATGCGAAGCTTAAGATCGGAACGAAGAAAGACGCTGTAATCCGCTTCTTCGCTGAAAATGGCATACCCATAACATTCACCGAAAATGAAGCATCTGGGACGGTCTACACGACAGGATGCTCCCCGATGGGCTGCGGAACAGACGCCGCGCTCCTTGGATTGCGCGTGAAGGTCGATGGGAAGGGCTCAGTCGCCTCTGAACCCGATATCGGCGCGCTATACACTGATTGCTTGTAGTGTGTCCGCCAGTTCTTCTCGCTGGGGTGAAAACCCGCCTGCCGTTCCTGCTATCCCAACTGGCTGATCTTCACCTGTAACTTCTCGAAGTCCACGGTGCCCAGGCCGCGTGCGGCGGCCATCGCGAGGTAGGGCATTTGCGCGGCGTCGAGATTCCAGAATGCCTTGGCTACATAGGCATCGATGGCGACAGGATCGGTTCCGGCGACGATGGTCTTTTTTACTGCCGTGTCCTCGACGTTGCCGCCGGTGGGTCCGTTGCGCAGCAGGACGCGGTAGCAATCCATCAGCGTGAGAGTGGGCAGCATGAAGTTGGCCAGATCGACGAGGCTCTGATGAATCTGCTGATGCAGCCGGTTGCGCTCGCCGCCGAGAATGCCGTACCAGTTCTTCATGCCCAGCGTTGCACCGGTCAGTTCGTGATGTTTGCCGATGGGCAGGTTGAAGATTTTGTCGGCCTCGAGAAAGGGCTTGAAGACGGGCCAGGTCTTCAGCACCACGCCGCCCATGTCGACCTCGCGAAATAGCTCGGGATCGGGAAGGATGACCTCAGCGTGCTCGGCGAGCGCCGCAGCCTGAATGCCGGAGCGATGGAAGCAGCGGCGGGCCTCGTTGCAACTGACATCGGTGACGATGACACGCTTGGCGCCGGCCTGCCAGCACTGGCGCACAACCTCGGCGACGAAATCGGGATTGGTGTTGGCGGCCTGCTCCGGGGTGCGGTCCCATGCGATGTTGGGCTTGAGAACAACAACATCCTGACGGCTGACGAAGTGGCTGATGCCGCCGAGATTTTCGAGAGCTTGAGCAACGAGCGCGCGCGGTTCGCCGTTTTGAACGACGGTCATCGTTGGAAACGCGTGATCGGTTGGAACTCGATGGTCGCGACGCGCCTGCTCAGCCTGCGCGGGAATGGGACGAGAGCTGTGCTCGCTGAGCCAGACGGCCGCGCCTGTGGCACCAGCCGCAACGCCGCCGACGCGCAGCAGTTGCAGCAGCGCCTCGCGGCGTGTGAGTCCTTGCGCTTGTCTCTCGCCGGTCATCCGCTCAGTTTTGTTCATCGCAATTCTCCCGGTCAAAGTTCCATCAAGTGAATTCGCTGTGGATCGTTGACGCCCAGATTGTGTGCGGCATCGGCAGCGGTGGCGATGTATAGCGGCGGACGGCCCGCGGCTTCCAGCGTTGAAACTCCCGCCTCGGCGCGTTTGCGCGCGATCATCTGCCACGCGGTGTGATCGACTGCCACGCGATCCTCGCCGACGATAAGCGCATTCGGTTGCCAGAGCCGCTCGGGGCGGAAGCCAGGCCCGCCGTCATACACCGAAGTCATGGCATCGCCAATGGTGAAGCTGACCTTCCGGCGAATCGCTGGAATGCAATTCAGATCGGCAACACCTGGGTTGCAGTGGTTGGCGTGGAGTTCATTAGGCTTCAGCACAACGCCATACATATTCTTCATCGAGAAGGTAACGCCGCAGAGTTCGTGATCCTTGAGGATCGGCAGATTGATGACCATCGCGCACTCGCGGGTGAGAATCTTGGAGAGCTTCACATTGGTTGCCGAGCCGAAGGCCAGCCCCTCATCCTCGTAGCCGCTCACATCGCTGCCGAAGACGCGAATGCGGCTGGGGTCGGTGTTGATGGTGAGTCCGCAGGCCTCGATGTCGCGCGCGTTGTGATCCCAAACAATAATTTCTCCGGGTTTGACGCCGGCCTGCTGCAGCCGCTCACAGATGGCCATCACCAGAGCAAAGTGTGTTGAGATGCCTTTGCCGCCGAGTCCGTTGACCTTGAGGCCGATCACTTTGCCCACCGGCACAATGCGCTTCCATGCCTCGACCGGCTTGGCGTGGCCGGTGTACGCGGCGATGGCGCGATCCAGCAGCGCAGACACGCGCTTCTCGTCCAATTGGCCGCTGGGCGAGTGCAGCGCCGCATCGCGCGCAACTACGATTTTGGATTTGCCCGCAGCAGCGTGCGAATCGACAGTCGAAGCCAGACCCAGTTTGTTGTTGGAGCCGAGCAGCACGGCTCCGGCGGCGGCGGTCTTCAGAAAATCACGGCGGTTGTTCATCTCAAAACTCCTTGGTACGCAGCCGACTCGACGGCAAATGATTTATTAAATTTCGATCAACTGAATCCGCTGCGGATCATTCGTTCCCAGGTTGTACTTCACGCTGGCTGCAGTCGCCAGGAAGGTTGTTGGACGGCCTACCGCCGCGAGCGTTTGCAAACCCATCTCGTCGCGCTTCCGTTCGATCATCCGCCATGCAGTGTAATCGAGCGCCACGCGATCCTCGCCGACGATAAGCGCGTTGGGATGCCACAATGTCTCTGGACGAAAAACAGGACCGCCCTGATAAATCGACGCCGTTGCGTCGCCGACCGTAAAGCGGAACTTGTCGCGAATCGCCGGAATCGAGTTCAAGTCAGCGACAGCGGGATTGCAGCCGTTGGCATGAAGGTCTCTGGGGTTCGAGATCGCGCCATACGGATTTTTCAGGGAGAATGTGACTCCCGCCAGATCGTGATCCTTGGGCACAGGCAGGTTGATCACGAAGTCGCACTCGCGCGTCAGTATCTTCGCGAGATGCACGTTGACCGCCCCGCAAGCAACCGGCTGCTCCTCATAGCCATAACCCGCCATGTTGCTGCCGATGCAGCGAATGCGGCTGCGGTCTGTGTTGATGGTGTAGCCAGCGGCCTCCAGGCTGCTTGAAGAATTCTCCCAAACCAGAATCTCTCCCGGCTTGACGCCTGCCTGTTGTAGCCGTTCGCAGATGGCCAGCGTCAGCGCCAGATGACTGGCGATAGGCTTTCCGCCCAAGCCGTTCACCTTCATGCCGATCACCTTGCCGACCGGCACAATGAGCTTCCACGCTTCCACCGATTTGTCGCGACCCGTGTATGCGGCGATGGCGTGGTCGAGCAGATTGAGCACGCGCTGTTCTTCCAGATGCCCGTCCGCCTTGTGCAGCGCCGCATCGCGCGCAACAACAACCCGCGACTTGCGCGGCTCCAGCGCAGCGGACACTCCCAGCTTGCTATGCGCGCCAAGCAGCACAGCTCCCGTCGCTGCTGCCTTCAAAAATTCACGGCGGCTTTTCATGGCAATCCTTTCCGTAGTTACAGCTTCGCTTCCACTGCGCGCGCCAGCGCAAGCAGCGCGGCTTGCGCATTCGGTGTGGACTCATACGCAGTGATGCGCACCAGAGACGGTCCTTTGCGGAAGGTTACGCTCTGCGCATACGCGATGCCCGCATCGCCCAACTGAATGCTCTGCGCGTCTTTGCTCTTTTGCTTTTCCAGAATTTTGCGCGCGCCCTCCGCGTCCTTCATCGTGTACACGTCCATCGTCGCCTCCAACTGCCCCTGGTATTTGTAATCGGAGGTTGAGGTCGTCACAACGCCAGCCGACACGTACTGCTCGGCGTCGCCGTCGATGTACTGCCACAAATCTTTCGCGGCAAAGACGCGTGTCTCGCTGGTCTTGTCCCAGCCCGCGACCGCGCCCGAGTTGGGAAACGGATCCACTGATTTTTTCTTGCATCCGGTGGTAGCAAAAACCGCGACAAAAAGAATTGCCGCAAAGACGAACAACGATTTCATGGAATGAAATTTCACTGCTTTTGTCTCCTTTATTTTCTGTTGAGTAAAATCTGACTGCTCGGTGAACGGCTTTCGCCAATACTCGTAACATACACCGCCGGGTGCTCCTGCAACGGACAGGCGTACTCGCAGGCGCCGCAGCCCACGCAGCGGCTCGGATCGACGCGCGGCTGTTTCAGCGTCTTGGTGTTGCCCGCCGAATCGATCACCTGTGCCTCTTGAACATAAATCGCCTTGGGCGAGACTGGGCACCACTCTTCGCAGACGATACAATCAATCGCCATCGCCCACGGCAAGCAGCGACCGCGATCATAAAACGCCGTCCCCAATCGAATAGGCTGGCTCGTTGCGCCTACGCCGACCACCCAGCCTTTTTCCTTCGGCGTAATCTGCCAGATTGCGCCCGTTGGGCAGACCTCGGAGCAGAGCACGCAACTCGGCTCGCAGTAGCCGATGCGCGGCACCAGCATCGGCGTCCACAAGCCTTCAATCCCAGCCTGTTCAAGCGTCGGATGCAGCGCCGTATTCGGGCAGACCTTCATGCACTCGCCGCAGCGAATGCAGCGCGAAAGGAACGCGGCTTCATCGAGCGATCCCGGCGGACGGAGTAATTTTTCGTGGCGGCTCTTGCCCTGGCCGGTGTTCGCGCGCATCAACGGAACAATCGCAGCGCCGGCGGCAATCCCCGTCAGCGCTCTGCGACGGCCCAGATTCGGCAAAGCGATTTCTGTTTCATTGCGGAAGAATTTGAAATTCAGGCTGTCATGCGGACAACTGCCCACGCAGTTCATGCACATTAAACACTCAGCCTTGTGCCACGGCGCACTGCCAATCGGATCGTCGCCACCCTGGCAGTTGAGCAGGCAGCGATTGCAGTTGTTGCAACTCGCCGCGTCCTTGTGCAGCCCCAGAATCGACCAGCGCGAGAGCGCGCCCAGCAGCGCTCCCAGCGGGCAGATCGCCCTGCACCACAGCCGCGTCACGCGCAGGCTCATCGCTAGAATCGCGATAAACAAAACGCCGAAGATCAGCCCTTGCTCGTAGTGCAGTTGGCGAAGATCAAGCACCGTGTAATGCAGAATCGTATGCAGCCATGTGCCGGTCGCTTTGATTGCTGCAGCGTGACTGCTCTCCAGCGGCGTCAGCACGGCGCGCGCGGCGGCGTTGATCGCCGGCAAAATCGACAGGCCAAAGGAGCGCACCAGAAGGCTGAAGGGATCGAGCCAGCCAATCGCCGCCGAGCCAAAGCAAGCGGCCACCAACCCGGCAATCAACACAACATATTTAACAGTCTGCCAACGCTTGTAGCGGTTCGACTCGATGCGTTGCTTGCCGCGCTTTGACTCCGAAGGCATAGTACCGACGAAGTGTTGCAGCGTGCCCATCGGGCAGATCCAGCCGCAGAAAAATCGCCCCAGAAAGAGTGTCGGCACAAGGATCAGCAGGCACCATATCAGCCCGCGATAGAGCGCGTGTCCAGCCAGCGCATTCACCAACGCGACCAGCGGATCCCACTCGAAAAATAGCCGCACCGGCGCGCGCAAATGAATTTCGGTATTTCCGCCGGGAAATAAACTAATCGAAGTAAAGAGCAGCAACCCGGAAAAAAGCAGCAGGAAGACAATCTGCGAAATCCTGCGCAACTTCGGCAATCTGGACCGGTTCAAAAATCGCCCCCACACGCGCGGACACTACCTGCACATGATCCATGATTCGCTCTTACGCAACCGCCGGACAGTGATCTGCATCACCGTTTGGCTAGTTGCGGCGGTCGAGCTTGAGACTATTGGCGCGGAGTTTTTCTCGCTCCTTTTCTTGCTCGCATTAATGCCTTGCTTTGAAAGAGCACAACTTCCAGGCTGCAGAAAAACTTTTGATTCCAGCCCGAATTCATCTCCGAGCCGTTTCTTCGTCCTTTGCGACCTGTGTTGCCACCGTTTTCTCGTTTCGTTTTCACTCCAGAATCTGTTTATCCGGCCTTCAGGCACTCAGCGGCCTTAACCGACCAGCGCATCAATCGGCTTCAGCCTTCGCAGGCGCATCAGGTTGTAGGCCGTCATGGTCAGCCGCACCAGGCTCCGCGGTGATCGTGTGTTGGCAGGTAGGCGTGCGCATCACGCAAAGGCCGCTCCCTGTTGGGAACGGCCTTTGTTGTTGAGTGAACAGTGGAGATAAAATCCGGCTCAGGCGACGGGCTGGGCTTCCTTCTCTTCGACAGGCTTGGCGGGAGCGATTGCGCCGAGCGGCACCAGGCCTTCGACCGGCTTTTCGCCGAGGACGTGCTCGCGATAGAGCTTGGCCATGCGGGCATTCTCGGTGGCGTCGAGCTGCTTGCCGTCGCGCACGCGAATCTTTTCTTCGCGTGCGTTCTTGGCGATGCCGAGTTCGTCAAGCGTGTGATTGG
>CAYOYX010000114.1:0-9977 GCA_964408275.1 uncultured Occallatibacter sp.
TCGAGCGCGCCCAGCGGATATTCGAGGCCTCGTCGAAGCGGGCCATCAGCTCGACCACCAGCGTCGCCTCCTTGCTGGCGGCGGCCTCAATCAGCGCGGCAAACACCGGCGAATCCTGGCTGGTGCGATAGAGGGTCTGCTTCATCGTGACCACGGCGGGGTCTTCCGCGCCCTGCTGGATGAAATCGACGACCGGATCGTAGGAATCGTAGGGATGGTGGAGCAAAACATCGTGCTGGCGCAGCTCGTCGAAGATGGTGGCCGACTTGCGGCTGAGTTTGAAGGCTCGGGGCGTGAAGGAAGGAAATTTCAGATCGGGCCGCTGTACATCGCCATAAAAAAACATCAGCCGCGAAAGATTCACAGGACCGTCGCCCTCGAAGACCTGATCCTCTTCCAGCTCGAAGTTGACGCGCAGCCGCTCGACGATCTCCGGGTCGGCTCCGGTCTCGATCTCCAGGCGCACGGCGTCTCCCTTGCGGCGGTTGTGCAGTTCGACGCGAATCGTCTCCAGCAGCGAGCGCGCTTCTTCCTCCTCGAAGTAGAGATTGGAGTTGCGGGTGACGCGGAAGGCGGCGCGCGAGAGCACCTCATAGCCGCGATACATTCCGCCCAGGTTCCGCGCGATTAGATCCTGCAGCAGCAGGTAGTCATAGACGCCGTCGGCGCTGGGCAGACGAACGAAGCGCGGCAGCGCGCGCGGCACCGTAACCACGCCCAGTATCTGCGGGCCGGAGCTGCGCCGCTTGAGCTTGAGCAGCAGGGCAAGGCAGAGCGCCATATTCAGCACGCGCGGAAAGGGATGTGCGGGGTCGATGCTGATGGGCGTCAGCAGCGGGTCCACCTCGCGCTGAAAGTACTCCTGCGCGTAGGTGCGAGCCTCTTCGCTCAACTCATCCCACTCCAGCAATCGAACGCCTTGCTTGCGCAGCTCCGGCAGCAAATGCTCATTCCAGCAGCGGTACTGCGCGTCCACAAAGCTGTGAATCTCACTGGTCAGCACGGCCAGGGATTCGTCAGGGCGCAGGCCGTCGAAGCCGGGTTCGCGATAGCCGTCCTCGATGCGCTGCAACAAGCCCGCCTGACGTATTTCCACGTATTCGTCGAGGTTGCTGCCGGTGATGGCCAGGAACTTCACCCGCTCCAGCAGCGGGTTTGCCGGGTCCTCGGCCTCTTCAAGCACACGCCGGTTGAACTGCATCCAGGAGTGGTCCCGTCCGTTAAAGAGCTTTTGCTTTGTTGTATTTCGCGCCATCAGATCCGTTCAAATCACCGTGTTGGCAGTCTACAGGTTTTTAGAGCAAAATTAAATCAAAAGTCTTTAGAAAATTGAATCAACCATCAAAATAGGAATACAGGACCAGAGGGCTAAATCGTATTAAGAATGAAAGAAAAGGCGCGTGGTTCCGTTCCTTTATCATTTTTTGACGGTGTGCGCTTCAGAATGCGCGGCACCATTTGTGATTGCATGGATAACCCATTTGGCATTGAAAAAACGGAAGATAGTAGAGACGACTCCGGCCAGCATTAGTCCTTCCAGAATCAGGGGAACCGGGGAGAGCAACTGTTTGTGCTCATATGCCATGAAGAATGCAAGAAGAAGGACTACGCCAACGGTGACATTCATGGATAGAAAAAAATTGCCGACAATGCGAGTCGCGCTCTCACTTATTTTTCCCTTGGCCGCCAACTGAAAGCGATTGCAGATCAGATCATGAAATTGCGGAGCATGGCTCTTAATCCGGATGGCGATTGCAGCCAGGATCGCCTCGATCGATATAGAAATCGCTTGCTGGGATAGAGCAATCGCGAGCACGACGCTGGCCGTCACGAATGTCGATTCGTCGAGCTTCACCAGCCGCGTAGCCAATTGCTCGTCGACGCCGTCCATGAAAAGAAGGAGCCGGAACGTGCCATAGGTTACAAGGCCGGGAATGACAAGAGTAAGTAGAAACCAGAGATTCTTCGCAAGGTCGCCAATCATATCGCCGTCCTCATTTGCCATATTCTTCATGCTCCATCCACAACGATAATACAACCCGGCAAGATGTGACGGCGCATTCTATTCGCCGGGACCACGGTATTCGTGCGACAATCCAAAACAGTGGCCTCCCAACGCAAACCTGTGATCGTGCGCAAGTTCAGCCGTGACTGGTGCGCCGGCTATGCAACGACCGGCTTTGGCCCGGAGGCGGCAAATCAGCCTGAGACCGAACTGGAGATACTCGACCTGGGCGGCAAGGTAATGCACATCGCCTGGGCGCAGGTGAAATGGGTCTGTTATGTGCGCGACCTCCCAGCCGGCGAAAGCGCCAACCCGGAGCGGCTGCTGCACAAGCGCTTCGCCATTCGCCCGCGGACTCCCGGCCTGTGGCTGCGCATGACGCTGAGCGACGGCGAGGAGCTGGAGGGCTTGGCCGCCAACGACCGCACCTTCGTCGAGGGCGCAGGACTGCTGCTCACCCCGCCCGACACGCGCTCCAACACGCAGAGAATCTATGTGCCGCGGCAGGCGATTCAAACGCTTGAAGTCGTGGGTGTGGTCGGCGCGTCGGGACGCAAGCGGAGTGAGACTGCCGGGCGAACAATGGAACAGCCGGAGCTGTTTGCGAGCGAGCCGGATGCTGTCGAATGAGCTAATGAAGTACGTGCCTGTCGCCCCATCCGGTACAATTCTTGCCATGAAGCTAGGTGAGTTGGCAAAGAAGTTAGGTGCGGAGCTGCGCGGAGACGCGAAGCTGGAAATCACAGGAGTAAATGGGATTGAAGAGGCTGGACCGGCGGAGGTGACCTTCGTCGCCAATCCCAAATATGGCGCTCTGGCGCGCAAGACGCGGGCCGCGGCGGTGATCGTCGAGCCGGAGTTTCCGGAGATTGAAGCGGCGACGCTGCGGGTGAAGAACCCTTACCTCGCTTTCTCGCGCACGCTGGGCCTTTTTTATCAGCCGCCGGCTTACGCGCCAGGGATTCATCGGACTGCGGTGATCGATTCGACGGCGGTCGTCGGCAAGGGCGCACACATCGGGGCTTATGTCGTGATTGGTCCGCGCGTCAAACTAGGCGCGAATGCCACGCTGTTGCCGCACGTGGTGATTTATCCGGGCGCGGAGATCGGCAGCCATTTCTTTGCTCATGCTCACGCCGTGGTGCGCGAGGGCTGCATTCTCGGCGACCACGTGACGCTGGAGAATGGCGTCATCATCGGTTCGGACGGCTTTGGCTTTGCTAAAAACGAGAAGGGCGATTGGGAGAAGATTCCGCAGTCGGGTCCGGTGCGCATCGGCAACGGCGTGGACGTGCAGGCCAACGCCACCATCGACCGCGCTACCGTGGGCGAGACGCGCATCGGCAACGGAAGCAAGGTGGACAATCTCGTCCAGATCGGGCACGCATCGCACGTCGGCGAAAGGACGCTGATCTGCGCGCAGACGGGATTAGCCGGCTCATCGATCATCGGCAACGATGTGATTTTGACGGGGCAGACGGGCGTGGCCGGCCACTGCACGGTGGGCGACGGCGTGATTCTGACCGCGCAATCGGCGGTCTCGCACGATATTCCGCCGGGGAAGATCATCTCCGGCTCACCCGGCTTCGACAATCGCGTCTGGCTGCGGGCGGTGGCGATCTTCCAGCGGCTGCCGGAGCTGATGAAGCGACTGGATCGCCTTGAAAAACAGGTCGCGGGAAAGAAGCCGGCGGGGCAGGATGAGTAAAGCTGATTGGGGATCGTGGAATTCCATCATGGCAGCACTTCTGTTTGCGGCGATGATTCCGCTCGTCGCTTGCCACTCGTACCACATCGAGACGACGGTGGAGAACCGCACCGGAGGAACGATTCAACTGCTCGAAGTCGATTATCCCAGCGCCGGCTTTGGCGCTGACAGCATGGCAGCGGGAGCCTCATTGCCTTATCGCATTCAGGTACGCGGCAGCGGACTGCTCAAGGTGCAGTACACAGCGAGCGATGGGCGGCTGGCTCAGATTGAAGGCCCTGCGCTCAGTGAGCGGCAAGAGGGCCGGATCGAGATCGTTCTGCTGCCCGAAGGGAAGGCAGAGTTTCATCCTCACTTGACTCCTCAGCAGTAATCAAAAAGCTCTCATCTGCTTCGACACCCATAATAACTGCTCGATAACCCTCTCGTCCGCTATTCCCTTGCACTAATCATCCGATAAATAGACTGGAGAGGGCCGAATGCGTCCAAGCGCAGAGTCCGTCATCATCCGTCTCGCGCATTCCTGGTTGCGAAGGCGCCGGTATACAGTGCGTCTGGCCTGGTGCTTTCTTTCGATAGCTGTGGCAGCGGGAGCCATCTGCTCCATCTCCGTGGCCAGCCTGATTTGGATTGGCAATGGAGTGCTGCTGGCTTTTCTGCTGACGGCCTCTCGCCGCCGCTGGCCGGCTTACTTTGTCACCGGAGCAGCGGCCCTCTTTGCGGGCAGTGTCCTTTGCAGACAGCCTTGGCGTATGAGCCTGCTATCGACGGCGCTGAATCTAGCTGAAGTGCTGATCGCCGCGCTGCTGCTGCGCAGGAAGCTGAGTCCACCGCCGCATTTTACTGAGCGCACTTACCTGATCCGCTTTGTGAGCTATGGCATTGTGGCGGCTCCGCTCGCGTCGGGTGCGATGATTGCGCTGCTCACAATAATTTGGCCGCAAATTCATCCGCGGGTCACGGCAATGGAATGGACCATTGCCGATTGCCTGGGCATCGGGATTGTGACTCCGGTCTGCGTAGCGATTCTGAGCGGAAACTTCAAGAATGCGCATCACTTCAAACAGCATTGGACGAATCTATTCCTGCTTGTCGCTGTGACTCTGGCCGCTTTTTCGCAGACCAGAATTCCGCTCTTGTTTGTCGTCTATCCTCTGCTGGCGCTGGTGATCATTCAGTTGGGGATGGGATGGGCGGCGATCTCGACGCTCTTTGCCGCCGTGGCAGGAAGCTGGTGCACGCTGCACGGCTACGGACCCTTTGCGCAGCCTCATGCGCTGACGCCGATTGATCCGGTAATTCTGCTACAGGTCTACATCGGCTCGGCGGTGTTGTTGCTCTATAGCATCTCTGTGGTGTTGGAGCGTGAGCAGGAGATGGTAAGCCAGTTGGAAAAGATTGCGGCTCTGCACGCGCTGGTCAGTGCAAACTCCCGCGACGCCATAATTCTTGCCGATCTCAACGGCAATCGCAGCTATGTTTCATCGTCGGGAGAAAGCCTGGGCTGGAATCCCGAGACGCTGCTGACAAAAAGCGGCGCGGAGATGGTTCATCCCGACGACCAGCAGCGAGCGCAGACGATTATCCATGAGTTGAACTCCGGCCGCGAATGCGCGATGATTGAGTGCCGCGTGCAGAAGCCGGACGGCGAGTACATCTGGGTCGAGGCCAGTCTGCGCCTGGTGCGCGATCCGCAGACCTGCCAGCCTACGGGCATCCTCAATGTGGTTCGCGATGTCTCCGAGCGCAAGGAGGCGGAAAAGAAACTGCAGGAGGCCTACAATGCCGTGGAGGCTCTGGCGATTACCGACGCCCTGACGGGATTGGCCAATCGCCGCCGCTTCGATCAGTACCTGAACATCGAGTGGCGGCGCAGTATGCGCGACCGTCAGCCGCTCTCGCTGCTGATGCTTGACGCAGATAAGTTCAAGGTCTACAACGACACCTACGGGCACCAGCGCGGAGACAACTGCCTCAAGCAAATTGCCGAAGCATGCATGGATGTGGTCTCGCGCCCCGGAGACCTGGTGGCGCGCTTCGGCGGCGAGGAGTTTGTGGTTGTCCTGCCGAATACGGAAAGCGCGGGCGCGATGAGTGTGGCCAACGAGATATGCGAGTCACTGCGCAGCCGCAGGCTTCCGCACAGCGGCACTGCGGCTGGCATTGTGACCATCTCCGCCGGTTGCGCCACCATGATTCCCCGGTTTGGCAAGCACTCCAACGATCTGATCGAGATGGCGGACAAGGCGCTCTACCGTGCTAAATTCAACGGACGGAATCAGGTCTGCAACAGCGACGAGGCCGGAATCGAGAACGCACAACATACCGAACCGCTGGAGGCTGTTGCTGGCCATTCGGTTTGACATCACAGGCGGCGGACAAACTCTTTGGACAAACAAGAAGTGTCAGGGCACGACTCCACAGACCGCAGAAAAACTCTGAGGAAAATCAAGAAGTGTCAGGGCACGACTTCAGTCGTGCCGTAAGTGTAGCAAAACATAAGCGGGCTTTAGCCCCTGAGGAAAGTCTCTGGCCAATTTCGCCAGAATGTCCGAGTTTTTAAGCCCGCAAAGCCCGCGCGGATTTTTTCCCAGATCGCTTCCGATCTCTCATCAGTGCATCAGTCCCTGGAAGAGCGGGGATTGCAGCAGGCTGGTGAACTGCGCATCCGTGGTGGCAAAGTGGATCGACAGGCGGCTGGCGTCGGAGGAGACGGTAGTCGCGCTGAGCGCCTGTTTTTCGGCATCCGAGCCGCTCATCTTGCGCAGCTTCAGCGCCGCTGAAAGAAGCGATGAGAGCGTGGATGAGGTAAACGGATCGTCTGTGGCGACGGTGAGGTCGAACTTCACGCCGTGCTGGAAGTTCATCGAGTACCAGGAGCATTGGAGGTGCTTGCGCACGCTGTCAAAGTCGCCAAGCGAACTAGCCTCGCTCAACGCCAGACTCATCATCGTCTGGGTTCCCTTCTTGTCGAGAATGCTCCAGAGCGGTTCAGAATCCACGGACTTCATAGCCTCCATCAGCGGCGCATTGGTCAGCAAGCTGGGTGAGACGCCGTCGCGGGAGTCCAGTGCTTTGGTCACCGCATCGTTGTCGCCGAAGACCATGGTGGAGGGATTCACAAAGCAGAGCACCATGCTGGTCTTGGCCATCGGATAGAGCTTATTGGTGCGCACCAGAGTGGCCTTGATCCCCTTCTTGCGGAAGTTGGCCAGAATATCCTGCACGGAGAACTGACCCTGGGCTATGCCGACGGTCTCCACCCGCTCTTCACCGCTCTTGGGGCGAAAAAGGGCAAAGGCCAGTTGCTCGACATCGTGGTTTTCGTTCAGGCCGGATTTCTCCAGTGCATCTTCAAAACGGCTCAGTTCGGGCGGCATCACGCGATCGCGTAAGCTCATCGCCGAGTTCGAGTTCTGCATCTCGTGATAGTCGATGGCAACCAACTGCTGCACATCATGTGGAATGGCATTACGCGAATCGGCGGACAACTGCGCTGCCTGCAGCGAAGCGGCCGCAGCCAGGAAAAGCGCCGGAATTGTAAATCTCAAAATTGTTTTCAACGTATTCATCCTCCACAGTCGCGGCAGTGCTGGGAATTCATTGGCGAAAAACGGTTGCAAAACCGGACCATTTCACGCACTTGATGGTCAACCTGCCGTTACTGAATCACTCTCATTCTACCTGTTAGACGCAAATGATATGCGTTCATCACGCTGTTCTGGCCGGAGACACCGCTCCCGGCCAACCCAGAGGAGCATCAAGGCGACGCTCCAGAATCTTGGTCCGCTCATCGAACCCAATCAATTGACGCATCCACTCGCTCTCCCGCTCGCAGGCCGCTTCGGGAATCAGACCTATGATCTCGCCCTCGACGGGCGCGGCCTTGTAGCGCAGGGCCAATGCGCGGGTCTCGCGATAAACCTGAGAGATCGGCGTGACCGCGAAATCGGTAATGTTCATCGATAGTTGCGCGCGACCGCCCACTAGCACTCCCATCGCTTTCACGCCTTTAAGACCGCCCGATGCAGCGCGAATCTCTTTGGCAATCGCGCGAACTGTGGCTACATCGGCGGAATCGAAGTAGATGTTGTATGCCACCAAAAATCTGCGGGCGCCGATAGCACAAGCTCCGGCGGTGGGATGAAGATTGGGTCCGCCAATGTCCGGGCGGCGCGCGGAGTCCTTGCCCGCAGCCTCGCGCAATTGCTCGAATTGCCCTCGCCGCACCTCTTCTAGATTCGCCCGGTCCGGGCGCGCGGCAGCCGCTTCGTAAAAGTAAACCGGTACATTGAACCTGCGCCAAATCTCCAGTCCCGCCTGGCGGGCCAGCAGCGCGCACTGCTCCAACTTGATGCCGCTGACGGGCACAAAGGGAATCACGTCCGCCGCTCCGATGCGGGGATGAACGCCCTGCTGATGGGTCAGATCAATCAGTTCGGCTGCCTTGCCCGCGCCGCGAATTGCCGACTCGACCACCGCCGCCGGATCGCCGGCCACAGTGACCACCGAGCGGTTGTGAGCAGCGTCCATTGACCAATCGAGCAGATGCACTCCGTCAACGCGCATCGCCGCCACAATGGCCTCGACCCGCCGGGCATCCTTGCCCTCGGAGAAGTTCGGCACACACTCGACTACTGGCCCGCCCATGGTTCCTTTCGCAAGATCACTTCCAGAAGGTGTAGCCCAGTTGAAATTGAAGGCTGGCATTGACGCCGGGGTTGCGGTCGCCCAGCGAGGCCGAGGAGATGTGAACGGCATTGACGCCCAGATCAATCGAACGCTTGGCTTTGGTGAAGTAGTGAATGCCAAAGCCGCCCTGCGGCGAAAAGTTCCATACGCTTGTCGAGCCGTCCATCGTGACGGCCACACCGTTAACGATCTGCTTCCCCTCAAAATCCGGCGGGAACTCGTGCGTGGTGTAGATCAGCCCGCCAGCAGCCTGAAACCACGGCTGTATCCTGCGCGAGTTAGTGAGGAAGTTCCAGCGAAAGATCACCGGAGTGAGGCTGACGCCGCGAAAGGTTCCGCCGCCAACCAGTAGTGTGCAGGGCGAGGCGGTCCCGTTTTCAACACACATATAATTCGAGTCGTAATGCGGGGCCGGTGTGTAGGCCTGCCAAAGCGGCATGATGTTTCCGGCGTACTCGAACTGGCCGCTGAAGACGCCCGCGTGAATCACCGGACTTATGTTCTTGCCCAACTCAAAGCCGGCCGAGAGAAACTTGTACGACGAACGATCACCGACGCCGATGCCGTAGTTGATGAAGGGGCCGTACTCCCAACTGCGGTCTTCGCGGACCTGAGCGACGGGGTTACCGGGAATACTATGGAGTCCAGTGCCTGTAGATGCAAGGGACGGCGGATCGTAACCAGCGCCTGGAGTATTGGGGTTAGAAGTTTGCGCGGCGGCAATCATACTTCCCGCCATCAATACAAAAAAGAAAAGCCTCGTGATTCGAGTCAATGTTCATCCCCTCTTTGTAACTAAATCCAGCATCTCCATAAAAAGGCCGCCACAACCGGGCGGCCATTCCGTTGCCAACCCGGCGAAGAATCAGCCCGCCGCGGCTTCCATCTGATCGGCGTCCATGTCGAAGTTCGAGTAGACATTCTGCGTATCGTCGAGGTCTTCGAGAACCTCCAGTAGACGCATCATCTGACCGGCCGTATTGCCTTCGAGCTTGGTGTAGGTGGAGGCCACCATCGTCACTTCGCTCATCACGGTGGGAATGCCGGCAGCCTTCACCGCCGCGGCAACAGCCTCGTGCGAACTGGGTTCAGTGACAATCTCCCAGGTGTCGCCTTCGTCGTTCAGGTCTTCGCCGCCATGTTCGAGCACGATGTCCATCAACTGCTCTTCGGTGGCCGCGCCCTTCTCGACCGCGATCAGACCCTTCTTGGAAAACATGAAGCGCACCGAGCCGTTCTCGCCCAGGTTGCCGCCGTTCTTTGAAAAAGCATGGCGAATCTCGCTCACCGCGCGGTTGCGGTTGTCGGTCAGCACATCGACGATGATGGCCACGCCGCCGGGGCCGTAGCCCTCGAAGCAGATCTCCTCGTAGCTGACGCCTTCCAGTTCGCCGGTGCCGCGCAGGATCGCGCGCTTGATGTTATCCTGCGGCATATTTTCCGCTTTGGCCGCCAGAACGGCAGTGCGCAGGCGTGCGTTGGTGTCAGGGTTGCCGCCGCCCTTGGCAGCGACAGCGATTTCCTTGAGCAGGCGGGTGAATATCTTGCCGCGCTTGGCATCCAGCGCGCCCT
>CAYOYX010000115.1:0-9896 GCA_964408275.1 uncultured Occallatibacter sp.
CTGGTGTTCACATCCGCCGTTGGCTGTTGTCTTTTGATTGTCGCCGCATTCGTCGTGGTGTCGTGGCGCGGATCGAACATACCGCACCAGACCTACAATATGGCGGCAATTCCTGAGACCATAGACCTATCGAACGCCGGTACGCTTCGGAGCATTCCATCCAGTTCAGCCGAACCTAGTCCGTTGCAATCGGTGTCGTTGCCAGCAACATTGGTCAAAGTGAAGATCATCCTCCCCCGCTTCAGCAGACCCGGTCAGTACACGGTCGCTGTCACGCGCGATCAGACGGTCTCCGACCCGCTGGCTCACGGCAGCGCTGCAGCGACCGGCAATGGAGACCGGGAAGAGGTCTCCGTTGATCTTGATCTGCGAGAATCCAAACCGGGGGCATATTTCCTCTCAACGACCCATGAGCAGGATCAGGCGTCGTACTACTATCCGCTCCAAATCAAGTAATGGGGCGTCGGACGTGATCCTGAGAATGTGAATTGGGCTGTTAACCGGCCAATCGGTGCCCATTTTCAGGTGTGGTCGTGAGATGCGCATCAATGCCGATCGTCATGTTTTTGACGACCAGTGATCTTATGCGTCCGATCAGAATTCCGACTTCAGTTGGTCGCGGTGCAGAGCGGCCTACCATGGGTTCATCTATCCGGTGCCCAATTCGTCAACTCTGTTGCCGTCCTTCCCTGCAGGAATCCCCGCGTTGGTCATCGGGACCACAGATGGAGGCAAAACTGAACACGCTTGCTCAAGCTGGAGTAAGAAGAAACCGGCTGAAGAATAATACAACACGCCTCTCACCTGCACCAGATCAGGCGATTTGCAATTGTTGGCATAAACGGACTTTGGCCGGTTATCCCACTGTCGGCGTCAATCCATAATCATATCTATGTAGATCGGCGAACACTGGGCGACTTTCGGGTAGTAATCTGGATGAGTGAGTTAGCGATGTAGCGCGAATGGAGAATCCCAACCGGCGACATGCGCTTTGCAAGGACTAATCCGCTCGGAAAGCCTTCTTTTCCGCAAGGGCGGTTCGATAGAGCAGGTAGTATGGTGATTGCCAATGGCCGACAACGTGCCGATCAGCGCCGAAGTTGTTGGGGCTACACGCGAAGATCTCATCTGCATCCTCGCTTGGTTAAAGCGAGAGTATGACGAGGATGGCGGCTCCGGTTTTTGGTGCAATCGCGGCGTCATAAGCGATGCATTGGGTAAGCCTGGGAATCTTTGGGTAATCCGCCAAAATGGAGAGGCTGTCGCGTTCCAGGTTGGCGAGTACGCTGCAGACATCCTGTCCGTCCGGAAGGACCATCAGAAATGCGGCTTGGCAACATCTCTCCTCGAAGCATCCATTGAGCGAGCAGAAGCGGCCAATGTGAACGTCCTGTCTGTGCAGTGTGCTCCAGAAACATCTCTCAGATTCTGGAAACGGATGGGCTTTGAGGAATATAGCGATCCTCAGTTGCCTAACCATCTAATGGCTCGCCGTGTGCTTCCACGGACGTTTGACTTGCCCGCAAATTTGCCAGCTGTCGAGGTCGTAATCGGCTTCTATCCTGAGGCGGCGCAATATAGTGGCGGCGAAAATATACGACCGATCATTGAGCATCGTGTCGCGGGAGTCCGCGACTATGACGGATCGATTATGCTTGTGCGACGAGTACTCAGCTTTTGTGACGACGAGCCAGATGGCCGCGATCTTACCATTAAGATTGAGGTAAATGGTGCGAAACGTTGCTTCTGCAAGGCGAAGCATCAAGGTGCTCAAGTTGTCGGCGTGCAGCAGGATCACATCGGTAATGCGTTCTTCATCGACCGTGTAGCCCCCGAGCAGAGTACCGAATGATCGCAGCCATTCCGGGCGCCATCCCATGTTGAGCGCGTGCCCCGGTAAGACGTATTGGCGCTCAAACGCACTGCTGAACAGAGACCACATGAAGTGTCGTGACCTTCCGTCGGGTAAGAGTCTTGGTGAACTCCCTGATGCCGGGGCGTATTTGGGGACCTTTCTGGAACTGCGAGGCTCAACCGAAGACAGATTCGCAATCGTGCCGTGGACAAAGTGTCACAGTTCTGCTCCGGTAGGTCGCTTCTTGTAACCTCGAACGACTACACTGAACGCTGACTCCAGTGCAATCAAATCTGATCCCAATCCCGCCCTATTTACTCTCGCACCCAACTGAATTCCCAGGGGAGCCCCCACCTGCGCACCGGCTTCAATCGCTTCCGATCAGCAAGTTGAGCTGGGAACATTTCGAGCGTCTTTGCTTGCGATTAGCACGTTTGGATGCGGAACTTGAAACCTGCAGGGTGTACGGGACCCCTGGACAGATTCAAGAGGGTATTGATGTCTACGCAGTGGAACGCACTTCGGGAAAACATCGTGTATTCCAGTGCAAGCGCGTCAAGCGATTTGGGCCATCGAATCTAAGCGCAGCAGTTGATCTCTTCCTCAACGGCACATGGGCGTCAACAGCAACGCGCTTCACCCTCTGCACTACATTTCGACTCGAGACCACGAAACTTACCACCGAGATCGAAAAGCAACGAGAGAGACTTCACGCAGCGGGAATTCAATTTGAAGTTTGGGACGCTGCAGAGCTCGATATCCTCCTCAAGGACCAATCGGAGATCGTAGACGACTTCTTTGGGCGTCCGTGGGTTCAATTATTCTGTCCTCCTGAGGGGGTTAGTCGTCTACAGAATCGAGTCACAGGCCCTACAGTTGCCGAATTACGGGCAAAGTTAGGTGCTCTCTATACGAGAGTGTTTGTGGCCCATGACCCTGGTCTTCCGGTAGAGCTCGGTAGCAAAGCCCCCGTCCCGCTTCGCGATAGGTATGTGCTACCGGATGTATACGAAGACCGCGTTGACAGCCGGGCATCGAGCGCGGAGCCGACGCGATCAGCGAAATCGCAAGTTCCTGAGGGACAAAGCCCAAATTGGCCGAACGCAAGCGCTCAACCAGCGTCGCAACCGGTGGATCTCCCGCGGCAGCGGCGCCGACTAAACGATTGGCTCTCAGACCAAGCGCGCCAAGTTCTGCTTGGTGGGCCCGGATTGGGCAAGAGTGCGTTTCTCAGATACGTGACACTCGACCTACTCAGCCAGAATCCTGTTCTTACGCAAGCTTCGTCATACCACGATACCTACTTGCCAGTTTGGTTGTCGTTTCCTTTCTGGACAGCAAAGATTGACCAATCAGCGGCTGCTCTGTCGATTCCCGACATTATTCAGGCTTGGTTGCATCTCTGGAGTGAGGATCGCTTGTGGCCATTGTTCGAAAAAGCACTCAACGATGAGCGCTTACTCCTCATGGTTGACGGTCTCGATGAATATCGAAGCGAGGATTCCGCGCGCAACGCACTCGCTCAACTGCAGGTGTTCACTGAACAGAGGAATTGCCGGGTCATCGCAACCGCTCGCCCAGCAGGCTATGACAGACTTGGAGTCCAACGAACTGGCTGGTCGGCTGCATACTTGGCAGAATTGACCCTGGCACAACAGAAGCAGTATGCCTTCCGTTGGTTTGCGCATCAGCGTGAGTTGTTGGGTGAGATGGGCGCACAAGAGGGAGGAGAGCACCAAGCCGAGTTGGCTGCCGAGAGTTTCATAGCGGAAATGCGGTCGTCCGCTGATCTGAGCGAACTCGCAAAAACGCCTCTGCTGCTGGGATTATTGCTTTACCTGAAAAGCTCAAGTATTCCTCTACCAAACAGCCGTTATCGGGCATACGGGCGTTTGGTTGAGCACTTGATTTCGGTACACCCAATCGCGAGACGGCGCGCCGCCATGGTGAAGGCTGAGGACTCCGGCCTGACTCCCGAAGATGCCCGGATAGTCTTCGCAAATCTGGCCTTTCATCTTCAATCGCAATTACCAGAAGGTTTGATCGAACGTCGAGAGGCGGAAGATGTCATAGGCCAGTTCCTTCGAGATGACAAACTTGGCTTCGGGCTCTCACATACCGAGGCACGACGACAGGCTCGTACTCTACTCGCCTTCGGTGAACAGTCATTAGGTCTACTTGTCGAGAGAGGACCGCAAGAACTGGGCTTCTTGCACCGCTCGTTTCAGGAATACCTCGCGGCCGAACACATCGCTCGGAGACCCTTCCCGGCGCAATCCGATTTCGTGAAGCAGCACTGTACGGAGCCCATGTGGCAAGAAGTATTGCTCTCGCTGCTGCATCTCACCAAGCGTCCTGAAGAAGTGGGCGAGTTCGTCGCCGCGATCAGCGACGCGGCGAGTTTGGTTTCAGACCGGTTTATCACGCTACCGATACTTTGTGAGGTCGCTGTTGGCGATTTCCAATGTCCGGCGACATTAGCAAGGAAAGTCTGCAGGGACATCATCGCGGAAATTGAGGAGAGCCCTTGGTTGCGTCATCGGGAAAGGCTCCTGCGGTCGCTGCTCATTGGTTTGTTCTCGCCTCGAGTGCGGGACTTAATACAAGAGCGTCTTCGAACATGGGTGCCGGGCAGGCCTTGGCGTCATCCTGTGGTCTTGGCATTGGCGAGGGGCTCTCACTCGGATGACGTGGTTAACTGTCTCCTGCGGCTAATCATTGATGAAGATGATTCAATCTACGCTCAAGCTGCCACAGCACTTGCGAACCTCGCCGCCGCCCGTCCCGAGATCGCGGATCGGCTGATTGATTTTTTAGGCAGAGCATATCCTGTCCAAACTCAGGTTGCGGCACTTGAAGCGTTATTGACCGGATGGCCCGATCATGAGGAATGGCCTCGGATCCTCTCCGAGATCGAGAACTCGCCGGGTATGGAGATCCGGATGATCGCAATTCGGCGCAAGATCAAGATTGGCACTCAAACGACTGCAGATCGAGATCAGGTCCTCTCTTGGGCAAGGAGGGGAGTTGGGTTGCGCCTCCTTTACGGCGGTTCGCTTGCGAGTGTCTTGCTGGCAGGATGGCCAGGTGACGACGTCGTCAAGAAGAAGGCCCTCGAAGCCGTCCGTCCGAATAGTTGGGATGACCAGCATATGGACCAGGAGATCGCCTTCGCAATTTTGGTACAGGGATTTGCAGATGATCAAGACGCCCGCGAGGCGATTGCATCACTCATCAAGGAACAACACCGAGACTATCTGTGGATGCAGCACGGCCCATGGGTCTACGAACGTCTCAAAGGCATTCCGCTGATTATCGATGCAGTCGATGAATGGTTGACGAAGCATGACGCCGTTCTTACACGAGAGGTTTCGTACTTTGCCCGAATCGGATGGACCCAAATCGGCAAACAGAGGCTTCTTGAGGGACTCACGCAGTCTTTTCCATTCTGGTGCGTTGAAGCGCTCCTAGACCAATGGGGTCTGGAAGACCAAGAAGTGTCCGTTGCGTTGGCCGACCTCGCAAATTCCCCGCGTGCGGCGGAGATTGGGCACCTTCTGCCGCGGATCATATCTGATCCAGAGGTCTGCCGTCAGCGGCTTGTCTCTTTCTTAGGCGATCCGAAATGCCGACGACCAGACCTCGTATTAGAGGGATTAGCGCGGTTGGGCAACACTCTGAATCGTGATGAACTCGTCTCGATGGCAATGCCGTTCACTGAGCGCGAAACGTTGTGGGATACGAGGGTCAAGGATGTTCTCTTTTCCAATTTCTCGGATTGCCGCCAAGTGAAGGACCTCGCGAGACGACAGCTTTCGAGCCACGAAGGGAATCTCGCGGGGGTCGTGCAATTCTTCCGGAACGATCCCGATTTGCTGGGAGGTGTCCTCGCCACTTTGAATCCTCTTCCAGTGGCTTTGCGATCGAAGATCATTACGTTTCTTTGCAGTCACAGAGGTAGTCTGCCGTGGGTGTATGACCTATTCGCACAGTACGACTTGGAGGCAGATCCCGGTATCAAGACACAGATGGCAATCGCGCACTATCAGCATCTCGTCGAATCAGGGGGAGACCTCGCATTTGCGCAGGAACGGTTGTTGCACGAGATTGTTG
Organism: uncultured Occallatibacter sp.; assembly: GCA_964408275.1. Classification (GTDB taxonomy): domain Bacteria; phylum Acidobacteriota; class Terriglobia; order Terriglobales; family Acidobacteriaceae; genus Telmatobacter. The sequence continues at coordinate 5,969 of CAYOYX010000115.1, forward strand.
TCGGTGGCGCCGACAATGCTGAGCGGCGTCAGGCGGCGTACTGTGGCTTGCACGTCCTAGGTGCCTTGGGCAAAATTTTGACTGCGTCCGGGATTTACCATCCCGGTCCTCCCCACATCGGTCTTTACAACGTACTAGTAACAAATTATCCGCTGATTGAATTCCTTCTTGCGAATTGGGTTGATATTCGCGAAATTCTTGGTGACGGTTTCTGGGCAAGCATCTCAGACCTCAATCGAGATCGGCTGTCCGTCTGGGGAACCCTCTGCTTGCTCGCGGACAATTATCCCGTGCCTCGGGCGGAAGCTCTGGAGTTTATTCGCGGAGCTCGTGAAACAGCAATCCAACCACAGATATTGGACTTTGTCGCGCGGGTCCAACCACGATCAACACTCCTGCGGGATCTTTGCCTCAATTCATTATTCTCCGCTTCCAATGATTCACAAAATGATCCAGAAAAGGCCATCGAGATCCTGGCAAAGGATTTTCCAGGCGATTCAATTGTGCGGAATGCATTAGAAGCACGATTGCAAAGAGACTTCCACATGCACGGACACCGTGCGATGTGGGCGCTTTGTGAACTCGCTCCTACCGATCCCATTCTCACAGAGGAGATGGAACGGATTCGTCCTCACCTCTTCAAAGATGGTGAATGGTTGATACAAAGCTCTTTCGATATGGCGATAGTCTGTACCAAGGGCACGAGCCGAGAAGTTCTGTCAATCATTCAATTCGTGTTGCGAGGTTGTCGCCCTAACTACCGGTATTTCGCAAAAGGATTCCAGCGCCCTATCGTTCGTCGCGTAGCATCAGACACCGAACTCCAGGCCATGCTGTGGGTTGAGTTGCAGAGAACGCAGAATCCAAATGAACGTGGCAGTTTTCTCTCGCTGTTGGCGTCGGTGTCAGGGATTACCCCTGAACTGCGAGAGCTGTGTCGGTCCACGTGCGAACCCGAGCCCGATAAACTTTTAGCTTGCGCCGGGATGGATCTCGTCACGGGGTTAATACAGCCTGTCCGTGAATTTGCTGCAACTTGCCTACTTGAAGCGTTGCCAGAATGAGTGTGATCCAGCATTGGACTCTGACTGGCTACCAACGACCCAAAGCGTTCTTCAATTCAGTACGAACACTCCCGCGTATTTCGTCTGTCATGGGCTCATCGACCAACAGGAATGCGGAATGTGCAGAGAAGTCCTGCTGCCCATGCTGACGTAGTCCATAGCTCAGCAGAGCGTCGCTATCATGTCGTTGCACGATCTCTATCCATGTCTCATCGGCTCCCGAGAACCAGACGCGGCCTAGATCATCTGTGGCCAACCTGGATCGGGCCTCACCTTCAGACATGCCCCGTTCGCCAACATGGCCAACCCGCAAGGCGACATCGCTGAATATCCTGCCGTTGAATATCCGCCCTACGTGAACCTTTTGCACAATCCTGTATTGGGTTTGATTACTATGTCCCTCGATAAACTTTCTGAGCGACAGTTCGCTTTCCTTAAGGTCTCCTCGCAGATCTCGAATCCAGTCGAGAGCGGAGCTCAAGGTCGGCCACAAGCCGTGTCGCACAAGCAGTGGCAACGCCTCCTCAAGCAGCAACAGCAACTGAGCTTTTGTGTCGAGCATTTGCGGATCTCCGGGGTCCGCAACCAGTATGCGGGCGCGTGTCTCGCGAGTTTGATCCTTACCAGGCAGCGATATAACTAGGGAGATGGTCGCAAAGTTTGGCTTTGAAGCTGCCTTTATCGAAAGATTCTGGAGTAACTCAAGGCCCTTTTCACCCTTCCGGTATTTCGCCCAGCCTGTGCGAGCTTTGACCTCAAGCTGGACCTGATATCCACTCGGGCTCAGTGCCGCGACGTTGCCGCCGCTGGAGGAAGCAAGTTCAGCAGCAGAAATTCGAACGCGGAAGTCGGGGCGCGAGCCGGCAGCATCGATGAAGAAAAAGCGATCGATCGAGATGCCAAGTAGCTTTGCGACGAAGTGAACCGATAAGCCGTATCCAAACTGCTCGGTATGCGCCCTGAGCGCCTCTGGGTGAAACGTTCCCTGAGTTGAGTGCTTGAGGGATGATCTCGAATTTTCCTCAAATGCCATCCCCCATTGATACCTAGTCGAAAACAGAACATCTATATATTCGGCAGGCGAAAATAGTCGCACAGTGCCGGACCGATAAAACCGCAGTGCAGCCTCCGAGATGTCTTCCAAACTCGCTTGATGAATCCGGGAGATTTTCGAGAGCGGACCAGCCAAGAGGGTCGGGGCCTGCAAACTGAATTTGGAGCCGTCCTTTCGCGTGAACGATCCGCAGACAGATTTGTCGACTTTGACCTCAAAGTCAAGTTTCTTCGTGTAGAAAGTTTCAGGTCGAGGTAGCTCAAGATCGTGCCGAAGCTGCATGGTGATATAGCCTCTGATCTGTAATCCCAATCATAAATAGGTAAGCCTCTGGCGAAGAATCGGACTAGCGAGTTTCTTAAGAGCCTCGTTACGCCCTCCGTCCGAGCCTCCGAGCGCACCCGTCTTGCTATTATAGGTTCAGAAAGCCGTCTATGAAAGGTAGCTCGATGAGTAGCCCTACCTCGACGGGACCAGCCGGAGAACATTTCGAAGGAAAAGTTGCCGCCCACTACTTGCTTTCGATGCTGGTGGGGGCTCAGCCTCGCGGCTTGCCCGGAATGGCCATCGATCGAATCGAACTGCAGCGGGCTTCGCAGGGAATGTATCTGGATGACGTGATCGTCCGCGCACATGACCGCGCCGGTAATGCCGCTGTGCTCGAAATCCAGGTGAAACGCACCGTCACCTTCGCGCCAAAGGACAAAGTCTTTCGGTCGGTGGTCGAGCAGATTGCCAAAACCTCCTCGAAACCCGAATTCTGGACCACGAACCACCAGTTGGCGATAGCCACCTCGGCAGGTTCCCGCAAGATCAATGGCGCCTACCAGGATGTGCTTACCTGGGCGCGCCAGATCGGCGACGCAAAGACCTTCATGGAGCAACTCACTCGCTCAGGTTCCTCCAATCCAGACATGCGCACCTTCGTGGACACGTTCCGGTCGCACCTTCGCGATTTTGGTGTGTCGGATGGCGACGAGATCATTTGGAAACTGCTTCGCCGTTTGCAGATACTTGTCTTCGACTTCACCGCGCAGGGTTCCGCAACAGAGGAACTCGAGCGGGAAAGGTGCGCCCGCGCGCTTGAGCCGGCGGAGGCTTCGAGGGCCGGGGAGCTCTGGATTGTGCTTACGGAACTGGCGATTGATATTGCGGCGTCTGCGGGTGACCGCGACCGGATCCGGTTGCTGGAGAACCTCCAGAAATTCTCGTACGGTCTCGCCGCTCTTCCCAGCAATGAAGCCGCGCTCCGTTCGCTTGCGGAGTTGTCGCGGAACGCGCTGGCTGACATCGAAGACCGCGTCTGTGGAGTGAAACTGAGCCGTCTGGGTCCGCTCGCAGCGTTACGTTCCGCGCTCGACTCTGGCCGTTACGTCGAGCTGCGAGGGGATGCTGGAGTTGGAAAGTCCGGAATACTGAAGCATCTGTCGGAGCAAATTGCCATCGAGTCAGAGGTATTGGTGCTGACGCCGGATCGCACGCCGGCCGGAGGCTGGTTCGAATTAAAAAGTAAGCTGGGATTCAACGGAGAATGCAGGGATTTTCTTGCAGACCTTGCCCGCAATGGTGCGGCGGTTCTCTTTATAGACAACCTCGATCTTTTCCGGCCCGAAGCGCGCCAGACCGTGATTGATGTCGTGCGTCAGGCCGAAGGGGTCTCGGGGCTTTCGATCGTAGCGACCGCCCGGCGAGATTTCGGCCAGTTTGAGCCGAGCTGGCTTCCCCGCGAGAGCATCGCTGCCATGAATCCAGCCACCCCCGTGTATCTCGAAGAGTTAACAAACGGGGAAATTGCTGAGCTGCAGCAGGC
>CAYOYX010000116.1:0-9604 GCA_964408275.1 uncultured Occallatibacter sp.
CCCGACCTACTGGTTCGTAGCCAGTCGCTCTATCCAACTGAGCTACGGGCGCACGCTGCTGGTTTCATGCGAGACCGCTTATAGAGTATCAGGGAAGCGGCTAAGGACGCAAAACGCTGAAAAGCGCATCCTTCCTCAGCAAGGATAACAGAGTTTATCGTGGTAAACAATCCCTCCGGAGGTTGCTAGTTGTACTTTGACAGTGCGCTCACGAAAGGAAATTTTCTGCGAGGAACGGGCTGTGATCACTTTTCAGTAGTGAGTCGAAAGGAGTTGGCCAGTTGGTCGGGTTCTTCGACGGCCAAGCGACTGGCCAGAGCGACGAGCGCCAGCAGCAGCCAGGTGGAGCGGCTCTCTTCGACTGTGGCTACCAGCGATGTGATGGCCCAGACCGTGAGCGTGAGCGCCAGCGCCCAGCGGAGCGGGCCGTGAGTTTGCATAATCGCCCAGACGGCGATGGCGAGGATGGCAGTGGCCAGAAAGAGCGCGCAGAGGCCTCCTGTGACGGCGATGGAGAGCGCGGTATTGTGCGCCGTGTCGATGGACGAAGTGCCGGCCGCGTTGACGAATGTTCCCGCGCCGGAGCCGAAGATGGGCGCGCGGACAAAGGCGTGCCAGCCGGCGGTCCAAATGTTCAAACGCTGGTTGAGATCGCCACCATGAAGCTGTTCGGTGATGGTGGCGAGGCGCTCAAAGGTGCCATGCGGGACGGTGAACCAGAGGAGCGCGGCCAGCGGCGGCAGAGCGAGAGCGGCGACCAGCATACGGCGCTGATGGCCTATGACGAAGAGAATCGCAGAGCCCACAAGGCCGACTACGGCAGCCAGAAATCCGCCGCGCGAGGCAGTGAGCAGAACGGCGGCGAGACCCAGCGGCAGGTAGCCCACGGCCAACAGTCGCCAACGCCTGCTGCGCTCACTATCCACCAGCAGCGCGGCCAGCGGGAAGGCAAGACTGAGAAAGCGGGCGACATCGTTGGGATCCTGGCCAGAGGCGACAAAGCGAACCTGCTCAGAAGCGATAGCATCGGCAGAGAGGAAGTTGGCCAGGGTGAGCAGCGCCAGCACCCAGGAGCCGGCGACGGTGGCCCGCAAGAGCGCGCGCAGATCAGCGGCGCTGGCGGCAAACTCCCAGACTAGCCAGACGATGATGAACTCCTGAAAGAGGCCGCGCAGATTGATTGCGGTCGCAGACGGTTCGATGGTCCAGAAGAAGGTGCAGCAAAACCAGAGAAAAAAGGCCAGCGCCAGCCACTGCATGGGGCCGGGCAAGCGCAGGCGGCCCGATTGCAGCAGGGCGGGAAGGGCCGCGAAAAGCAGGAGGATGCCGATGAAACGGGCGATGTTGCCGAAGGGTTCGCCCAGCTCCAGGGAGTACTCCCAGGGAATGGCGAACGCGAAAAGCAGCAACAAAAGCCAGGTTATGCGGCGCATAAAGTTGTGATCTCACACAAAGCGGGATTTCGAAACGCGCTCTGCGGGATTACCAGAGCTTATCATTTGGCGAGACCTTGCACTCTTTCACCGGCTGCGGGCGCTTGCTGGGATCAAAGTCGGTCTCCCAGCATTCGTCGAGTACCGAACAGTAACAGGCGTGAAAGCTCATATCCGCTTTGACTTTTTGAAAACCTTGGAGGAGTTTATAGTCAGAGCCAAGCGGTTTGATGGTCATGAGGTTTCTGGTATCGCGCGCCGGCAAAACGGTTCCCGATACATCGCCAAAGAAAGATTGATACTTGCCTTTACCCATATACTGCGCGCAACAGGCTTTCAATATCGTATCGTTCGTTTGAACAACGCCTTTGTAGCGCACCTCAAATTTCTCAACAATTGCGGGGCCTACGCCGTCATTGCGTAGGCTCAACCGCTCCAATGGCTTAAACGTAACAGGGTCAAGATCCCACCAACCATACGTCAATAGAGGCAGTGTACTGGCGACGACCAGCTTCTGGTTTTGATCGACCATCTTTTCCATCGTCCGGCCATGCTCGATGGAGACGACCAGCGAGAGCACGGAGATGAAGACGACGCTGACGGTGACAATGATGTCGAGCCAGGGAACTCCGCTTCCGTGGCCGTGCGGCGCGTGGGCGTGTCCAGCTTCCGGCATCGATCCTGGCACTTCTTCCTCCGCTATGGTTGATTGTTCCGGCAGTTTCTCAGCCTCGATGCCGTCTTCCATTTTGCATCTCCGAAAAAAGCCTGAATTCGCTTCGAGGAAATCTCTGCACGATTATATTCGTTCTGTCGGCGTTCCCGTTGGGCCGCGAAAGAATGCGAACTTTTTGTGTGATATTGGCCTTTCTTCAGGGGCTAAAGCCCGAGTTAATTTGCGGCATTTACGGCACGACTAAAGTCGTGCCCTGACACTTCTTGCTTTTCCAATAAGTTTCTCGCAGTCTTATTGCCTGTACCATTCAAGCATCTAAAGCCCGTACTCTTCTTCAGTACCTCTGCGAATAAACCAGGCCGGAGTAGATGGTGACGCCGATGGCGGATTGAATGGCCGATTCGAGGGTGTGATTCCAGATGTTTTTGGCCGTCGAGTCGGGAACGAAGAGGATGTCGCGGTCGCGCACCAACTGGTCCGGCTCCTGTCCGTGGAGCATTCGCTTGAGGTTGAGGCTGGTGAGGGTGCGTCCGTCCTTTTGCTCGCGGATGAGGATGGCCTTGGACAAGGCGGCGTTCTGCGTCGGTCCCCAGGCAAGCGAGAGAGCCTGCACGACCGTCAGCCCTTGCGCGGGATCGACGGGAAAGCCGCCCGGGCGCTGCACATCGCCGACGACAAAGACCAGACCGGCGCGGCTGACCTGGACGGTGTCCCCGGGAGCAAGCTCCGGATTATGATCGGCGGCGGTGTCGGCGCCGCTGGGATCGAGGACAACGGGGTGCGGCGTGCGGGCGTCGTCGCGATGGTAGATGTTGACCAGGCGGCCGGCGTTGGACGAGAGGCCGGAGGCGGCGGAGATCAGGTCGAGCAGGCGGTGGTGGAGGGTGTAGGGATAGACGCCGGGGCGGACGACCTCGCCGAGGACGCTGACATCCTGACCGGCGTAGGAGATGACGAGCACGGAGACCTGGGGATGGAGGAGAAATCCCTGGGCGAGCAGGGCAGCTTCAATGGCGTGGGCGGCGGTTTGCTCATCCATGCCGACGACCGTGACCTCGTGAATCATGGGCAACGCGACGGTTCCGGCGGGCGAGACGCGCACGGCGGAATGAAACTCCGGGGTGTGGACCTCACTGACATCAAGGAAGTCTCCGGGAGCGATGGGCGCAGGCATGGGCGTCGCCGACTGCGCGGCTAGATTGGGCGGCAGGCCGGATTGCGCGGAGTTGTCCCAGGTGAGCGGAGATTGTTTGGGATTGGGCAGATTGGGGTTGCGCGGCGGCGCGGAGGGGATGACGACGACGCCTGTGGGCAGGCCCGAGGTGCTGGGCGTGGGCGCCTGGGCGTGAAGCGCGGAGGCGGCGAGCAGAACGGCCAGCAGCGCGGCCAAAGTTGTCGGGCGAATGGATTCCAGCAAGAGCGCGCCTCCCAAAGCCAGCCAGAGACTGACGAAGAATGTAATAGCCATGTAGAGCGGCAGATTGGGGGCGACGGGCTTGACGGGCTGGCGGGCGGCATCGACGACGGAGAGGTTGGAGGCGGGAATGCCGGCGGAGAGGCCGGCCTCCTGCGCGCGGCCCAGCACGCGCACGTAGAGCTCGTGGCTGGCGTTGGCCTCTTCGCGCATGGCGGCGTACTCGGCTGCCGCCTGATTGGCCTTCATGCCTTCGACGGTGACCTCTTCGAGATTTTTGCGGACGAGCTGCTCGCGATCGACGGCGGTCTGCCATGAGCCGCGAAAACGCTCGACGAGGCGGGTGTCCTCGGCCTGCTTCTGGCGGTCGAGATCCTGCAACTGGCGGCGAACCTCAACGACGCGGGGGAAGTTGGGGCCATGCTCGATGTTGAGCTGGGCCGCTTCCTGCTCCAACTGACTGCGCTGGGCGTGAATCTGCTGGAGGAGCGCGGTGGCGAAGTTGCCGCTTTCGGCCTGCAGGCGCGGATCGGAGGCGATGACCAGCTCGGGGTCGCCCTGCTGGGCGGCGCGATACTGGGCCTCGCGCAGGATGCGGTCGGTGGAGGCGGCGACCAACTGACGGCCCAACTCATCCAGCTCCAGCAAAGCCGAGGTGTGCTCGGTCTCTCCGGGCTGTCCGTTGGCGAGCATCTCGGGGGTGTTGAGCAGGCCGTGCTCGCGCTGAAAGTCAGCGAGGCGAAGCTGATCCTGCTCGACGCGAGCCTTCAGAGCCGCAAGCTGGCCGTCAAGCCACGCCGAGGCCTGGCGCGTGACCTCTACGCGCGACTCGGTAAGCGTGGAGACAGGCGATGTGCGCAACGCCACCCGCGCAGTGGCCTCGTATTGATTGGGCGCTATAAGACAGTAGAGCAGGCATAGGAGCAGCATTCCCCCAACGACCGTGGCAACGAAACGGCGGCGGCGTGCGAGGGTCTGGTAAAGCTCGCGCAGCGAAGTAGATGAGCCGCGATTGCCGGCGCTGGACCGGGAGTCAGAGTCATTAGGTGATTGATTTGAAATGGTATTTGCATCCGGCACGGCTGTAAGGGACCTCCGTCCCACGGTCCCTTCGCCGGGGTCATCCGGAGATTCAGAGCGAATAGCCGCTGCAAAAGGAAATCTCCGCCAGTGTGCTTGATTGAAATCAATCCGTCAATAGCGACCGATTCGAGCGACTACCTGTACGGCGATAAACCGTCTCACTGCCGGGATTTCACATACTGTTTCTGTACCACTCGACGGTAAGGCGCAAGCCCTCGCGGAAGTCCACTATGGGCTTGTAGCCGAGCAGTTCACCGGCCAGATGAATATCGGCCAGTGAGTCGCGGATATCGCCCGAGCGCGTCGGAGCGTAGGCCGGTTGGCTGCTATAGCTGGTAAGTTCACGCAAAATCTCGAAGGTCTCGTTGAGCGTGATGCGGCTGCCAGTGGCGACGTTCATCATCCGGCCTGAGACCTTCGCGGCAGGAGCGGCGGCGGCCAGCAGATTGCCGTGGACGACGTTGTCAATGTAGGTGAAGTCGCGGCTCTGGTTGCCATCGCCATAGATGGTCACCGGTTCACCGGTCAGCATCCGGCGGCAGAAGATTGCCAGCACGCCGGAGTAGTGCGAGGTGGGATCCTGGTATGGGCCAAAGACGTTGAAGTAGCGCAGCGTCACCGTCTCCAAGCCGTAAACGCGGGCGAAGGCGGTCATGTAGTGTTCGCAGGCCAGCTTGGCCACGGCGTACGGCGTGATCGGGCTGGGCGCCATCGGCTCATGCTTGGGCAGAGTCGGTGTGTCGCCGTAAACCGAAGACGAGCCTGCATAAATCACGCGGCGCACACCGGCAGCGCGAGCGGCAACCAGCAGATTGAGCGTAGCATCGACGCAGTTGCGGTTGGTGGCCACCGGGTCTTTCACCGAGCGTGGCACGGAGGCCAGCGCCGCCTCGTGAAAGATGATTTCCACTCCGGCGCAGGCATTGGCGCAGGCAACCGGATCGGTCAGGTCGCCTTCGATAAACTCCATCGCCTCCAAGCCGGCAAGATTGGAACGCTTGCCTGTGAGGAAGTTGTCGATGCCGCGTACGCTCTCACCTCGCTGGAGCAAAGCCGCGGCGATCGAGCGCCCGATAAAGCCCGCCACTCCGGTTACTAGATACTTTGGCAATGAAATCCCCCTGAGAAACAGCCGACTGCGGCAAAGATATAGTCAGAAGCCTTTTGTGACAAGAATACAGGAATCGACGCACCAGCATTAATCCGAAGCCCGGTCAGTTGCAATCAAGCTCTACAATCAAATGCATGACGACTACGACCGAGAGCAGGCTGGCCGAACTCAAGCAGAGAATCGACTCCCGCGAAGCCCGCATTGGAATTATTGGGATGGGTTACGTGGGCCTGCCGCTGGCGCTGCTCTTCAGCGGCCAACGCTTCCGGGTAACGGGCTTTGACATCGAGCCGGCCAAAGTCAAAAAGCTCAACGACGGCGAGTCGTACATCCTACGCATTCTTCCCGGCGAGATTGCGGCGGCGCAGCAGGCCGGCTTCCGCGCAACTTCGGATTATTCCGAGTCCGCTGCGATGGACGCGATCATCATCTGTGTGCCCACCCCGCTCAACGAGCGCCATGAACCGGATTTGAGCTATGTAACCGGGACAGTCGAATCCATTGCTCCCTGGCTGCGCGAGGGCCAGTTGATCGTACTGGAAAGCACCACCTATCCGGGCACCACCGAGGAGGTTGTCGCGCCATTACTCGAAGCCGGCAACCCGCGCGGTGTGAAGCTCTCTCGCTCGCTCGACCAACCCGGCCTTCACGTCGCTTTTTCACCGGAGCGCGAAGATCCCGGCAACGAGAGCGTGGCGCGATGCGATATTCCCAAGGTGCTGGGCGGCTGCGGTCCTGCGGCTACGGAGCTGGCGTCGGCGATCTACAGAACAATCTTCCGCTCTGTAGTGCCGGTCAGCACTCCGGCAGTGGCGGAGATGACCAAGCTGCTGGAAAACATCTACCGCTGCGTCAATATCGCGCTGGTCAACGAGTTGAAGCAGCTCTGCATGAAGATGGGCATCGACATCAACGAAGTGATCGATGCCGCGCGCACCAAGCCCTTCGGCTTTCAGGCCTTCTACCCCGGCCCTGGCCTCGGCGGTCATTGCATCCCCATCGATCCCTTCTATCTCTCCTGGAAGGCTCGGCAATTCGATTTTCGTACCCGCTTCATCGACTTGGCAGGAGAGATCAACAAAGCCATGCCCAACTTTGTTCTGGACAACCTCGCCGCCGCTCTCAATGAGCGCCATAAATCCATCAAGGGATCGAAGATTCTGGTGCTGGGCGTGGCCTATAAACGCGACATCGACGACCTGCGCGAATCGCCTTCGCTGACCATCATCGAGCAGTTGCGCGAGCGGGGCGCGGTTGTGGCGTACAACGATCCCTACTTTCCTGCCGTTGGCAGCGGCCGCCACTACGAACTGAATATGACCAGCACTCCGCTCGACAATCTCGGCCAGTATGATGCCGTGCTCATTGTCACCGACCACTCCAGCTACGACTACAAGGCCATCGTCGCAGAGTCGCAGTTAGTGGTGGACACGCGCAACGCCACCAGAGGAATTTTGTCGGCGAAGATTGTGCACTGCTGATGGGCCGGAGATCTTACGATTCAATTATCCTTAACAGTATCTGTACCGCCTGCATTTTATAATTGAATAGACTGTTTCTCCGAACACCCGCTCATCGATGCAACATTTATCTTCGATAGACAAATTTCTGCCCGCTCCACGATTCAATTGAAAGGTTTCCCCATGTTACTTTACCGCCGCGCACGCCCTAGGCTCCTCCGCTCCTGGCTCGCACTCGCCTGCCTTCTGTCAGGGCTTGGCTTCCAGACAGTCGCGATAACCGCGCAGCAAGATGCGAGCGCCAATTCGCCTGCTCCCGCTGCCGACGCTCCAAGCGATCAATCGCAGAAGTGGAACTGGCACGTACAGAGCACCATCACCGGCCAGGGATATCCCTCCTTCAGCGCCAAATACTCGGGCGCCAACAGCCTGTCCACCAAGGGTCAGGCACGCGAAACCGTCTCTCTGGATTTTTTCGGCGGCTACCGTTTGTGGCGCGGCGCCGAGCTTCACGTCGATATGCTTACGTGGCAGGGCTTCGGTCTGAACAATACTCTCGGCATCGACGACTTTACTAGTGGGGAAGCGTATAAAGCGGGTACGCGCCCTCCACACGAGGCCATTGCGCGCTTCTTCATTCGGCAGACCATCGGCTTGGGCGGCGAGAAAGAGGCCGTGCCCTCTGACCAGCTCACACTCGCCGGAGAGCAGCCAACGACGCGGCTCACATTCACCGCCGGTCGATTCAGCGTGAAGGATATCTTCGACAGCAACGCCTATGCCAATGACCCGCGTACCCAGTTTATGAACTGGGCGCTGGTCGCCAACGCTGTTTGGGATTATCCCGCCGACGCGTTGGGCGAAACCACGGGAGTATCTGTCGAATTGGAGAGACCGAAGTGGGCGTTGCGTTATGGATTCTTCCAGTTGACTAACCAGCGGAATGGCTTTACCGCCGAAGACCGGTTTCTGATATGGCCTGGGGAAAGCTCCTCGGGCGACGGCAGGTTTTTCCACGACTGGGGGATGGTGGCCGAGGGCGAGAGCCGCTACACCGTTGGCGGCCATCCCGGCGTCGTCCGTCCCCTGGCCTATCTCAATCAGGGGGAGTTCGGCAGCTACAAGGCCGCTCTCTCGGTTCCGGGAGCGGATATCTCCATGACGCACGCCAATCGTCATTCGTATGGCTTCGGCCTGAACGCGGAGCAGGAGATCACGAAGAACATCGGCGTCTTTTCTCGCGTGGGATGGAACGACGGCCATAACGAAGCGTGGTTGTATACCGACACCGATCACACAGGTTCGCTGGGCATAAGCGTCAAGGGAGACGCGTGGCGCCGCTCGCGCGATGCAGCCGGTCTGGCCGCCGTGTTGAGCGGCATTTCAAAGGTGAATCAGCAGTTCCTCCTGGCCGGTGGCACAGGCATTTTGGACGGCGACGGCAACTTGAACTACGGCCGGGAATTTGCCTTGGAGACGTACTACGATCACACCTTCCCTAAACAAATTCACTGGAGTCTGGACTACCAGTTCGTTGCCAATCCGGCCTTCAATCGCGACCGCGGCCCCGTCTCGATCTTCGGCACACGCTTTCATTGGGAATTCTAAATCCGGAACAACGAGTTCGGAGAAACTGCTCTCTTCTGCTATCGCGGGCAGTCGTGCGATACAAAAAGCCGCCAAGGACGGCCTTTGAGAATGGTGGCTTCAAAAACACATTTCTCCGAAACCTGCCCTTCTGATTGACCAAGGCATTTACCTCGACGCGCTACAAGAGCGCCATTGTATATTTTCCCCTTGTAAACAATTTATTATAAACAATATAGGGCATTATCTTATTTGAAAATATGTAAACAATAACCCTCGATTGAAGCGAAAGAATCTCGCCGTCATTCTTGTGTGCATTGCGGATGGGCCTCTGTCCACTGTTTATCGATCACATACAATAGGCCACGCCATCGCGCTATCATGGTACGCTAGGGGTAAGACTGCTTATGTCCGCCAATACTGAACTCGTGAATCAAGCCCCAGAGGCCGTTGCGCAAGATACTCACTCGGAAGAGAAGAAGGAATCCAGCGCGCTCAAAGTTGTCACATGGGTCTCGGTTGGAGTCGCCGTTGTTACCGTGGGCTTCTTTGTCGGACGCGAACTCCGCAGCCGCTACAAATTCAACCGCCGCACTCCGTACGACTTCTACGACCACGCCTTTGGCCGCGACAAACAGAACAGCGAGATTGGCTTAGGCATATAATTCCTCCGTTAGCGGAGGAACAACGCTGGCTGCCCCATCCATTCTGCATACTTAGCGGAATGGGCGGAAAACCTCAACAAAATACGCAATGAATGCCGAATTCTAATATCGAGGGAACTCATGCCGCTCTCCGGAGAAGCCATCCGCCTGATGAATTACATTGACGACGTTGCCG
>CAYOYX010000117.1:0-9228 GCA_964408275.1 uncultured Occallatibacter sp.
AGAGCCTGCTCGCCGCTGTCGGGCTGCGAGACGAGGAGGTTGTCGATGTCCACGCCGAGTTTTTTGGCGTAGGCGGGATCGAGAGCGTGCTCGACATCAACGAAGGCCGCAAGGCCGCCGGACTTTTGCGCCTCGGCAATGATCTGCAGCGTGATGGTGGTCTTGCCGGAGGACTCGGGTCCGAAGATCTCCGTGACGCGGCCGCGCGGAATGCCGCCAACGCCGAGCGCCGCATCAAAGCTGATGGAGCCGGTGGAGACGACGGCGATGGGCACCAGCGCCTCTTTGGAGCCGAGGCGGACAATCGACCCTTTGCCAAATTGTTTTTCGATCTGTGCGAGTGCCAGTTCTACGGCCTTGCTGCGGTCATCGGCGATTGCCATGGGGAGGTCTCCTCAGAAAAAAGTGCTCGCCGGCATGGTTTCTGAATGCGAAACGGCTCGGCGGCCTGGATTGGATATTCGTAGGGATTGTAGCAGGGCTGGGAGGAGATTAACAGAAAATAATAGCGAAGAAATGGAGAAGTGGTGAAATGAACTGTCAAATCTATCATTCTGCATCAATAGTTAATAACTGCATCATTTATTTTATTGATGCAGTTTTTAGGATTGATGTAGAATGATTGTATGAGAACTACGATCACGTTGAACGATAAGACCCATAGCTTTGCCAGCTATTATGCCCGTGCGCGTGGACTCACACTGAGTTCGGCTATTGACGAGCTGATCCGCAAGGCACAGACTGCCCCGGAACCTAAGCCAGAGATTTGCTTTTCTCCCATCAGCGGCTTACCCATGTTTCCTCCCAGCGGTGGGACGATCACTGCGGAAATGGTAAAGAAGATCGAGGAGGAGGAGTTTGACCCGCAACATTTTACTTGATCTGAATGTCTTGATTGCGTTGTTGGACTCCACCCACCAGCATTACCAAACGGCACAGGATTGGTTCATCTCTTCCGGCAATGATTTTGTTGGCCTTTGCCCACTCACTGAAGCGGGATTCCTCCGTATCACAACGAACCCTGCCTACCGGCCAGCACCGCGCCCGATACAAGAAGCAATTGCAATCTTGAGGATTCTCAAGGGACATCCGCGCTTTGCGCATCCGCTGTATGGGTATTGGGAGATAAAAGAAAGCTGGGTCGAAGTTACCGCGCCCTTCGCCGCGCGCATCAGCGGCCATCAACAGGTGACCGATGCTTATCTTTTAGGACTTGCGATCAAAGAAAACGGCCTGTTGGTCACCTTCGACAAGGGCATCCAATACATGGCCGGCGCGGAGTTCAGCCAGAATGTTCTGCTGCTTCAGTAAAGAGAAACTGGCGGCTCAAACAGTGTAAGCGCCGATGCGGGTTTCACTGCTGGTGAGCGCGTCGCAGGCGCGGTCGAGAGTTTCATACGCGGCGTCGTGGTCTTTGCGGAAGGCGCGGAAAGCCTCTTCGCTGGACCAGCGGTCGATGGTGAGATAGGAGCCGGCGGCGTAGGCGTCGCGCAGTAGTTCGGTGCCGCGGTAGTCGGGCGATGCGCGGAAGAGTTGCGCCCAAGCGCCCTCGTGCGAATAGGCAGCCTCAAATGCGGCGGTGTTATCTTCGGCAATCTCAAAGCGCCAGACAACGACGAACATTCTCACCTCAATCAATATCTATATATGTTAGCGCACGAGGGATTGCGATGCGGCGGCGCGGGAGAATTTCGCTCTTGATCAATTAGATTCGGGAAGGCCGCGCTATGCTTTCCGCAGATTGGCGAATTTTTCCATCAGCTTTTTCATGCCGTGCTGGGCAAAAAGGACGGTGAGCTTGGCGTCTTCGCCGTCGCCCTCGCGCATGAGGATGGTGCCCTCGCCGTACTTGGCGTGACGGACGCGCTGACCTTTTCTCAGATTGACCGCGCCGCTCGTGGCGGGAATGTTCATTGCCGGCTTAGGCAGCGAGTCAGGCGCACCGTGGCCGGATTTGCCGCCGAAGAAGCGGGCGATGTTGTCGATGGAGCGGCCATCCGGGCTTTCAACTGCTGTTTCATTTTCTTGGCTTGTCGAAGCCGGCTTTGGCTTGACGGTCATCCACGGGGCGACAAAGGGCTTGCCGTTGGTGCTCATGCTGTTGCTCCTCTTTGCGCCGGGGCCATTTGAGAACGAGCGCGGTGCATCTTGATTTTCATCTTCATAGTTGTAGTGGCGATCGGTGAAATCGCTCGAAGCGCCGCTGCGGTTGTAGCTCCTCGAATTGCTGGACGAGGACCAAGACGTGGATTGGAAGGATGAAGGGCTGCCAAGATTCTCGATTAACTGGCTGGGAATCTCTTCCAGAAAACGCGAGGGGATGCTCGCCTCCGGGGCGTCGTTGCCGTAACGGCGACGGTAATGCGCGCGAGTGAGGATCAGCGTGTTCATCGCGCGGGTCATGCCGACATAGCAGAGGCGGCGCTCTTCTTCAAGCTCGTCGGGATTGTTGAGGGTGCGCGAGTGCGGGAAGAGGCCCTCTTCAAGTCCGGCAAGAAAGACTAGCGGAAACTCCAGGCCTTTGGCGGCGTGCAGGGTCATCAGCGTGACGCGGGCTTCGGGATCGAACTGATCGGTGTCCGAAGCCAGAGCCGCGTTGTCGAGAAAGTCAGCGAGGGTTTCGCCGCGAACTTCGGCGTCGTGCGCGGCGTTGGCAAGTTCCTTGAGGTTTTCAATGCGGCTGAAGGCCTCCGGTGAACCTTCGGTTTCAAGAGCCTTGATGTAGCCGGTGCGGTCGATGAGAAAGCGAATCAATTCGGGAAGAGTGGCTGCGTCGCCGGGAGCGCGAAAGGCGTGGTCGTGCGTATTTTCGTCGGCGGCAACTTCTGCTGCGTCCGATTCGAAATCTTGGTTGGGATCTTCCAAAATCGGCACCCGCTCTTGAAAGGCGAGCTGCGCCTGAGCTTCGTTCTCGTTTCCAAAATCGAATCCAGTGTCGGCGTCCGCTTCGGCGTCCGCGCCGGTCGCGAGTTTGCCGGCGAAGTCGGGGTCCATCATGGCTTGCGCATCGAGTATGAGCTGACGAAACGACTCAATGGCCATGAGGGCGCGGGTGGGAATGAGCCGATTGGAAATGGCGGCGCCGAGAGCCTCCCACGTGGAGGTGCCGGTTTCCAGAGCCAGACGCTCCAGCGTTTCCAGCGAGGTTTTACCGATGCCGCGCGCCGGCGTGTTGATCACCCGCTGCAACGCCATCGAGTCGTGGGGATTGCGAATGAGCCGGAGATAAGAGAGCAGGTCTTTGATCTCGGCGCGCTCATAAAAGCTGAAGCCGCCGACCATGGTGTAGTGAATGTTGTAGCGGCGCAGCGCCTCTTCAACGAGGCGCGACTGGGCGTTGGTGCGATAGAGGACTGCGCAGTGACCCTCTTCCGCCTTGCTGCTCGATTCGCTCTCGCGAAGAAACTTCTGAATGCGGCCCGCGATGAAGAGAGCCTCGTTTTCGCCGTCTGGAGCTTCATAGTAGCCGACGAGCGAACCGCCCTGGCGATCGGTCCATAGCTTCTTTCCCTTGCGCTGCAGGTTGTTGGCGACCACAGCGCCGGCGGCCTCAAGAATCACCTGCGTGGAGCGATAATTCTGCTCCAGCCGTACGATGCGGGCGTTGGGAAAATCCTTTTCAAATTCGAGAATATTGCGGATGTCGGCGCCGCGCCATGAGTAGATACTCTGATCTTCGTCGCCGACGGCGCAGACATTTTTGCGCTCGCCTGCGAGCAGCTTCATCAACTCGTACTGCGGGCGGTTGGTGTCCTGATACTCATCGACCAATAAATATCTGTATCTGCGCTGGTAGCGCTCGCGCGCATCGCTGGAAACTTTGAGCAGGCGAACGGCTTCGAGCAGCAGGTCGTCGAAGTCGAGGGCGTTGCACTTGCGCAACTCGGCGCGGTAGCCCTGATAGATGTGGGCTATGCGTTCGCTGTTCGCGTCCTTCGATTCGAGGTAATACTCCTGTGGATCGATCATGTGGTTCTTGGCCCAACTGATCTTTCCCAGCACGGTGCGCGGCGTAAGCTGCTTGGTGTCGAGGCCCATTCGCTTCATCACCTGCTTGACAATGTTCTGCTGGTCGTTTTCGTCGTAGATGGCGAAGTCGCGCGTGAGGCCTTCACCACCGACTTTCAGAGCATCAATGTCGCGGCGCAACAAGCGCACGCAGAGCGAGTGGAAGGTGCAGAGAAGCGGCTTGGCGAGAGTCGAGTGATCGAGCAGCCGATCAACGCGCTCGGCCATTTCCTTGGCGGCCTTGTTGGTGAAGGTGACGGCGAGGATGGAGTCAGGAGCGACGCCTTTTTCGCGGATGAGCCAAGCGATGCGGCTGGTAATGACGCGAGTCTTGCCTGAGCCGGCTCCGGCGAGAATCAGCAGCGGGCCTTCGGTGGCTTCGACTGCGGCGCGCTGTTCGGGATTGAGATTGGAGAGCTGCGGCAAGAGGTTAGTCCGAGAGGGAAGGTTCCTCTTCCAGTGTACTGTCTCCGGGCTAACTCGACTTGAAGCGCCCGTTGCAACTATCCTGTAAAGTTGCGGGCGTTTTATGCCCATCATAAGACAGGACTCCACACATGAGCACGCAGACGATTGCCGTACACCTGCCCGACGGGGCGGTTCGCGAAGTACCCGCCGGAACAACGCCTTTTGAGATTGCCAACTCGATTTCGCCGCGACTGGCAGCGGTTTGCGTGGTGGCGCGGCTGACGCCGGTCACCGGCGCGGCGAAGACAATTTCCGACGACGGCGAAGCCGCAATGTATGCGGCAACGGACGCAGCCGCCGAGCGACTGGTGGACCTGACGACGCCTCTGACCGCCGACACGCGCCTTGAGTTATTGAAGGAGACGGATGCCGATGCGCTGAAGGTGCTGCGCCACTCCGCCGCGCACGTGCTGGCCACGGCTGTGCTGGAGCTCTTTCCCGACACCAAGCTGGGCCACGGTCCGGCTACCGACTCTGGCTTCTTCTATGATTTTCATCGCGAGAAGCCTTTCACGCCAGAGGACCTGGCGCTGATCGAGGCAAAGATTGCCGAAGTGATCGCGCGCAACGAGCCATTCAATCACGAATTCACTCCGCGCGAGAAAGCCCTTGTGGAGTTCGAGCGCGGCGGCGATTTCATGAAAACGCACTTTGTGACCAAGTTCACCGCTCCCGGCGATGAGGTGAGCTTTTATCGCAACGGAAAATTTATCGACTTTTGCCGCGGGCCGCACGTGCCATCAACGGGCCGCGTGAAGGCTGTGAAGGTGACTGGCCTCGCCGGCGCATACTGGCTGGGCGACGAAAAGAATCCACAGTTGCAGCGCATCTACGGCACCGCATTTTTTTCGCAGAAGGAGATGGACGCGCACTTTGCGCGCTTGGAAGAGGCAGCCAAGCGCGACCATCGACTGCTCGGCAAGCAACTGGACCTCTTCAGCATTCAAGAACTGGCCGGCGCGGGGCTGATCTTTTGGCATCCTAAAGGCGCCATCATTCGCAAAGTGATGGAAGACTGGATGCGAGAGGAGTGCCTGCGCCGAGGCTACTCGCTTGTGTACACGCCGCACGTGATGCGCCGCGAGTTATGGAAGGTCAGCGGCCATGAGGGATTCTACTCCGGCAATATGTATACGCCGATGGAACTCGACGACGCCGAGTACCGATTGAAGCCGATGAATTGTCCCGGACATATTTTGATTTACAAGAATTCGCCGAGGAGTTATCGCGACTTACCAGTTAGATTAGCTGAGTTAGGCAATGTTTATCGCTATGAACGCTCTGGGACGATGCATGGGTTGCTGCGCGTGCGCGGCTTTACGCAGGATGATGCGCATATCTTCTGCACTCCTGGACAGATTGAAGATGAGGTTGTTGCTTGCATCGACTTTGCACAGTCGGTACTTACTACTTTCGGCTTCAAGGAATTCAAGGTTGAGTTATCGACATGGGATCCGAATGACCGCGCTCACTACGCAGGCTCAGACGATAACTGGAATCTTGCGATCAATGGACTGAAGAACGCTCTCGACCGCAAGGGAATCAGTTATAAGACCATCCCCGGCGAGGCGGCCTTTTATGGTCCCAAGATCGATGTGAAGTTAGTCGATGTGCTGGGAAGGTTGTGGCAGTTATCGACGGTGCAGTTTGATTTCAATTTACCCGCTCGCTTCGAGCTTGAATATGTGGGTGAAGACGGCGAGCGGCATCAGCCGGTGATGGTGCATCGCGCGCTCTTCGGCTCAGTCGAGCGCTTCTTCGGCGTGCTGATCGAGCACTACGCGGGAGCTTTTCCGCTGTGGCTTGCGCCGGTGCAGGTGGGACTGGTGCCCATCAGCGAGCGGCACCATGAGTATGCGCACAAGGTCGAAGCTGAGTTGAAGGCTGCTGGCCTCCGCGTCGAAGTGGACCAACGCAACGAAAAGATGAACGGCAAGATTCGCGATTTCGCCAATCAGAAGACGCCGTACATTCTCGTCTTCGGCGACAAGGAGCAGGAGGCTGGGGCGGTCAGCGTCCGCACCCGCGCCAAAGGCGACCAGGGATCAATGCCGCTGAGAGAGTTTATCGCCAAGGCGAAGGCACTTGTGGCGAGCCAGTCGATGGAGTTATAGCTGCCAGCGACCAGCTCCCTAACTCGCAGTACTTTTTGTCGGCGATAGTCTTCAAAAGACCATCGTGATTCCGACAACATTGCAGCCTTACTTCTGCTTTGGCATCGGTATCGTAATATCCACCGCTTGCACCGGCCCGAGCTTCAACTCATCCAGCCCTGGCTTGATCTCGGGGCCGTTGCCGACGACCAGAATCGCCAGCTTTTCCGGATGAATGTACTTCTTCGCGACCCGCTCCAGATCGGCCATTGTCACCTTTTCGAGCGCGGCGCGATAACTCTCCAGGTAATCCGCCGGATAACCATAGAACTCCAGCTTCACCCGCTCGGCCAGCACCTTTTCGCGCGTGTCGTAGCGGAAGAGGAAGGAGTTGAGGATATTGTCCTTGGCCCGCGCCAGCTCCTCATCGGTGAAAGGCCGCGTGGTCAGCCCAGCAATCTCATCGAGCGCGAGTTTGGTTGCGTCCACGGTAGTCTCGCTCTTGGTCAGCACCACCGCATGAAACTCGCCCGGATGGTCCCAGGCGAATCCGTAGCCGCCGCCGACGGAGTATGCCAGTCCCTTTTCCGTGCGAATCTTTTGAAACATACGGCTGGCAAAGCTGCCGCCTAGTATCTCGTTCATCACCGCCAGCGCTGGCATATCGGGATTGCGCCGGTCCGTGCCCAGGTCAACCATCTCGACATTCGATTGATTCACGTCTTCCTTATTGATGAAGTAGACGCCCGGCTTCGCGCCGGCAAAAACATCATGGCGCTCGGGCGCAGCCTTCACCACGGGCAACCCCTCGAATGCCGCGCGCAGCTTGGCTTCCATCGCCGCAGGCTCGAAGTCGCCGCTGATTGCGACAATGAGCTTGCCGCCCATCGTGCGCTCATGCCACGCCTTCAGATCGTCCACCGTAACTGCGCCAATCGTCGCCAACTCCGGCTGTCGCGTGTAGGGCGAGTTCGGGCCATAGACCAGCTTGGCCGATTCACGCCCTGCAATTGCATCCTCTTCGTCATTGCGCCGCATGATCCCCGTGGCCATCTGCTGCTTGGCCAGATCGAGTTTCTCCGCGCTGAATTGCGGATGAAAGAGCAAATCCATCGCCAGCGCGAAGACCTGATCGGAGTCGCCCTTGAGCGAATCCCACGAGAGCGCCGTCGAATCCACATCGCCGCCGGTCTCGATGTGAGCCGCCTTGGCTTCCAGCAAGTCGTCCATCGCGTCGCCGCTCTGCTTCGCGGTCCCGCTGGTCCGCCCGGTCTGACCATAGAGCGCTACAAGGCCGGTTTTGGCCGCATCCTCGTCGCGCCCGCCGCCGGGAATCAGCACCGAGCCAGTGACAAACGGCAGTTCGTGATCTTCCTGCAAAAACAGGACAATGCCGTTCTTCAGTTCAATGCGCTTGGGCTGCTGCGGCTTGAACTCGTGCAGTTTGGGTGTGGGAATCTTCTCCCAAGGCTTGGCTTGTTGGGCGGGTGGCGCGGCAACAGAGGCAACATTCGCAGCAGATGGTGGAGCAGTAATAGGAACAGCGGGTTGTTGCATAATGTTGTGACAACCGCCGAGAGCTACGCTCAATATTCCAGCGAGGACAATTGTTGTGAAGGGTACGGGCTTTAGCCCGTACATTAAAGCTGTCAAAAAGTTGTGGGCTTTAGCCCCTGAGGGATGCTTTTCAACGGTATTAGTCAAATCCGAACTTGTTTTCTGAGAAATTAAAGTCCAACCGGGCATTCCCTCGGTGGCTAAAGCCTGCGTCAATTTTGCATTGCCCATGTACGGGCTGAAGCCCGTACCCTTCACGCTGAAGCCCGTACCCTTCGCCGCACTGAACTCTCTCGCAAATTGAGATAAACTCTTCATCGCGCGCCTCCATCTTTCTTCGCCGCAGCGGCTTCCGTCTCAATCCACGCCTCGGTCCGGTTGCTAGGCACAAAAACTGCGTTGGCCACGCGTCGAATATCCGCCTTCGTCACCTTGTCCACCTTGTCCAGTTGCAGAAAAAGTTCGCGCCAATCGCCGAAGCGCGTTTGATACTCCGCCAGATTGTTGGCCAGCCCCTGATTGTCGGCCAATCCACGCAGCAGATCGGCGCGGGTGCGCGTCTTATACATCGCCAGTTCGTCGTCGCTGACATCCGCCGTCTTCAACTTTTCAATTTCTTTGTGGATGGCGTCACGCATCTCCGCCGGCGTGTGACCCGGCAGCGGAATCGCATAGAACGCAAAGAGTCCGGGATATTTGTCGCCGGGAAATGGACTGAAGCCCTCCGCCTCGGCGGCAATTTGTTGATCGCGCACCAAACTGCGATAGAGCCGCGAGACGCGCCCGTTGGACATGATGTCGCTGATCGCGTCGTAGACCTCGGCGTCGGGCGAGCGATAGTCGGGCCGGTGATAACCCTCTAGGTAACACGGCTGCGTCTGCTCGCGAATCTCGACCGTCTTCTCGGCAAATTGTTTAGGCTCGCTGGTGGTCATCTCCTCCGGCTTGGGTCCGGCGGGAATGCGACTGAAATACCGCTCCAGCATCGGCATCGCTTCCGAGGCCTTCACGTCGCCCACCACGGCCACCACGATATTCGATCCCACATAATACTTCTTGTGGAAGTCCATCGCCTCGGTGGCGTTGATCTGGCTCACCTCGC
>CAYOYX010000118.1:0-8892 GCA_964408275.1 uncultured Occallatibacter sp.
CCCCGAACCAAGGGATTATGAGTCCCCTGCTCTAACCGTTGAGCTACAGGCCCGATACTGTAGTTAAATTTTTGTAAATGAATAAGATAGTAAAATAAAGTCAAAGGTAGGTTTTGCGCAATTATTGAGGCAAGTCGCCATTTCTTTAACCCCCGTGTACTTATGAGGCATTTCTGAAATTCCAGCCCTGAATTTCATCATAACCGGGCTGGAATCACTTGGCTGAACCCCACTTCATGCCAAACCAAAAATCATTTGTCAGCAAGTATACCGGTCCACTTACAACTCTCAGAGGCAAGGTCTGCTCCACGCACGGACGTGCCTCTCGATTATCGCACACTTCAAAGGTGCTAACCTCAAATAATACTTCCACATAGCAGCAACAGTTGAAGCTTCTTTCCGCCGACCTTATCCCGTCACAATCTCGCTAAAGTCGGCGATGCCGGAGAAGCCGCGCAGCACCTCATCGATCAGGCCCAGATGCGCGCCGCGAATTGCCGGATCGGGATCGAGGACCATCACCTTATCAAAGAATGCGTCAACTGCCGGGCGCAGAGTGGCTATAGCTTCGAGCGCCTGCCCGTAGAAGCGCAACTTGCGCAACGCGGCCACTTCAGGAGCAAGCAACGCCGCCGCATCCGCAAGCTGCTGCGCCTCCGGCGAGAGCTTCACATCCTTCGGCGAGCCGATGTCGAACTTTTTCTCTTCGGCCTGACGCAGGATATTCTTGATGCGCTTGAAGGCCGCGGAGATGGCGGCGAAATCAGCTGACTCACGCGCCGCAGTCAGCGCTTCGGCGCGTGCAATCGCGTCGCGTACATCATCGGCCCCGGCAGCGAGAACCGCGTTCACCACGTCATAAGCAAAGCCGCGAACATCTTTGAGATAGAAGTTAAGGCGCTCGCGAAGGAATGCTGCAACCAGTTCCTTGTTGGCTGTCTCCGCGCCGCTCGCTGTGACGACATCGGAGAGGGTGAGCGGCAACTCCGACTCCGCCAAAATCTTTACAATCGCATTCGCCGCGCGGCGCAGTGCGAATGGATCCTTTGATCCAGTAGGAGCGTTGCCGATGCTGAACATTGCAAAAATCGTCTGAATCCTGTCGGCTATACCAAGTAACTGACCTTCAATAGTCTGCGGAATGGGATCATCCATCGATGCAGGCGTATATTGATCGTAGATTGCCTGTGCTACTATGCCGCTCTTCTGTTCGGCAAGAGCGTAGTAGCTACCCACAATGCCTTGTAGCTCTGTAAATTCCTTGACCAGTTCCGATGTTAGGTCAGCCTTGGCTAGTCTTGTAGCCAACAGCAGCGAATCCTCATTTATAACTACTCCGCCCGTCGCTGTTCTAAGCAGCCCCATCTCGGTTTTTGGGAGGGTTGCAACTATCGCCTTCACCACGGCCAAATTCTGCTCTGTTTTCCAGTAATAGTTACCCAATTCTCTATGGAATGTGACGTTCTTTAGGCTTTCAAAACGAGCTTCAAGCGATGTTTTCCGGTCGAACTCCCAGAAGAAACGGGCGTCCTTGAAGCGCGCGCGTAGCACACGTGCATTGCCGTGGCGGATAATCGCTTCGCCCTCCGCATCGACCTGCGTGTTGAGCACTGCGAGGAAATGCGGCAGGAGTTTACGGTAGTAAGGTGCCGGCCCCATCTGTAGCTCACGTTTGTCATCTGCTCTTTCTACCGCGAAATACTTTTGGTGGTCGCGCATCACCGTGACCAAAACTTTATCAGGAAGATCGAGATACTCCGTCTCAAAGTTTCCGAGAATCACAGTGGGCCATTCGGTGAGATGAACGACGGTTTCAATCAGTTCCAAATCCTCACGCCAGCGCGCGCCTGTCACAGTGCGGGTTGCCGCATCCAGTGCTTTGCGAATCGACTCTCTGCGCGCGGCTACATCGACCACGACGAATGCCTTGCGTAGAGCTTCGGCGTAGTCGGTTGGCTTGGTCAGCACCACTGGCGCTTCACCGTGCAGAATGCGATGGCCGCGACTAGAGTTGCCTGCCATGATACCGGCAATCTCCAGCGGGACAACCGCCGCATCGAGCAGCGCCACAACCCAGCGGATGGGCCTGACAAATCGCTCCGGCTTGCCCGCGCGCCAGTACATATTTTTTGCCCAGTAGAGGCCGAGAACTTCCTTGGGCAACTCTGTAGCCAGCAATTCTGATGCCGCGCGGCCCAGCCGTTTTACTGTTGCGCCGACGTACTCGCCCTTGGCGTTGGTTACCTTTTCAAGAGCCGCAATCGCGACGCCGGCCTTCTTCGCGAAGGCCTCGGCGGCGGGAGTCGGCGCGCCGTCTTTGAAGGCAACCTTCCACGACGGCCCGGTCAATTGCTCCTCGCTGTCGGCCTGACTCGTGAGCACGCCCTCGACCAGCACAGCCAACCGGCGCGGCGTCGAGTAGGTGGTCAGCTTGGCTCCATCGGCAAGCAACCGCTCGCGCGTGAGCAGCTCGTTGACGCGGCGACCCAACTCGGCCTCGGCTCCAGCAATCATGCGGGCGGGAACTTCGTCCAGCCCAATCTCCAATAAAAAATCCGTCATAGCGGTAAATTCTTTCTGCGTATTTGAAAACCGGAAAAACAGCTCTCAGCTTTCAGCTATTCCTTCGCGAGTCAAGTGTCCAAGCTATCTAACTAAAAGCTGACGGCTAATAGCTAACTCACCTGCTGCGCCGCATACACTTTGGCGACGCCCACGGCCAGATTGCGAATGCGTCCGATCATGCCCACGCGCTCAGTGACGCTGATCGCTCCGCGCGCGTCAAGCAGGTTAAAGAGATTCGAGCACTTCAGCGCCAACTCATAAGTGGACATCAACGGGAAGCGCAGCTTCTCCGCCGCAGTTGCTTTCTCATTTGCCAGCAATGCATTTGCCTTCGCCAGCAAATCCTGCGCCTCGGCCTCGTAGCTGTTGAAGTGTGCCCAAAGCCGCTCCACATCGGCGTCCTCAAAGTTATAAACCGAGTACTGCAACTCCTCAGTCAGCCTGACATCGCCATAGGTCACCGTTGCACCAGTCTCCGGATCGCGCGCCCAGACCACGTCGTAGACCGAATCCACATCCTGCATGAAAGCCGCGAGCCGTTCCAGACCATAGGTCAACTCGGCACAGATCGGGTCCAGATCCAGCCCGCCGCACTGCTGGAAGTAAGTGAACTGGGTGATCTCCATTCCGTCCATCATCACCTGCCAGCCCACGCCCCACGCGCCAACCGTCGGACCCTCCCAGTTGTCTTCTTCAAACTTCAAGTCGTGCTTCGAGAGATCGATGCCAATAGCTTCCAATGATTGGAGATAAAGTTCCTGCACATTCACCGGCGGCGGCTTCAGAATGAGCTGAAATTGCGTGTGGCGGAAGAGTCTGTTGGGATTTTCGCCGTAACGGCCATCGGCTGGCCGCCGCGAGGGCTGGGCATAGCCGACCTTGTAGGGCCGTGGCCCCAGCACGCGCAGAAAGGTCTCCGGGGCCATGGTGCCCGCACCGACTTCAACGTCGTAAGGCTGCTGTAGTACGCAGCCGCGCTCCGCCCAAAAGCCTTGCAGGCGGAATAAAAGCTCCTGAAAGGTGAGCGGTGTGGACTTCGATTGGGTTGAAAGCTGGGTTGAAGGCACGGGCAACTCTCTCTCGATGGGACTGGAGTAGATTTTAACAGCCTGCACGGGTTCACAGCCGCGCCAGCGCCTCAGCCGAGCGCAGTTTGCGCTCCAGGTGGCGCTCCAGGGCTTGCAATGTGAAGCAGCGAAGATCCAGCGCGCGCCGCCGCGACCATTCTTCGGCGGCAAAGGCCGAAGCGGGAGAGCGCAGCATCCGCTGCGCCAGTTGCCACGAGTCCGCCGATAGTTCGCTTGCGTTGCCGTTGCGATGCACCGCGCAGAACAAGCCATCGCCGAGCGTGTTGAAGCTGGCTTCGCCTGCAATAAGCGCTTCGCCGCAGGCCGTGCAGTGATTGATGTCCGGCAACAGGCCCATCAGACGCGTCATCCACAACTGAAAATAGGTCAGCGGCATCCACGGCTGTTCTATCGTCGTTTGCTCCAGCACCGAGACCAGCAGCCGGAAGGTCGTCTCCTGGGGATCGTGTTCGGGCAGCGCTTCATCCAGCAACTCGGCAAAAAAGCTGAGCACCGTCATGCGCACGGGATCGACCGGCGAAGAGAGCGGCGAGCGGAGAATTTCAAGTTGATCGAGGCGCACCAGTTCTTGTCGTGGCCGCTCGGCAAACCAGGCGCGGGCGAGTGTCATCGGCTCCAGCGCCCCGCCGAAGCGCTTGCGGCTCCTGAGCGCCGACTTGGCCACGCCCCGCACCCGGCCATAGTCGCGCGTAAAAAAGCTCACAATCAGGTCGGCCTCATGGACCGACCAGGTGCGCAGAATCACGGCTTCAGAGGTGAGTACGCCCATGCGACTACTATTCTCGCACCCTCATCTTTATTCTGATCTTCGCTAAGTCGAAGCCCTTACTATCGAAGGTGGCGCATTGACGTACTACCGAACAAAGGCGCAGATTGCACCCGTAAATCAGATGCCCTTATTGCAGCCCTCGCCCCACGGCCAGCACGCTCTCCATCAGCGCGTCGATCTCCGCGCGGCCTGTGCGGTGGTTGACAATCGCCGCGCGAATCGCCGTCTGGCCTTTGATGCGAGTCGTCGATGGAGCCACCACTCCCGACTCCTGCAAGCGGATCACAATCTCGTCGTTGATCCGATTGCACTCCGCCTGCTCTTTCGCGCGATAGCGGAAGCAGACGATATTCAGCTCGACCGGGGCCATCAGCTCCAGCTCCTGCGTGGCCTTGATACGCGACTCCAGATAGAGGGCCAGCGCGCAGCAGCGCGAGATCGACTCGCCCAATGCGTCCGCCCCCAACACCTTCAGCGTGAACCAGACCTTCAAGGCGCGAAAGCCGCGCGAGAGGTCCGGCCCAAAATCGCACGGCCAGGGCGATCCCGCCGCAAGCCCGCGTTCGGCGCGTTGCAAATAAGCCGCCGGAAGCGCAAAGGCCTTCTTGTGCGTCTCGCCATCGCGGACCAGAATGAATCCGGCGTCGTACGGCGCTTGTCCCCATTTGTGAAAGTCGAAGGCCACCGAATCCGCGCGTTCGATCCCATCAAGCATCGGCGCCAGATCAGGGGCCATCCGCGCCAGCGCGCCAAAGGCTCCATCCACATGGAACCAGAGCTTCTCGCGACGGCACAATTCGGCCATTCCAGCCAGATCGTCCACCGCTCCCGTGTTCACCGTTCCCGCCGTTCCCACCACCAGAAACGGCGTAAAGCCATTGGCGCGGTCGCGTTGAATCGCTTCGGCAAGCGCGCCCAGATCAATGCGGAAGCGGCTGTCGGTAGGAATCTGGCGCAGCGCGTCGCTGCCCAGTCCCGCAATGTCCATCGCCTTGGGGACGCAGCCATGCACCGCGTTCGATGTGTAGGCAGTCAGCCGCCTTGTCTCCCCAGCCACTCCGCCGGCGCGCACTTCAAAGCCAAGCGCGGCGTCGCGTGCAATCACGACTGCAATCAAATTCGCCATCGATGTTCCGGTCACAAACAATCCCGTCGCCGTCTCCGGAAATCCAAAGAGCTCCGCCACCCAGCGCGCCACCTGCCGCTCAACCTCGACCGGAATATGATCGCGCCCTCCGCAATTCGCATTCAGCCCCGCGGCCAGCATCTCCGCCAACATACCCACCGGCGTGCCGCCGCCGTTGACCCAGCCCATAAAGCCGGGATGCGCGTTGCCCTGAGCGTAGGGAAGAATCTCGTTCATGAACTCGGCATGAACCTCAGCCAGCGCCTCGCCCGCGCGCGGCAGAGGAGAGCGAAAGCGCGCCCGCACCTCGGCGGGAATCGGCTGCCAGACGGGCCGCTCCCTGATCTCTTCAACGTAGCCGAGCATATCGTCGAGCATCCTGTGCGCCTGCGCGCGGAAGGCTGCCCAATCGGTAGGGTCGAGAGTTTCTTTGGTTTGCACGGCAGAATCGATAATGGGCGGCGCTTGCGACATTCCTTCTCCCTGTAATATATTTTACGTGCTGAGGGCATGGAGTATCATGGGAACAATGGCAGACCAAGACGTTTCCCTGAAGATCGACCGAGATCAAGCTATCCTCATCGCCAGCCGGGTATTCGCCGCCTTCCTCCTCTTTTGGGTCGTCGAAGACATTACTGAACTGCCTCGCGAACTCTTTACCGTCATACACTACTTACGCGAAACCACACAGGCGGGAATTAGCCTGTTCGAGGCGTTGCGCTCCTCATACCTCCTCGGCCTTTACATTATGTATTTGCTCGCGAATTTACTCCGTATCGCGCTGTGGCTTCTGGCCGCCGGATGGTTCTATCGGTGCGACCCTCGCATTCGGAACTTCTTCACCGCAGCAACCAAATCCTAGAATTTCTACAATTCTCAATTTGGAGGTGCGCTGATGCTTCGCTTTTTCAGGGTTTACTTGAGCGCCATGATCGTTCTGCTCGTATGTGCCACTACAGGCCTAGCTTCTACCACGAAGACGCAGCGGACAATTCAGGAGGGAGTGGGCTGGGATCGTTTCATAGTGGGTGCCAAAATGAACTCCCTGATCGATGCCCTCGGCTTGCCCGACAAGTCCTCCTCCGGCCGTTGGATGCGGTGGGATAATGTCGGCGTCAATTGCCTGTTGGATGATAAGAATCAGGCAGTCGAACTTCGTTTCGAGAAACGCTTCGAAAGTGTTACTGGTAGCGGAGTTCAGTTCGGGATGTCCGCGGATGAAGTCCGTAAGATCTACGGCGATCCTGGGACGATGGAGTGGCATGACGGTGGGATGAAGCTTATCTGGCCATCACGGGGCATCCTGATCTGGTTTCACGACAACACCGTTTATCAGATTGTGATTTTCAGTCCAAAGAAATAGAACGCCGGGAGCCCCATCCATTGCGAGTTGCCAGGGCACCCACGGACAGGTCTTCGTCAGTGGGGTGGCTGGGCGGAATGGCTGAGAGACCACGAACCCAAACCCAAATAACTTGTCATCCTGAGCGAAGCGCAGCGGAGTCGAAGGAGTTGCGGTTGCTTTTCGGCGTCATGTCGCAATGCATTCGTGCTGAATCAATAGGTATTGACTTGGACGCAGTAGCGTTATCGATACAGTTTCCGAATCGGCGACCATCCGGCCACTTTACCGTCCGAAAACAACCTTGGCTTGAACGTTCGATGCATTTGTCGCGTCTATCTTTTCGATCCGGAAAATGCAGGAGCGCGCAGAAGTTGTGCTAACTGCGCCGCTTCCAGTGGACCAGATCAGTTACTGTTTATCTGTTAACTCAGAAAGGTGTGTGATCCGAATGCGCATATTTACCCGTTCCTACCGATTGAACTACATCGGCGCCCTGTGCGCCGTCACCTGCCTATTTACGGCTGGTTCCTTCTTGGATTGTCAGCAGTCCTCAAATGCCCCTATGACTCAGGGGGTCGCGCCAGCATCCATGGTCTTTGACAAGGTCATGTTCTATCCCGATACCACTGCCGATAATGGCGACGGTTTCCTTTGGTGGGGCCTCCCCTTCTCTTGGCAATTTGCTAACGTGTCGTCGTTGAACCTGATTGCCAACGCATACGGCCTTGGCATGCATCAGGTAATCGGCTTTCCAAAGTGGGCCGAGACCGACCGGTACACCATGGCGGCCACCTTGGATCGAGAAAAGTTGGAGGCGTTCAAGACGCTTCCCATAGACGAGCAGGTGCGACAACAGCGGTTGATGATGCAAACGGTTCTTGCCGAATGGTATCAGCTCAAAGCGCACCTCGAAACCCGCGAAATGCCTGTCTACGATCTGATTGTCGCTAATGGAGGACCGAAGTTGAGGGAGTACGTTCAAGAAAGCAACCCAGGGTCATCTTTCTTTAGGCCTGGACATTGGAGGGGGAATTACGGCACGATGGAGGACCTCGCCAGCAAGCTCGCCGGACCCACAGGCGGTGTCGTTATCGACAAGACAGGACTGGGGATGAAGACATTCAGTTACGAGCTCAAGTGGACTTCGGACAGCCAGAGCGGCGTGGCAGGCAGCACGCCTTCGATCTTCACGGCTCTCGAAAAGCAGCTCGGACTAAAGTTGGTCCCCGCCACAGATACGGTGGGCGTTCTCGTCATCGATCACATCGAGAAACCGACTCCGATCTTTCACACCAAGGCCCCTTCGGGACCATCGCTATAAGAAGAAACAAAGTTGCGAGATCAACGAATCCCACCCTAGCCACAAAAACAATAACGCGGCGAGGGTGGGGCACCCAAGTTTTATCTACCGCGGGTCGGTAACAGCGGTGATGACTATCCGATAGTTGCGCACTGAGGTTGAGCTGGTGCCCCACCCATTCCGCGTTCTTTGCGGAATGGATGGGATTTCATGGACACCATGCGCGAAGCGCGGCTGCCGCACCGCAGGTGCTTTGCACATAATTACCCCTCCTCGGCGCACAATCAATCCATGAACAACGTCTACAGCGCGGGCCTTTTCTATTCCCTATTGCCTAGTCCCTATTCCCTGCTTTTCGGCTACCCCCTACCCCCCCTCCTATATTTATTTTCGGCCCTGTTTCTTTGCACATAATTAAAGCAACTGCGAGAATCAAGGAGTTTTTCAACAACATACACGCAGGGCCATACCAGCATTTGAGATTACGGAAATCCGTCTGTTTTTAGCTTTGCATATTATTTCCAACGAATCTTCACTAGTTCACTTATTCACTCATTCACTTCTTCACTCATTCACTTCTTTACTCATTCACTTATTCACTCATTCACTCATTCACTGTCCACTGATCGCCAGTCTTAATCGATAGTGTGCTACACTGTATTTGCGCTCAGTGATTTGGCCGTGAGCGGCGGCGAGCCT
>CAYOYX010000119.1:0-8817 GCA_964408275.1 uncultured Occallatibacter sp.
TATTCTCCCTGAGGAAGGAGCTGCCCTGTTGCCGGGCGGCTCTTTCCGTTTTTGACACCTGCTAGGGGGCGGCCGTACAGGCAGACGGCGCTTGCGCGCCTGATAGGATCGCGGTTTCCCAACCTTTCGCAAAGATTACAATGCGTGGGATGACCGCCTCTTGATTTGTGTCTACATTTGTGTACATAATAGAAGCCAATGGCGAGCCAGGAACTCGAATTCGAGTGGGACGAAGCCAAAGCTGGAATCAATCTGAACAAGCATGGGGTTTCGTTTCTGACCGCAGCCACGATTTTTTTGAATGAACGATTAGAGCGCATCGACGACCGCGAAGAGTACACCGAAGCCCGCTGGATAGCGTTGGGGCGCGTTGATAGCAATGTTTTTCGCGTTGTGTTTACTTGGCGCGGTGAGAATCTGATTCGCATCATCAGCGCCCAGAAAGCGAGCAAAGATGAACGGGAAATCTACTATCGTGAGACATTCGCTTAACGAAATTGGAGCCATGCGCGAACAGGGCAAGGACAGGACCAGAGCGAATGCCCCTGAGGCAACATCACTGGGCGCTGAGTTCTGGCGCTCGGCGCGGGTGGTGATGCCAGTCGGCAAAACCTCAATTCACCTGCGCCTCGACAGCGATGTGGTCGCGTGGTTCAGGGCGCATGGCAAAGGACACCTTACGCGCATGAATGCCGTTCTGCGAGCATACGTCGAGGCGCAGAAGCATTGCGCGTAACGTGTAATATGCCGATAGGCATTACGCGCTTCGCGCTGCGAGGCGAGCGATCTCCCAGCGCGAATCCTTGAACAGACTGATCGAATTCGTCAGCGACCGGTCATTTGCTCTAACTTCTCGGGATAACGCGCGCCCTGCACTTTGATCTCCGCTGCTGCGCTCGTAATCTCGCGAAGATCCTGGGCCGTAAGTTCGACGTCAACCGCGCCGATGTTTTCTTTCAGACGATGCAGCTTCGTCGTTCCGGGAATAGGCACGATCCACGGCTTCTGCGCCAGCAGCCATGCGAGGGCGATCTGAGCGGGTGTCACCTTTTTCAGCGTGGCGATCCTGCCCAGCAAATCAACCATAGCCTGGTTGGCCTTGCGAGCCTCCGGCGTAAAGCGCGGGACGGAGCTGCGGAAGTCGGTCGCATCAAAGCTGGTATTCTCATCGATCTTTCCCGTCAGAAAACCCTTGCCGAGCGGACTGAAGGGAACGAAACCTATGCCAAGCTCTTCGAGCATCGGAATTATATCTTCCTCGGGCTTTCGCCACCAGAGCGAGTACTCGCTTTGGACCGCTGCAACCGGCTGCACGGCGTGGGCGCGACGGATCGTATTTGCGCCAGCCTCCGACATTCCAAAGTGCTTCACCTTGCCTGCTCGAATCAGCTCTTTCACCGCTCCCGCCACGTCTTCGATGGGCACACCCGGGTCAACGCGGTGCTGATAGTAGAGATCGATGGCGTCAATCTTCAACCGCTTGAGCGAGGTCTCCGCGACCTGCTTGATGTGCTCTGGCCGACTGTTAAGCCCAGTCTGTTTCTGTGTGCTCGGATCAAAATCAAATCCGAACTTGGTGGCGATGACGACCTGTTCGCGAATGGGCGAGAGGGCCTCGCCGACGAGCTCTTCGTTGTTGAAGGGGCCGTAGACCTCGGCTGTATCGAAGAATGTGACGCCAAGCTCGACGGCCGCGCGGAGAAGAGCGATTGAATCCTTCTTCTCCGGAAATGGCTTATAGGAAAACGTCATTCCCATGCAGCCCAGGCCGAGTGCTGAGACTTCCAGGTTGCTTTTTCCCAATTTGCGCTTCTGCATTGATTCTCCTCATAACTACCCAAGATTGACTGCAACCAATGACTCGAAACCTGTCACTCTCTGCGCTGCCAGCGAACAGAGTAGTAACCGGCGGCAAAGAACGACTTGTCGTAATAGGTGCCGCGGCCATCCAATGTCTGTCCATCAGGGGAAAGCGTAAAGGTAATATCCACCTCTGAATATGGAAAATCAGCGCCGTGCCCCGTCAGACGAAAACTGATCTGTCTCGGTTGAACTTCGATGCGGTCTATCGACCGTTTGGATTTAGAGCAATGATTTGCAATCGACCACCGACCGCCGCTTTGCCTGATTGAATAATCACAATCGGGTTCTGCCTTGCCGCCGGCAAAAAACTGCTTTGGCGTGGAGTCGTCGTACCAGGTTCCCTCGAGGGTAAGCTGATTGTTATTGATGGCGTCATGCTCTTTTTGGTTCTTCTCCATGAGAAGTTTGCGCTGCTGATCCTCAGTTTGTTTCTTTGCCTGCTCATCCGCCGCTCTCAGTTCGAGCGCCTTGAGTCTATAGATTTCGTCCTGAGTGCCGCGGGCGTCGGAGGGTTGCGTGAGCATGTAATTGTTCAAGCTGGCGATAGCGTCTTCATACTGCTCGGTTGTTGTCTGCGCGGTGGCCAGCTTCTTGTACGCATCTCCCCA
This sequence comes from uncultured Occallatibacter sp., assembly GCA_964408275.1. GTDB lineage: Bacteria > Acidobacteriota > Terriglobia > Terriglobales > Acidobacteriaceae > Telmatobacter. The sequence continues at coordinate 2,472 of CAYOYX010000119.1, forward strand.
CCAGGGTGCAGCCAGCAACGCGGCTTTGTATTCGTCGATGGCGCGCTGTTCATAGCCGGGATTCTCGTCCGCGGAGTTCATGAGAACTGTGGCCGTCACGTAATGACCGCGAGCCGCCTCGGGGATCTCCGGCGGAGTCTTCATCGTCTGGACTAGCTTGATGATCTGCTGCCTGTCGGCGCCGTTCGGATTGGCGGTATATCTCTTCAATGCTGTCTGAAACTGTAGCTCGGATTGACGGCGGTCAATATCGCGCCGCAGCGCCTCGCCTTTTCCATCGTCCGCCCCTGGGCGAACGGCCTCCAGATATAGCGCTAGATTGCGGCTGGCGCCGTCGAAATCACCCGCCTTGACGCAGGCAGAGCCCGCGGAATAATCGGCATCGTAAAACCATGGAGCCTCAACAGCCGCCTGCTCAAATAGTTTGGCGGCAGCCTTGAAATCGTCCGCGGAGGCAGCAGCGTTCATCCGCGCCGTAGCCTGCGTAAAAGTATCCTGCGCTATCTCAGGAATCGCCGGAGCCGGATTCAAGCTCTTGGCCAAAGTGACGATCTTTTGCCGCATGACAGCATCATCCGGATTGTGCTGGAATACAGCCAGATAGGTAGGGAGCTGTTTTCGAGCAAGCGCGTCTGTGGACGATTGCTGCCGCGTGCCGGCGGGCTGTTTAGCCGTCTGCGCGGCGGCGGGGACTGCGCTGATCAAAGGAAAAAGCAAAAGTCCGACGAGCATCGATCTTATGTTCATGGTTCCTCTCTCCATGGCGCCTGATGGTCCAAGATGCTGGACACACAAATTATAGCTCCCTGTTTGGGTAGCGCGCCCTTTTCCCTCGCCGACTCAAGATCGCCGTGAGTAGACCATGTCCGGGCAGGTGAGAGACGACGAGGAGCCTGTGTTGCAAATCGGAATGGCGCGAATTTGTTCCATCGCCCCGCTGCCCGTAGAATCAGATAGAGCGGTGGATCGCGTTGAGATTCTGGCGCGGGAGCCGCGGCAGGAGTCGATGAGCGATCAGACAGCAGCAACTTCCCCTCAGGCACAGACAACTTCACCGGCGTGGATCAGGATTGAGCGGGCGCGACACCCGCAACGGCCTTATCCGATGGACTTCATCGAGCGCATCTTTACGGATTTCAGCGAGATTCACGGAGATCGCGCCTTTGGCGACGACGAGGCCGTGGCTTGCGGAATGGCGCGCCTGCTGAACGAAGAAGTCATGGTGATCGGCAACCGCAAGGGCGGCAGCACGCGCGACCGCGTCCGGCGCAACTTCGGAATGCCGCACCCCGAAGGCTATCGAAAAGCGCTCCGAGCGATGAAGATTGCCGAAAAGTTTGGACGGCCAGTCATCAGCTTTATCGATTTGCCCGGAGCTTATCCGGGCTTGGGCGCGGAGGAGCGCGGACAGGCCGAGGCGATTGCGCGGAATATCAGGGAGATGTCGCGGCTTCGTGTGCCGACGATTTCAATCATCAGCGGCGAGGGCGGATCGGGCGGTGCGCTGGCGCTGGCCGTCGCGGATCGGGTGTTGATTCTCGAGAATGCGCTCTACTTTGTGATTACGCCGGAGTCGTGCGCGGCAATTATGTGGCGCGACGCTGCCCACAAACAACTGGCCGCGGAGGCAATGCGCATCTCCGCGCCGGAGGTTGCGGCACTGGGCTGCGTGGATGAAATCATCGAGGAACCGCCCGAGGGGATTCACTCGGACCGCGAGGCGGGGACAGGAATGTTGGCCAGAGTGCTCATCAGGCAACTCGCCGAGCTGAAGGCGATGCCGGTCGATGAGCTGGTGGCCGCGCGTCAAACAAAGTTTCGCACCATAGCGCAGTTCTATACGGAAGGTTGAAAGTTATGAGCATCAATTCGCCGGCTCCAAGCCGTTTGCGCGCGTATTCACGATTCATTGTCGCGGTGATCTGGTTCATTCTGGCGCGAGGACTGGCTCGCGGCAGGTCGCTTCGGATTGCCCATGAGCCGCTTGCGCCGCTGGTGGATCAGGCGATTCTGGCTGTCTTTCTGTTGCTAGGTTATACGGCAATGGGATACGTGCTGGACCGTGAGCCGCATCCGGTGAGCGCACAAGGATGGCCACGACGTGAGGGCTGGACCGGCGAGGCGGGAGTGGGGCTGGCCGTGGGCTGGGCGCTGGCGGTGGCTTGCGTGTTGCCAATGGTTGTCGGTGGCGGGATTGCGATTGTAGTCGTGCTGGGGTACTCGGCATGGCTGTGGCTCGCGGCAGACATTGCGTTCTTCGCGCTGGCCGCGCTGGCCGAGGAGATCGCCTTTCGCGGATACGGCTTTCAGCGCTTTGTGGATGCTGTCGGTCCGCTGGGTGCGGCGCTCGGCTTTGCAGCCTTCTATGCGATTGTGCAAGCGATGATGCCGGGATCGAGCCGGGTCAGCATCTCTGTCTCCGTGGTGCTGAGTCTGCTGCTCACTCTGGTTTATCTGCGGACACGCGCTCTATGGATGAGTTGGGGAATTAACTTTGCCTGGAAGGCAAGCCGCGCGCTGATCTTTGGATTGACTGTGAGCGGCGTCAACAGCCACTCGCCGGTAGTGCAGGGCAATCCGATGGGGCCGTTCTGGCTCACCGGCGGAGGCTTTGGTCTGGATGGCAGTTGGGTCGCGCTGCTGGCTCTGCTCATTGCGCTGCCGGTCGTCTATCGGCTCACGCGCGAGTTGGATTACAAATATAACGCGCCGGTAATTGTGCCCGGAGGAATCGCCGTGGACATCAGCGCCGCGGCGCGTGTTCAGCATGAGACGGCAATGGGTTCAACTGCGGAGCCGGCGCCGGGGCTGGTGCAGATTGCGCCGGTGGCTTCAGTTGAGAAGCCACCGGCAGTTGGATAGAAGCTCCGTTGAGTGCCGGTATTGTCGCGAAACAAAACTATTCCGGATCGACATTCTTCTTGCCGCTGATCTTCTCGATGCAAATCTCTACTATGGCGCATCTGGCGGCTTCTTTCTCTATCACGGGCTTGTAAGGTTTTCCTGCCGCGAACTTCTCCGTCAGCAGATTCAATAGAGTCATCTTTTCGGATTCGTCGGAGACGAGGCGTGCCACGCCAAAGGCAAGCACGGAGTTATAGCGCGTGGAGCAGGCGCAGGGACGATCATTCGAGATCGCAAAATTCTTAACCTCGCTCACTTCAAAGCATACGCGGTGATTTTCGACGAGATTGTCGAGTTTGCGCCCGGTGAGTTTGCAATGAAAGTAGATTTTTTCGTCGCGATAGAGATAGTTGAGCGGAGTAATGTACGGCTGGCCGACAGCATCGCAGGTAGCCAGACGGCCTTCTGTCTGCGCGGCAAGAAAAGTGTAGGCATCGGTTTCACTCATCCAGCGAATAGGCATGGCGATCAATCTCCAAACTTCAGTCCAAATCAATTTCTTCCGATGGCGTTTTTGTGATCTGATTTTGGGCGAGACGTTCCATCTGGTTGCGCCAATCGAGGGATTCCACGAAAGTTTTTGATTCGCGCCAGTTGGGTTCGACGATCACGTGCAGCTCGAGATAGACGCGCGTGCCGATGAGCGACTCGATCTTGCGGCGAGCGCCTGTTCCGATCTCCTTCAGCTTCGATCCGCCTTTGCCAATCAGGATTGCCTTCTGCCCGTCGCGCTCGCAGTAGATTACTGCAGCAATGCTGGTGAGCGGGAGCCTTGCCGGCTCGGGCGTTCTTTTTGTCTTGCGTGGAAGTTCGGCTTTCGGCTCATCGTAGCGCTCGATGACAACGGCGGAGGCGTAAGGAACCTCTTCGCCGGTCTCGACTAAAATCTCTTCGCGAATCAACTCGGCTACCATGAAGCGCTGCGGCTGATCGGTGTACTGGTCTTTGGGGTAGTAACGCTCGCCAGTGGGCAGCGCATCGACGATCTTGCGGGTGAGCAGTTCGAGTCCGTCGCGCTTGCGGGCGCTGATGGGGATGACCTCGGCAAAGCCAAAGTGGCGAGTGAGCGAGTCAATCAGCGGAAGCAGTTGATCCTTGGCGACTAGATCGATCTTGGTGAGAACGAGAAAGACCGGGCAATCGAGCTTGCGGATGAGGCCGAAGAGAAACTCGTCCTCGCTGGCCCAGTTGGTGCGCTCGTGCTTGGGTGAGTCGGAATCTGGCGCAGCGGCTTCGAGTTGCACTTTGCGTGTTGCGTCCATCAGCACGAGGACTATGTCGCGGGTTTCGAGAGCTTCGTAGACCTCCTGCAACATACGGCGGTCGAGATGCGAACCCGGCTTGTGAACACCGGGCGTATCGACAAAGACGATCTGCGCCGCCGGATGCTGGCCCTTGCGCGCGGGAACCTCGACCACCCCGGCGATGCGATTGCGCGTGGTCTGCGGCTTGGCCGAGACGATAGCGACCTTTTCGCCGGTGAGAGCGTTGAGCAGCGTACTTTTGCCAGCGTTGGGCCGACCGAGAATGGCGACAAATCCTGATTTCAAAAAAGGTATGCTCCTGATTCAGTTTACGGTATTGAGAGATTGCTCAAAGTTTGATCGAATCTCTTGACTTAACTTCGTTTATAAACGATAATTCAATTGTGCACGAGATTCGCCATTACTTGACGCGCAGTGGGAAAGACACCTTCATTGAATGGCGTCGCCGGCTTCGTGACACAAGGGCGAAGATCGCGGTTGACCGAAGAATCAACCGCATGGAGTTGGACAACTTTGGCGATCATAAGTTTTGCCGCGATGGAGTTTGGGAGCTGCGTATCGACGTTGGTCCCGGATACAGAGTTTATTATGCGATTGCCGGAGCGCAGGTAGTCCTGCTGCTCTGTGCGGGAGAGAAGAGAAGCCAGGATGCGGATATAGATCGCGCTTGCGAATACTGGCTGGATTGGCAAGGGAGGGCGACGCAATGAGAGATAGAAGCCACGAAGAAGCAATGGCGGAGTTGCTGAGAGAAGACCCGGCCTATGCGCTGGAGTTGCTGAACAGCATCCTCGAAGAGGGTGAACAGGGAGAATTGCTGATTGCATTGCGCCAGATGACCAAGGCCTTCGGTGGAGTGCAAACGGTGGCGGAAAAGGCCAACCTGAATCCAACCCAGCTCTATCGCACTTTGTCCGAAGCGGGCAATCCGGAACTGCGCAGCCTCTCGGCCATTCTCAAAGCCATGGGCCTTCGCCTTGCCGTCGAACGAGTGAGAGCGGCGTGAGGCGTTGTGCTTGTCCTTTGCAATGCGTGCGAAAAAACAGGGCACATAGCAAGGCAAAACTTAATGAAAAACAGCCGAGCAATTCATTTCCATTGCGTCCATGGAGTGAATTAGATTCTCTATCCTTGCCGGAGAGGCTGCGGAAAACACAAAAATTACATAGTGGCCATTACATGAAGTTGCAAGTTGAGCGCCATAAGAACGAATAGTAGTTCCTACACCGGCATCCGACCTATAAAAGCTACGACCAGCAATCGTTACAGGCCTCATATCTGGTTCGCCCGTCACTCCCAGTGAGTTGGCAAGAATCCATTTCAGATACTGTCGTACATCTGGTACTCCCGGAATACCTTTATCGTCTGCAATGATAAGTACGCCACTTCTCACTTGGCCGTTTGGATTTTCCATGGCACCAAACAGAAATTCGGTTCCTCCGATCTTCTCTCCTGTTCCAACTGGCATTTCATTCGGCAAGGAAGATTGAATTCCCAATTTGCTAGGAAATGTGTAGCGTAGGCCGAATCGCGGGTCAATGTAGGTATTGCTCTCAATCCTTCCATGTATGGGCACTTGAGCAGGAATCTGGCCATAAAAGAAAAGAAGCGATATTAACGCCACTATAAACAAACGAACAGATTTGCTCATAAATTATCCATTGATGGTGTCGTGCATAGGATCCTCAGACTTTCTGAAATGATATTCAGTCGTATTTGTACTTCTTTTCAATATTAAGTTATGTCAGACACAGGATAGTAGAAATAATATCTTGCGAATTATCATGTCGTAATCTCCTTATCCACCGGCGGGAAGACGCGCAGCCGCTCGACGCGGCGATCGGTGGAGGCGACGACTTCGATGCGGAGGCCGACGGATTCCAGCAGGACGACTTCGCCGGTAAGGGGAATGCGGCCTTCGATTTCGCTGACCAGGCCGCCGAGGGTGGTGGCCTCGTAGGCTTCGTTGAGATCGCTAAGTGCGGGCTGCTCGCCGAAGAGATCAGGCAACTGAGCGACGGGAAAGTTGCCGGGGACGAGCCAGACGCCGTGCGGTTCGCGCAGCGGCTCGGCATCGAAGGATCCGGGCGCGGCGTCTTCCTCATGCTCGTCCTTGATGTTGCCGACGATCTCTTCGAGCAGGTCTTCGATAGTGACCAGGCCGGAGACGCCGCCGT
>CAYOYX010000120.1:0-8806 GCA_964408275.1 uncultured Occallatibacter sp.
ATACCGGCGTGGGAAGCTTTCCAATTCTGGCAGCCTTCTTCTTCGAATCCTCGCGCGAGTTCCCGTGTTTCATGAATTTTGGAGACAAGGGAAGTCCATGCATAGATTTGTTGTCGCACTTTCGATTCGCGCGTTCGATCATTTTCTGCGTTCCTGGAAAGCAGTCATCGTGGTATCCCACCCTAGCCACAAAGACAAATACGTGTCGAGGGTGGGGCACCCAGCGGAAAAACTCGTATTTTCGGGCGAAATTGGCAAGAAACGTCCCTCAGGGGCTAAAGCCCAGATCTTTTTTGCGGCGTTTGCGGCAGTCAGGACTAAAGTCCTAACCTACCAGTCGTGCCCTTTCAAGGCAAGTAGTTTATCCGCAGCCTGTTTAATCCCGTCCGTAATGCTGCTCTGCTGCATGGCCGCGCCATTGAGCGTAACAGCGCAAAGCGTTGCGCCTGCCGCTGCCGGAACGCAAACTCCATCAACGCCCGCGGCGACTGTGCAGAACACGGCGACGCAGAACAATGCCGCGACGACGCCGAAGATTCCGCGCGTGACGACTACGGTTGTGGTACACGACCAGGTGGCGGATGAGTATCTTCCCGAAGCAGTGACGGTGGGGAATCTGGATGGAGTGCCGCTGGAGCAGACGCCGTTGTCGGCCACGGTGATCACGCGGGATCTGCTTAGTGATCAGGGCGCGCGCCTGCTCTCGGACGTGGTGAAGAATGACGCGTCGGTGGGCGACGATTACGTGCCGGTGGGCTACTACGGCGTCTACGAGATTCGCGGCTTTGCGCTTGATCTGGCGACGGGCTTGCAGATTAACGGCATGACCATCGCCGGCGAACAGGATGTGCCGCTGGAAAACAAAGAGAGCGTCGAGGTTCTCAAGGGGATTGCAGGAGTGGAGAGCGGCGTGGCCTCGGCAGGCGGGCTGATTGACTATGTGACCAAGCGGCCGGCGATGGTGAAGTCCGCTGACCTGGCCACCGATCAGCGCGGAACGGCTTATGGCGCGGTCGATCTTGGGCATCTCTTCGGCAGCCGCAAGCAGGTGGGCGCGCGCGTAAATCTGGTTGGCGAAAAAATTGCGAGCTATATGAACGACACCAATGGCTGGCGCGCGATGGGCGCGGGCGCGGCGGATTGGAGAATTAGTCCGAAGGCGATTTTGAAGGGCGACTATGAGTATCAGCACAAGGTGGAACGCGATGGCAGCGGTTATCAGTTGCTGGGCGGAACGACGGTGCCGGATATCAACAGCATCTATAGATCGACGATGCTGGGCGATCAACCGTGGGGTCCGCCCGACACTTATGACACTTTCAATACCGGCGCGCGTCTGGACTACACGCTGTCAAAGAATTGGCTGGCTTATGCGGCGGGAAGTTATAGCCACTCGCTAATACAAGATAACGTGATTTATGCGTATGGGACGCCGCTTGATGTGAATGGAAATGTTGCGTGCCCCGGTGATCCCAACGCACTCGCATACTTTTTTTGTCCCGTAGTTCAGAGCATCAATTACCCTGGCGGCGACTACGGGATATACGACTACCGCGACCCAAACGAACTGCGCATCGACGCAGTGAGCGAGGCGATCATCACAGGCCACATCAAGACAGGAGCCATTACGCAGGATGTAACCGGCGGCGGAACATTTTTTTTGCGCAGTGTGCAGCAGCCTGGATATTATACTTTTGCAAATCCATCTTCGTCTGATGGCATCGTGCAGGACGGGGCCGTCTATACCTACATCGGAGCGGAGAACATCTACGATCCCATCACGCCTGTTCCTATCGAGTCACCACTTCAATCCGCAGGCCCGCGCAGGCTCTGGGAGGATAGCCATCAATCCGCAGCGATTATTCAGGACCGTATTCATCTGCCGGGACGGATTCAGTTGCTCATCAGCGGACGAGAAGATTCGCTGCGCGACCATAATTACTCGCTGGCAGCAGGCACTCCATGCACTGTCTCTGTTACACCAGGACCGGCGACCGATCCGTGCATTACGACTTATGATGCATCGAACAATCCAACTTACTTTGTTCCAACTTTGCCCAATGACACGGATAAACACATCTGGCTGCCGCAATACGCAGTTACATTTAACCCGGTGAAGAACCTTATGCTCTACAGCAACTACGGTGTGGTGCTTTCGCTGGGGCCGCAGGCGCCGTGGTGGGTGGATAACGCGAATCAGTTTCTCGATCCATTCTTTACGCGCCAGGCCGAGGTTGGCGCAAAGTATGAACCGGGCCAGCGCATATTGCTGACGACTGCGCTTTTTCATATGCGCGCGCCATTTATGTATCCTCAACCGTACGGTGGAAGTTTCACTTTCGTCTCCGATGGACGCGAGACACACGACGGCGTCGAGTTGAACGCGCAGGGCAAAGCGGCGAATTGGCTGCGGCTGACGGCTTCAGCAACAGCGATGAACGCGATTTCAAGCGATTCGAGCACACTATACTACAACAACAAGCAGATTATCAACGTGCCGCACCTGCACACCTCAATGTTTGCCGATCTCACCGTGCCGCATATACGCGGACTGCACCTGCTGCCCGGTTGGAGCTATACAGGCCGCAAGGAAGCCACGCGCGACGATGCAGTCAGTGTGCCCAGCTATTACATTGTTAATTTTGGTGCGCGCTACACGCCAGGAGGCGAGCAAGGCCGAGTGACCTTCCGGCTCTACGCGAATAACATCACCGATAAGAAGTATTGGAGCGACACCGGCGCGAGTGCCGGAGACACATTCATCTGGCTGGGCGCGCCGACAACGGTGAAGCTCTCGGCGCACTACACGTTTTGAGTTTGTATCAATAATGCTAGAGGATACTGATTGCGATTCCTCAGGGGCTAAAGCCCGCCGTTATTGAAGAACGTATCGGCACGACTGAAGTCGTGCCAATTCAAAACACAGGATGCACAGTCAATGAGCGCAACCGCAACCGCGCACGGAATGGACGGCAAGCTGGTCAAAGTGGACTGGCCACAGATCACGCTCGACGAGGCGCGCGCGCTGCTTGTTGACTTTCCCGAATGCGATGAAGCCATCGAAATTTTGTCGGTCAGTCCACGGCCATTTTCAGCGGCTAGCGTTGTGGCAACAAGTACGGGACGAGTCTTCATCAAGCGGCATCATAGAACTGTGCGCGACGAGGAAGGATTAGAAGAAGAACATCGCTTCATGAAGCATCTTCGAGAGCACGGCGCTCCGGTGCCGCGTGTCTTGGCGGACAATTCAGGCGAGACGGCAATTGAACGCGGCGAGTGGACCTATGAGGTGCATGAAGTGCCTGCGGGCGTTGACGCTTATGAGGATGCCATTTCATGGACGCCGTTTCGCTCGACGGCTCATGCGCGCTCGGCGGGAGAGGCGCTGGCGCGATTGCATATTGCCGCGCAGGGATTCGACGCTCCGCGCCGAAAGCCGCGTCCGCTTGTCACGAGCTTTACAATTTTCAACACTGAGAATCCGCGCATTGCGATGGAACGCTATTTGGCTGCGCGGCCAGCTCTGGCAAGGAATGAAGTAGTGCGCAAATCCTGCGATGATGCGCTTGAAGTGCTCGCGCCATTTCATGCGGAGTTGAGAATACTTTTGCCTTCGCTTGAGCCGCTGTGGACCCACAATGATTTGCACGCATCGAATCTTTTGTGGAGCGATAGCTGCGACGATGCGCGCGCAACTGCAATCTTCGACTTTGGCTTGGCCGACCGCACCAATGCCGTGCATGATCTGGCGAATGCGATTGAACGCAACATCGTCGAATGGCTTGACCTGATGCAAGAGCCCGCGCGACCTGATGATGTATACGTGCATCTAGATCAACTGGAGGCACTGCTTGCCGGCTATGAATCAGTGCGTCCGCTCAATGATGAAGAGGCCGCAGCGCTCGCACCGATGATGGCGCTTTGCCACGCGGAGTTTGCGCTGACGGAAGCGGATTACTTCCTCGGCGTGCTGCATTCGGAGGAAAAGGCGCGGGTTGCGTTGATCTATTATCTAGTGGGCCACGCGAAATGGTTTCACTCGGCTGGCGGAAAGAAGCTGCTAGGTGCGATTCGCGATTGGGCCGCATCGCGTGAGAGAGTTGAAGAACAATGATTTTGGAAACAATAGTAAATTACTTATTAGTAAATTGGATCGAGGCCATCGGTGTTATTACCACCTTGGTGAGCACCTGGCTAACGATGAAGCGCAAGGTGGCCTGCTGGCCGATAGGACTGATTGCTCTGCTTGCGTATCTAGCGGTTTTTTATCAGGCAAGGTTGTATGCAAGTGCGCTACTACAGCTCAGTGGCCTGCCTCTGTTGTTTTACGGCTGGTGGTATTGGGAGCGCGGCCTACGCGAAGTTGGCGAAGTGCGCGTAGTACGTTTGCCTTTGCCTGATTTGTTTGCAGGGTTGGCCGCAGGAGCAGTGGGAAGCATTGCATTAGGCCTCTGGATGAAACATATTCACGCCGCGCTACCTTATCTGGATTCAGGATTGACAAGTTACAGTGTGGTCGGTGGTTGGTGGGAATCACGCAAGCACATTGCCAACTGGTGGCTATGGATTGTGGTGAACGTAATCTATGTTGGCGAGTTAATATACACGAACAAGCTACCGTCCGCTTTGCTCTATCTGATTCTGGTTGTACTCTCGGTGTTGGGATTGCGTGAGTGGCAGCGCGCGCAATTGGCGTCGGAATCGGTGACGACAGATGGAGCATCGGCCGTCTAGATCGCTGCTTGAACCACATTCTGTAGCGGCTCGCCGTTAATGTAGCGGCGCAATTCGTCAGCGGCGGTCTTGAGCGCGCGCGGCGCGAACTGCGGGCTTGATCCACCGATATGAGGCGTGATCAGAAGGTTGGGGCAGCTCCACAATGGATGGCCCTCGGGCAGTGGCTCGGGATCGGTCACGTCAAGAGCGGCGCGAATGCGTCCGGAGTTGAGCGCGGCAACCAAAGCATCAGTATCAACAACAGGTCCGCGCGCGGCGTTCACAAGCAAAGCGCCTTGACTCATCAGTGCAAGCTGACGGCTCCCAATCAGATGATGCGACTCCGCAGTCGAAGGCAAAATCAGAATCACAATCTCCGCCTGAGGCAAGAGATTGTCGAGTTCGCTGACGGCATAAACAGCCGACTCGGCGCGAGCAGTGCGAGCCACACGCGTCAGCTTCACATCGAAGGGCGCCAGCATTCGTTCAATCTCTTTGCCGATGGCTCCGTAGCCGACCAACAGTACGCGCTTGCCGGTTAGTTCCTCAAGCAGGACAGGCGGATAGATCGGCCGCGCATCGCCGGTCATACTTGCGTACTTTGCGCCGACCTCGAAGCGGCGCTTCCACACTCCACCGCGCTGCACGTCCAGATAAAACGGAATGTATTTAAGCACAGCGAGAATCGCACCTATGGTCCATTCAGCGGTGGAGATGTTGTGAGCGCCGCGAGCATTGCAAATAGTGACGCGCGGGCCGACAGTGCCGGGAATCCACTCAGTACCCGCCATCAGCGACAAGACCAGTCGAACACCGCGCAGATGCGGCCAAATGCGCATCGACTTCGCCGGATAAGGATCGGGAATCCACGCGTCGATATTGACCTCGCGGTCGAGGTCGTCGGGCAAGGGAATAAGTTCGACCTCAGCGGGGAAATCGCCAAGCATCTCTGGAGCAAAAATGGCAGGGTAACCAACTCTGATCATGATCTTCACACCTTGAGATTATGCTACATGGAGTCACCAGATTTGAAATTCAATACTTGTTATGAAAGAAGCGGGAATTCAGGTCCGGCCAGAATTCCTTGATGAAATTCGACAATCCATCCACGGCAATCTGCGTTGCCCAACGGTTACCGGTCTTGTAGAAGGAGCGTTCGGGGCTTGGATAGTAAAGGTTAGCCAGGGCCGCAGCCGCGCCGTTTCCCACAACTTCGGAGAGATTAGGCGACGTACCGTTCTGATCGGTACGGGTGACAAAAAGCCGGGAGACCGCGTAACCGCTACGCTTGATGAATTCACCCCGGCCCAGAGTGTAGTAGCGTGGATCTTCCCGTGTTGCTATAGGAAAGATGAACTCCGTCATGAGATTGCCGTTGAGATTGTCAACGAACGCGTGCCAGTAATATCGTCCATATGCCGGGGCACCGGTGTGAAATTCAGGATACGAACCTTGAAACTGCGAGATTCCAGCCAGAATAGCAACCAGAGTAGCGTCAGAGTAGTCAAAGCTATCTTCTATTGTGAGCTTGAATTTGTCGCGAGCAGAGACAGGAGGAAGCTTCTCATCGACGCTCACCGAGCGGAAGTTGGGAATAACGCCCAGGATGCGCCGGGTCTGTTTACCTTCGTAATCTTGTGAAATTGGGGGATGCGGCTGTTGCGATTTCTGCGTCTCAACGGGCGACGGTGCATCTGGAAGGTCGACGGATGCCGCAAACGCAGACTGCTGCGGAGTTTTCGGTGGATGTTGCGCAAAAGCAGGTTCAATCAGCGCGGTCGCAGTCAGAACGATTAAGGGGAATAAAAAGGTGTAACGCATCGATGAACCTTTCTTCAAGTTTAGGTCGTCAAAAACAAGAAATTCCGATTGTAGATAAATTAATAAGATTTTGCCGATTGAAGTCTGTCTGCCTTCTTGAAGGACGCAGCAGGAAATAAAAAGTGTGACAGCTCACCGCTCAAAGCCACTGCAATCATGCATTCTATAAGATGAGTTTTTCAAGTTAAGGATTGAAAAAATGCGACTGAATAAAAACAAGACGTGGTCCCAAAAGCAGTTGGCCATCAAGCTGCGCGTTGAAAAGCCTGAGCGCTCAGGATTTTTTACCTGGGAGCGCCGGAGGCTGCTGATTCACGCGGCGAAGACGGCACTAGCCGCTGGGCTTTGCTGGTGGATTGCGATATGCTTTGGGTTGCCGGACGGCTACTGGGGCGCAATCAGCGCCATCATCGTACTGCAATCTAACTTCGGCGCGACGATTTCCGCCTCGCGCGATCGCGTCTTCGGAACGCTGATCGGCGCGCTCTTCGGCTTCTCATTCGCGCTCATTGGAACGCTGCCATGGAACTTTATTTTAGCCGTATTGGCGGCGGTGATTGTCTGCGGATTGATGGGCCTGCGCAGCAGCTCGCGATTGGCAGGGGTGACCATCTCCATCGTTATGCTGGTGCAAAAGGGCGGCTCTCGTTGGACCATCGCACTGGACCGCGTAATGGAGGTCTTTCTGGGAATTTTGGTTGCGGTGGCCATCTCCACGCTGGTCTTTCCCGACCGCGCGCGTCTGCGATTGCGCGACGGTTTGGCAAAAGAGTTTCTACTGCTGGGCGCGTTCTTCGAGGCAGTACTCGAAGGCTTTCGCGGAGCTCCTTCAGATAACTTACCCGCGCTGCGCGAGGATGTATTAGCAGTTTTGCGCAGCAACAATCAACTGCTGGAAGCTGCGCGCAACGAGCCTTCCGGCGGACCTGGTTGGCGCGAAGGTTTGGGAATGCTGGCGCAGTTTGGACGCTCGCAATTTGATGCTTTAATCGCGCTGGAGTTAGCGGTGAAAGACAGCCATGAAGATGGTTATGCGCAGCAACTGGAGCCTGCAATGGGACGGCTGGCCATCGACATTCGCGCGGGCTTTCATTACATTGCCGAGTGCACTCATAGTTGGCGATTTCATATTCCACCGCTGGGATTGCATCTGGAGGAAGACATTGCGCAACTGGAAGCGCGCATGGCAGAGGTGCGGCCCAGCGGCTTTAAGTTTTCGCAAGATGAGATTCTGCGCGCCTACGCTGTGCAGCTTCATCTGAAGCAGATTGCGCGGTTGCTGCGCGCCTCGCGCGTTGAGACCAGCCGCGCTATCGGCGAAGCGCAAAAATAACAATCAGACCTTGAGCAGGTCCGTGTAGACAGCCATGCCCACCACGGCATCCGTGCCTAGCGCATCCAGCGCATCCACTTCCTGCTGCGAGCGAATGCCGCCAGCGACGATGAGTTGGCGCTCGGTGAGCTTGCGCAGGCGCGCGGCGGTTTCGATGGGAAAGCCCTGCATCATTCCTTCGCCGTCCACGTGCGTATAGAGAAATGCGCTGACGTGCGGATCGAGCTGCGGAATCGCTTCGTCGGGCGTGAGCGCCACTTGCGCCTTCCATCCCTTCACGGCGATGCGGCCATTCTTGGTATCGATACCTGCGACAACGCGCTCTGAGCCGACACTTGCAGCAAGCGCCGCTGCGAACTCGGTGTTGACCGCGCCTTCAGCGGAGAAAAGCGCAGAGCCAATGATGACGCGCTTTGCGCCAGCATCAAGTACCTGCTGAGCGCGCTCGATGGAATGAATGCCGCCGCCTGCCTGCACCGGAAGCCGCTTGGCAATCTGTGCGACGAGTATTGAATTGTTGCCCTGGCGCATGGCCGCGTCCAGATCAATTAACTGGACTAAAGGAAAGCGCGAGAACTTTTCAATCCAGAATTCAAAATCATCAAAGGCAAGGCGCAGTTTTTCGCCTTGCACAAGCTGAACAATTTTACCGCCCAGCAAATCAATCGAAGGAATCAGCATGGAAGCCTCACGGAGACGCCGGCCCTGGCCAGCTCTTCTTTGAGCGAACGGGCGCTAGAAACACCAAAGTGAAAGATACTTGCGGCGAGAGCGGCATCGGCTCGTCCGCGCCCGAAGACATCGACAAAATGTGCGACGGTTCCAGCGCCACCGGAAGCGATGACGGGAATGCCGACGACCTCACTGACCGCCGCAGTCAGCTCGCAATCGAAGCCGGTGCGCATTCCGTCGGAGTTCATTGAGGTGAGCAGAATC
>CAYOYX010000121.1:0-8614 GCA_964408275.1 uncultured Occallatibacter sp.
TGGCGTTGAAGAAGCCGCCGCCGTTGGTGCCCAGCATCTTGATGGCTTCCTGCGAAGCGACGGGGCCTTGTCCGATGGTCTGCGTCTGGCCTTCTACTGTGTGCGCCGTCGTGTAAGCGTGCAGATTTTGCGGAACACCCTGAGCGATCAGCAGCAGCGCGTAAATCAACGAGGCCGGAAGCAGCACGTAGAGCAGCGTGCGCGTTGTGTCCACCCAGAAGTTGCCGATGGTCGCCGAGGTGGTGCGCTTGATGCCGCGAATCAGCGCCACTGCCACCACGATGCCCACTGCTGCCGACCAGAAGTTGTGCGTAGCCAGAGCCGCCATCTGTGTCAGATAGCTCATCGTAGTTTCGGGCGTATACGACTGCCAGTTGGTGTTAGTGGTGAAGCTGGCGGCGGTGTTCCAGGCGAGATCGGGGCCGACAGCGGCGAGATGCTGCGGGTTCCACAGGAAGTGGCCATTGATGCTCAGGCCTTGCAGCCGCTCAATCGCATAGGTCAACAGCATACTGACGGCCGAGAAGCCGAGCACGGCAAATGCGTACTCGCGCCAGTTCATCTCACTGTCGTCTTTGACGCCGCATAGCTTGTAGATGAGCCGTTCGATGGGGCGAAGGATAGGGCTGAACCAGGTGCGTTCACCTTCCAGCACGAGGGCCAGATAGATGCCCACGGGACGAACGCTGGCGAGGAGGATCACGCAGAAGAGGGCAAACTGCAACCAACCGTTGGCGGACATTTAGAATCTCTCCGGGAAGAGCAGGGTGATGGTCAGGTAAGCGAAGAGCAGAATGGACAGAATCAAGGCAACGGCGGTGGTGATGTCGATTGGCATGGGTTACCTCAGCTTCTGGCAGGCCTTGACGTAGAGAAACGCCAGGGCGAAGAAAATTATCGTGAACAGCAACATCGTCAGATCTTGCATTGCGGGTCTCTCGATTCGATGGGCGGGTGGTTAACTCACCTGCTCAAAAATCATTTTGGCTTACGCTAAGTTTGAGTATCGAAAAACTTTCCTAAATAAAGCGTAAGGAATGGGGGCTCGGGCGGAAAATTCGCGACTAAATGGGACAAATTCCGGCTATTCATCCCATTTTTAGACAATCATTACGCCGGATTCTCTTCTTCGTTGCCCGTCCAGCCTTCGGGGATGAAACGATAGCCGACCCAGGGTTCAGTTTGAATGTACTGCTTGCCGGTTTCAGCTTCGAGCTTCTTGCGTAGTTGGCCGATGAAGACGCGCAGATACTCCGGCTGGTGAGCCGACTGCGCGCCCCAGACGGTGGTCAGCAGCGCGCGATGGGTCATCACCTTGCCCGCGTGGCGGGCCAGATGAAGCAACAGATCGAACTCCTTGGGCGTGAGATGAATCGGCTTGCCCTGTACGGTGATTGCGTGCGCAACTGAGTCCACCACGAAGTCGCCGGCCTCGATGGCGTTGGCCGTCCGCTCCGGGGCGCGGCGAAGATGCGCGCGAACGCGGGCCAGCAGCTCCTGGCTATTGAAAGGCTTGGTCACGTAGTCGTCGGCCCCGGCGTCGAGAGCTTCGACCTTGGAGCGCTCGTGGTCACGCACGGAGAGAACCAGAATCGGGACCGCCGATTGGCTGCGGATGGCGCGGCAAACCTCGACTCCGCTCATTCCCGGCATCATCAGGTCGGTGATGACCAGGTCGGGCGTCCAGTCCTTGAAGACCTGCAAGCCTTCCTCGGGTTCGTTGGCGGTTCGTACGTCAAAGCTCTGAGCAGAGAGCGAGGCGCGCAGCACGCGAGTGATCTGCGGTTCGTCGTCAATTACCAGAATTCGTCCGGGCATAACTTTCTTCTTTCCACAAAGAGATTACATCATCCGGGTCCGGCCCGGTATGATTTCTGGAATGAAGATCACGGCGGGTCTTACCGAGTCGAAGGGAATTCACCACTGGCTTGTGGGAACGCTGCTGGTGGCGCTGGCCACGATTCCGTTGATCTGGCTGCACGCCGATTCAACCGCGGCGGGGATGGTCTTCCTGGTGCTGGTGGTTTGGTCATCCACCCAGGCCGGGCAGCGGCTGGCGCTCTTCATCGCGGCTCTTTGCGCACTGCTTTTCGATTATTACTTTTTGCTTCCCTACCATGACTTCAGTTTGGCCGGCGCGCAGGAGTGGGTGGCGATGATCTCATTCCTGCTGAGTTGCACCGTGGTGAGCGGCGTGGCGCAGCGGGCGCGCAACCAGACACGACATGCCGACGAGCGCCGCGAGGACGTGGAACGACTTTACAACCTCAGCCAGGAGATGATGCTGCAAGAGGATCCTTCTGGCCTGATCCGCGACCTGCCCCGGCTGATCGAACGCATCTTCGCGCTCGATGGGGTGGTGCTCTACGTTCGCGATCATGACCAGTTCTACACATCAGCTCCTGATCTGCCTCTGAGCATCCAGGCAAGCCTGCGAGCGATGACCTTGGGCCAGAATCCGACGCTGGTCATACCGAACGGCTTTACGGTGAGAACGCTGATGATGGGCCTCACGCCGGTGGGTGCGCTTGGGCTGCGGCCGGCGCGGCTTTCGCATGAAATGGCCACGGCAGTCAGCGCACAGGTGGCGATTGCGCTTACTCGCGCCACGGCAACGGAGGCCTCGGCGCACATGGAGGCGGCGCGCGAGGGAGAACGGCTGAGGGTCGCGCTGATCGACTCGCTGACACATGAGTTAAGAACGCCGCTGACCGCCATTCGCGCCGCCGCAACCACGCTGGTTGAGGACGAAGGGCTGGAGGCGAGCGTAAAGCGGGAGCTTGCCGCCATTGTTGATGAGGAGAGCGCGCGGCTCGACCGGTTGATCGGCGAAGCCGTCGAGATGGCACAGATCGACGCCAACGTCGTCGAGGTCCGCCCGGTGCCGCATCATCCGCGCGCGCTGCTCGATCAGGCAGTCGAGGAGTCGCGCAAGACTCTAGCGAAGCATCGCATGGTGATTGCAGTTGAAGATGAAGACAAGGCCGCATGGTTTGATCCGCACCTGCTGGGCCGCGTCTTGCATCATCTGCTGGAGAATGCGGCGCGCTACACTCCAACCGGCGGGCGCATCCTGCTCGGCTGCCGGCGCAGCGGAGAGCGGCTGGAGTTTCGCGTCGAGGATGACGGTCCCGGCATCGATGCCGTTGATCTGCCCTTTATCTTTGACAAGTTCTATCGCGGCAAAAAAGGCGTCCTCAAAGGCAAGGGAACAGGAATGGGTCTGGCGATCAGCCGCGCGATTCTGGCCGCGCACGGCGGAGAGATCGAGGCCGAAAGTGCCCTGGGAAAAGGCGCATGCTTCCGCTTTTGGGTGCCGCTGGTGGAGAAGGAGCGGGCAGGCGCGAAGTGAAATTCGTACGCTTCGACGTGCAATTATCGTCTGGAATTATTTCGGCTCTTCGCTCCAGTCGCAAAGAATTTCGCGGCGCTTGTCGGAGCTTTCCGCGGCCCACTCCAGCAACCGCGCCACGCGCCACGCATCGAGAGCGGTGACCGGCGCGGGCGCTTTGCCGAGCAGTGCATCGCGAATGCCCGCGTAATAGCAACGATAGTCTCCGATAACCGGCTCGACTGGGCGCGTAACTTTCCCGCCGTCCACATCCACTGAGAGTGTGCCCCAGTTGGCGGACGGATCCTGACCCCAAGCAGTATCGTCGATGCGTGTGACCTTATTAAGCGCGGCTTCTTGCGGGTCCACTCCAAACTTCCAGTAGTTGCCTTTGCTTCCGCGGAGATGATAGCGAGGCCGTGCGAGCGCCGCCAAACAGCTCGAAGCCAATGTGATTGAGTGGCCAGGATAGCGCAGCCGCACAGTGAAGGCGTCGTTCGCGCCTTCGCCGTCCCGCTCGCGCAGCACCTCTGCGCTGACGGACTCCGGCTTGCCGAAGAGCGTAAGAGCCTGATCGGCGAGATGTGTGCCGAGGTCAAGCAGCGCGCTGCCGCCCTGCGCGGGATCGTCCTTCCAGGGGCGGCGCGTCGATCCGGGATTCCAGCGGTCGAAGACGGATTCGAGCGAAACGAGGCGGCCCAGCGCGTTCTCATGCAAGAGTTTTTTGATGGTCAGGAAGTCGCCATCCCAGCGACGATTATGAAAGGGAGCAAGCAGCACTCCACGCGCCGCCGGCAGCTCCATCAACTGCGCAATCTCGGCCGAGGTGACGCCCATCGGCTTGTCCACGACCACATTTTTACCGGCCTGTAAAATCTGCCGGGCTTGCTGGAAGTGCATTGTATTGGGCGTGGCTACCACCACCAGTTTGATTGTTGCGTCGGCCAGCAACTCATCCAGTGAGCGGCAGGTTTTGACGCCCGGATAGCGTTCGGCGCATTGGTTGGCGTGGCGCTCGACGACAGCGGCCAGTTCCATCCCTTCAACCGAGGAGATCAACGGCGCGTGAAAGACTCGCCCCGCCATTCCGAAGCCGACCAAACCGACACGAATCATCTGTTCCTCCCGAAAGCGCTCACACTGCTCCCCCGTTCACCTTCATTGCGCTTGCGTAAACGGCAGGAAAATTCTGTCCCGATTTCATAGTGTGGGAAAATTGGCGATGTTGTTTTTTGTAACCTATAGATATTATGTTGGTTAAAATTATGTGCAAGGTTTTGAAAATAAAAGAGGGGGGGTAGGGGGTGGGGGGTAGAGCAGGCAATAGGGAATAGGGACTAGGGAATAGGAAAAGCACGGAGATTTGGTCGATGCTCATACAACTATTGTGCCTGATTGATCGATAATGATCGGCAAAAAATCTTCGTGAAATTGCTCGTGCGCTAACCTTCGAGTTTATAACGCGTCTCGGCGAGGCGGTAGAGGCGGCGCCAGACGAGGCGATTCATGGTGACCACCATCGTGGCCATCAGCACGGTGGCGAGCAAGAGGATGGAAAAGCGTCCGCTGTCACTGGCGGCGCTGATCTGCGCTCCCAGACCGAGAGTTTGCAGAGTTTGATCGCCGAGGTGAAAGTACTCGGAGACAATCGATGCATTCCACGCGCCGCCGGAAGCGGTGATCATGCCGGTGACGAGATAAGGAAAGATTCCCGGCAGAATCAACTTTGTCCAGCGCTGGCGTCGCGTGAAGCGATAGACCTCGGCGGCCTCTTTCAAGTCAGAAGGAATCGCCATTGCACCGGCAATGACGTTGAAGAGGATGTACCACTGCGTGCCCAGCAACATAAGTGCGATGGAGCCGATGCCGAGTCCGCCTCCGATGCGAATCAAACCGAGCATCAGGACGGGAAAGAGCGCGGTGGCCGGAACCGAGGCGACGACCTGCGTGATGGGTTGCAGATAACGCGCCAGCCGTGGATTGGAGCCGATCGTGACGCCGACGGGAATCGTCCACAGCGCGGCGATGGCGATGGCGGCGTTGACGCGCAGCCAGGTTGCGCCCGCACCGAGAAAGAGCAGGCGAATGTCGGCGGCGGTGACGCCGTGGACGATTTGTATGGCTTTGTAGATGCCCCAGAGAATTACCAAACCGGCCCAGACGCCGACAACGATAAGAATCAGGCGACCGCCTTTCTTCGTGTCGTCATCGATGGGCTGAACGGTGCGGCATTCGCGAGTCTTCGAGAGCCTGCGGAAGATGCCTTCTTCCACGCCGCCCCAGACGCGGCCGGGCAGGCGGGTGAGCGCGCTGGGCTTGCTCAGCAGAGTAAGAATCGGCGAAGTAACGCGCGTGGCGGATTCGGTCTGCTCGAATTTGAATTTGTCGCTCCATGCAATCAGCGGCCGCCAGATCAACTGATCAGTTGCGACGATGATAAGCACGAGAACGATGAGTCCCCAAAGCAGGGCGTGCATATCCTGCGACTCAGCCGCGGTTTGCAGATAACTGCCGAGGCCGGGCAGGCGGAAGCTGGTTCCTCTGAAGGCGAACATCTCGCAGACTATGAGGAAGAACCAGCCGCCGGCGACCGAGACAATCGAATTCCAGATCAGGCCGATGGCGGCGAAGGGCATTTCAAGCTGCCAGAAGCGCTGCCACTTTGAATATCGATAGATGCGCGAGGCCTCGATCATCTCGCGTGGAATGCTCTTCAGCGAGGAGTAAAAACTGAAGGCCATATTCCAGACCTGGCCGGTGAAGATGAGCAGGATGGAGCCTAATTCGATGCCAAGTTGATGACCGGGAATCAGCGCCATCATCGCCAGCATCACGCCGGGAAGAAAGCTGAGCACGGGGATGGACTGGAGGATGTCGAGGACGGCAATCATCCAGGCTTCAACGCGAGGATTGTAAGCGGCGATGTATCCGTAGCTGACAGCGAAGACGAGGCTGAAGAGATAAGCGATGCTGATGCGCGCGACGGAGTAGAAGGCGTAGAGCGGCAGCGCGCGAACCGAGTGCGAGATAACGACAGCGGGCATGGGCCGCGCCATCCAGTAAGTGCCCAACTGAATCATCGCGATGAAAAACGCGAGGCAGCAGAGAATCACGGTCGCATCGATGAGAAACGGCCAGGTGCGTTTGGAGATGAGTGGGCGGACAAGCGCGTGTTCGATCTTCACTAGGCTTCGTCTCCCGCGGCAATCTCGTTATCCTGCGCATCGGGCAGCACGAAGCGGCGATGGCTAGCGTCGTAGTCGAAGAGTTCGGCGTAGCGTCCCCATGCGACAGCGGTTTCAATCTGGCGCTGGCATTCTTCCTCGCTGAACTGCTCGTCGAGCATATCGAGGAAGAAGTCTTCAGGAACAGTGTGGTCGCGCTTGGTTTCGAGAGCGCGGAGAATCTGGCGGAAGAGCAGGACGTGAGAGACGGCGGCATCGCGGAAGAGTTCTTTTTGGCGAAGAATCTCCGAGTTGGCGAACTCTGTGCCGCTTGCGGTGATGGCTGCATCGCCTTCTTCGATTTGCAGAAAGCCGAGCAGTTGCGCCGCATCGACAATCGGCAGCAGGTCATCGATCTCGAAGCTAAGTTCGTCGGCAAGGCGGTAGATGTCGTCGCGCCCGTTTTTGTCAATGAGCAATTCCAGCAGGCCGGCGATGCCGCCGGGACGCGCGTGCGGCAGCATCTGATAGTGCATCTGGCGCTGATCGCGAATCGGCCAAGATTGTTGATCGGGCGCTTGGGCCGGAACAACATCCGGCATAGTGAGGACTTTGTAGATGTAATCGACCAGTTGCGTGAAGTTCTCCGATTTGCGGTCGCGCGGCTGTGCAAGCTGCACCTTGAAGTCGGTGCGAATGTGGCCGGGATTTTTTCCCAGAACGATGATGCGGTCGGCCAGCAGCACCGCTTCTTCAATGTTGTGCGTAACCAGAAAGACGGCCTTGGTGGGCATGGTCTTGTTGGCCCAGAGCTCGAGCAATTCACTGCGCAGGTTCTCGGCAGTGAGCACATCGAGAGCGCTGAATGGCTCGTCCATGAAGAGAACCTCCGGCTCGACGACCAGCGCGCGGGCAAAGCCGACGCGCTGCTTCATGCCACCCGATAACTCCTTGGGATACGCGGCCTCGAAGCCGTCGAGTCCGACCGTGTCCAGCATCTTCATGCTGCGGTCGCGGCGCTCATCGGCATCGACGCCGCGCGCTTGCAGCGGAGCTTCGACGTTTTCCAGCACCGTAAGCCAGGGGAAAAGCGCGAAGCTCTGAAAGACAATCGAGACGTTGATCTCCGCCCCGGCGATGGGCTTCTCATGCCAGTAGACCTGCCCCGCGGTGGGCGTGGAGAGGCCGCTCAACATACGCAGCATCGTCGATTTGCCGGAGCCTGAGGGGCCGAGCAGCGCGACGATCTCGCCCGGAACGATGGATAGATCAGTGGCGGAGATCACCTGAATGCGGTTCTGGCTGGGCTGCGCGTAGTACTTCTCGATTCCCTCGGCGCGAATGATGGCTTCAGAATTTGAGGTCGCGGATTGGTCTTCGCTTTGCGTTGCGGTTTGCAGCATGGGGGTTGCTCCAATTGGGGTCCGCAGGTCGGGCGCCGCGGTTGGTGATTGTTTCCAGTATATGTTTGTTGGGTTGCATTCAGGTGAACAACTCATGATGAAGCAAGACTAAATCTCTCGCCGTCCATCGAGAGCGCGCGCCATCGTCACCTCATCAGCATACTCGATGTCACTGCCCGCGGGAACGCCCGTTGCAATGCGCGTGATCTTGACCGAAGGCGAGCGCAGCGCCGTCGCCAGCCAGTGAGCCGTGGCCTCGCCTTCGAGCGTGGGACTGGTGGCGAGAATAATCTCGTCCACTTCGCCGCGCTCCACGCGGGCGATAAGTGTGCCTGTCCGCAACTGATCCGGCCCCACGCCGTGCAGCGGCGAGAGCGTTCCATGCAGCACGTGATAGACGCCTTGATAGCCGCCTTGTGAGCCGCGCGCCCGCTCGACTGCGGCAATGCTGGTCGGCTCCTCGACAACGCAGACCTGGCGATGGTTGCGCGTGGGGCTGGCGCAGTAGGCGCAGGGATCAACGTCGGTGACGTTGTTGCAGAGCGAACAGAGACGCAGTCCGGCTTTAAGTCCGCGCACCGCCTCTGCCAGCGCCACCGCATCTTCGTCGCTGGAGCGCAGAATATGAAATGCAAAGCGCTGGGCGCTCTTGGTGCCTACCCCTGGCAGCTTCTTCAACTCTTCAATCAGCCGCGCCATCGGCTCGGCATAACGGG
>CAYOYX010000122.1:0-8530 GCA_964408275.1 uncultured Occallatibacter sp.
TTGAAGTCCGCGTCATCAAGCTCAACAAAAAGCGCGGCAACGTCGTCGTCAGCCGCAAGGAAATTCTCGAAGAAGAGCAGAACGCCCGCCGCTCGCAGACCCTCGAGCATCTCGGCGAAGACACCATCCTGACAGGAACCGTCAAGAACCTCACCGACTACGGCGCATTCGTCGATCTCGGCGGCATCGACGGCCTCCTGCACATCACCGACATGAGTTGGGGACGCCTCACTCACCCACGCGATCTCGTCAATGTCGGCGACGAGATTCAGGTCAAGGTGCTCAAATTCGACAAGGATAAGCAGCGCGTCTCGCTTGGCTTCAAGCAGCTCACCCCCGACCCCTGGCTTGACGCCACTGAGCGTTATCCCGTCGGCGCACATGTCAAAGGCCGCGTCCTTTCCGTTACGGACTACGGCGCATTTGTCGAGTTGGAGCAAGGCATTGAAGGCCTCGTTCATCTCTCTGAGATGACCTGGTCCAAGCGCCTCAAGCATCCCTCCAAGCTGGTCAAGCCGGGAGACGAAGTTGAGACGGTTGTCCTCAGCGTCAATCCCGCCGACCGCCGCATCTCGCTCGGCATGAAGCAGCTCCTTGAGAATCCCTGGGAGAATCTCACCGACAAGTATCCTGCCGGAACCATCGTCGAGGGCCGCGTCCGCAACCTCACCGACTTCGGCGCCTTCATCGAAATCGAAGACGGCATCGATGGCCTGGTTCACGTCTCCAACCTGAGCTGGACCAAGCGCGTCAAGCATCCTTCTGAGATCGTCAAGAAGGGTGAAAAGGTCAAGGCTGTCGTTCTCGGCGTCGAGCCGCAGAATCGCCGCCTCTCGCTCGGCATCAAGCAGCTTCAGCCCGATGTCTGGGAAAGCTTCTTTGCCTCCCACCACATCGGCGAGATGATTCACGGCAAGGTCTTGCGCACCGCGCAATTCGGCGCATTTGTCGAGATCGCCGAAGGCGTCGAGGGCCTCTGCCACATCTCCGAGGCGGGCGAAGATGCTGACGCCAAGCTCGAAACCGGCATGGAGCACGAGTTCCGGATCATCAAGATCAACGTCGAAGAAAAGAAGGTGGGCTTGAGCCTGCGCGCAGCTTCAGAGTCTGGCAGCCATCACGAGTCCAGCCGCCCGCACACCGAGCACCACAAGAAGGAGAGCCACAAAGCTCCCGTCTCCAGCTCCACCACAACCCTCGGCGACCTCATCAACTGGAAGAGCGAGAAGAGCGACAAGAGCGAGTAATCACGCGCTCTTCCCAACCAACACACAGCGGCCATCCTCCGGGGTGGCCGTTCTGCGTTAATTCGCGTTTGTCATTCTGAAAGGTTGTTCTCTGAGACTGAAATGCCTTCGCGTAAACTGGACTTATGTCCTCTCCTTCCGTCAATGAGAGCGAGCCGAAAATCAATTGGATTACAGCCATCCGGGCGCGTTTGACAGCTCATCTTCAGCAGCGCGAAGAGCAGGTCTTTCTTCTTCTCTCGCTGCTGATCGGCGCGCTCACCGGGCTTGCAGTGGTGGCATTCATCGTGCTCACGGAGCGCTTGGGGATGCGCCTCTATCCCGTGGGCAGCGCCGCATGGAGGCGTGTGCTTGTCCCCGTGGCGGGGTCGTTCGCCATGGGCGTATTGCTCTATCGGTTTTTCCCGAACGCCAGAGGCAGCGGCGTTCCCCAGACCAAGGCTGCCCTCTTCGCTCGGGATGGATTCATCTCCCTGCGCACTGTATTGGGCAAGTTCTTCTGCACTGCAACCACACTTGCAAGCGGGATACCCCTCGGCCGCGAGGGACCATCCGTCCAGGTCGGCGCAGGAATCGGATCGGTCCTCGGCAGATGGCTCGGATTGCGCCCCGAAAAAGTAAAGGCTTTGATTCCTGTTGGAGCCGCTGCCGCCATCGCCGCTGCATTCAATACTCCAATGGCCGCTGTCTTGTTTTCCCTCGAAGAGGTCATGGGAGATATGCACGCGCCGATTCTCGGTTCCGTCGTGCTCGCATCAGCAACTTCCTGGGCTGTCTTGCGCCTCTTGCTCGGCAATGACCCGCTCTTTCAAGTGCCGCAGTACACTCTGGTGCATCCGCTGGAACTCGCCATTTACGCCCTCTTGGGCATCGCCGGCGGCTTTTTGTCGGTAGCCTTTACCCGACTGTTGCTAGGGATGCGAAAATTCTTTTTGCATCTGCCCACGAGGACGCGCTGGTGGCATCCCGTCGTAGGTGGCGTAACTGTTGGTCTGATGGGCTGGATGGTGCCGCAGGTTCTCGGTGTCGGGTATACCTACGTCGGCAATGCGCTGAATGGAAGCATGGCGCTCAAGTTGATGCTGCTGCTCGTCGTCCTCAAGCTCTTCGGCATCACCGTCAGCTACGCCTCGGGAAACGCCGGCGGCATCTTCGGCCCCAGTCTGTTTCTCGGCGCCATGCTCGGCGGCGCCATCGGCACCCTGGCTCACGGCTTGTTGCCGGGATACACCGCAACCCCCGGCGCTTATGCGCTGGTCGGCATGGGCGCGCTCTTCGCAGGCATCGTGCGCACTCCCATGACATCGGTTTTGATGATCTTTGAAATGACGCGCGACTACGCGGTCATTGTGCCGCTGATGATTGCAAACCTGACCAGCTTCTTTATCTCCTCCCGATTTCAGAGGGAACCTATCTACGAGGCCCTGGCTCATCAAGATGGTATTCATTTGCCTACCCGCGGCACTCGCGAAGAACCTTATCAGCGAACCGTGGCTCAGATCATGCGGCAATCGTCGCAAACGCTTTCCGCGCAAATGCGCGTTGAGGATGCCGTCGAACTAACTCGATCCAGCCAACTCCGCGTCTGGCCCGTTGCCGATAAGAATTACTTTCTGGGAATGCTGACCAAAGAGACTCTGGAACGCGCCTTCATCGATGGGAAGAAAGAACAGCCGCTCAAAGAGATCGTGGAAACCCTCCACGTTCCGCATCTCCACGCAGATCATGCCCTGCATCTGGCGCTGGAACGAATGAGCAAACACCATCTCGATCTCCTGCCGGTCGTCCATCGCGCGAATATTCACAAATTGGAAGGTCTTGTGACGCTGCCGGATGTGCTCGATGCCTATGGCGTTGACTGCGCCAACAGGTCTTCCAACTCATCGCAGTAGAACCATTCCGCCGAGTGCCCCATCCATTCCGCGGGTGCCCCCGGTCCCTCGCATTTGGGGACCGGGGAATCCACGAACCCCAAGGCGTGCAAGCGCCCTCCGCCTGGACGACCAGTCCTTTGCACATTATTTCCCCTCCAACGCGCACAATCAATCCATGACCACCAACCAAATCCCGGTGCTTTCCCTATTCCCTATTCCCTATTCCCTATTCCCTAGTCCCTAGTCCCTAGTCCCTAGTCCCGTAACTCCTTATCCAGGAGGATTTTGTAGGGAACTCCTTTGTTTTGACGATTTTACAGCGCAACACTACCCGTAAACTCATGAAACAAAGGAATTTGCGTCCAAAATAGGGGTGGGGGTATCACCAAGGCAAGCATCCAAGCCCTCCACTCCGCATCCATTCGGCAGGAGGTCTCGATGAAAATCCTCGCCGGCAACGAGCGCCCCAGCCGCAAAGGCCCTTCAGAGTGGTTTACCGGCAGCGTCTGGATCGATGAGATCGCAGTCGCCGCCGAGCCATCGCGCCTGCGCGCCTTCCGCGTGAGTTTTGAGCCGGGTGCGCGCACAGCATGGCACACGCATCCGCTTGGCCAGGTTCTGCACGTGCTGGCCGGCTCGGGCCTGGTGCAGCATGAAGGCCAGCCCGTCCGCGAAATTCATCCCGGCGACACGGTGATCATCGCGCCCAACGAACGTCACTGGCACGGCGCTCGCTCCGGCAGCACGATGGTCCATCTAGCCCTGCAAGAGGCCGACGCGAACAATATCGACGTTGTCTGGCTGGAGCCGGTCACCGATCAGGAGTACGCCGCCGGAAGATCGTAGACTGAAATCATGGCCTCCGCCTTTCATGTCGAGCACTTCGGCTGCCGCGCCGCTCGCGCCGATGGCGAGGCCATCAGCGAGCGCCTGCGCGATGCAGGGCTTTGCGAGGCTGATTCTTCCACGGCCGATCTCGTCGTGGTCAATACCTGCAGCGTCACAGCCGAGGCCGACCGCGCAGCCCGCGCCTTCATCCGCCGCGCGCACCGAATCAATCCGGCTGCAAAAATCGTGGTCACCGGCTGCTACGCCCAGCGCGCGCCAGAGGAGCTGGCGAGCCTGAAGGGAGTGGCCGCCGTGGTCGGCAACAGCCACAAGGCCCTCGCCCCGCAGATCATCCTCGGGCTGGATAATCTAGAGCTGGATAATCTTGAAATTGAGAAGTCTCTGTATCAGGGCACGACTTCAGTCGTGCCGCAAATGCCAGTAAATATACATGGAGCTTTAGCCCCTGCTGAATCGCAAGACAATCTGCATGGCTTGGTGACACTGAAATCAATAATCCCAGTCTGGGCCGACGACAGCTTTGCCCACTCCTTTCTTGAAGGTCCGCAGATCGTTCCCGGCACGCAGACACGCCCCAACCTCAAAATTCAAGAGGGCTGCGGAAACCGTTGCACATTCTGCGTCATTCCTCAGACGCGCGGCTCATCGAAGAGCCTGTCCGCAGCCAGCGTTCTACGCCAGGTCGAAGGCTTCGTCGCCGCCGGTGGCAACGAACTGGTCCTCTCCGGCATCAATCTCGGACGCTGGGGACGCGATCTCTCTGACTCACCCCGCCCAACGCTGGCTCGCCTTGTGCATCAGATATTCGATCTGACCGCGCTGCCCCGCCTGCGCCTCAGCTCCATCGAGCCAATGGATTGGGACGCTGATTTAATAGCTCTGTTGTCGGAGTTTGGCGGCAGCCGTCTCGCGCGCCACGCTCATCTGCCGCTCCAATCCGGCTCCGATGCTGTCCTTCGCCGGATGCACCGCCGCTATCGTCCCTGGCACTACGCGGAGAAGGTCGCTGCGCTCGTCCATGCAGCCGGACCGGAGCTGACGCTGGGCGCGGATGTGATGGTCGGCTTTCCCGGCGAAACCGATGCCGAATTTAACGAGACCATCGAATTCATTCGCTCACTGCCCTTCGGCTATTTGCATCTCTTTCCCTTTTCGCCGCGTCCGTCCACGCCCGCTTGGACTCTCCACGCCGAGCAGCCAGTTCCCACCGAGTTGGTTGCCGAACGCATGGCCATCCTTCGCGCGCTTGCCGCGGAAAAATCTGAAGCCCATCGCCGCCGCTTTGTAGGCCGCGAGTTGGAGGCGATTACGCTGCACACGTCAGCGGAGTTAGAGGCGCGTGGCCGAACCGCTGCGCTGACCGAGAATTTCCTGCCTGTGGAGTTCGTGGGCCGCATCGATGCCAACCGGCTCATGCGGCTACGTGTAACCGGGTTGAACGCCGAAGGAGCGCTGGAGGCTGTGATGGCTGAGCAGAAGCAAACTCAGTACGGAGCAACAGCAACATCTGTCAGCCCAAAATCCGTTCCCTTGAAGAGCAACTCTTCGCCGGTTTCCTTGGCCAGCGCATAGGCCATGCAGTCGCCAAAGTTCAGCTTGGCTGGATGGCGTCCCTTGCCGTAGCGCTCGAATGCGTACTTCGCCAGAATCGCATGAGACTCGGTAAAGGGAATGATTTTGATTCCAAATCGAAAAATCAGCATATCCAGGGCGCGCATTCCCTCCGGGCCTCTTCGCCCCAGCATAACCATCGCCGCTTCAAGATATGTTGCCGACGAGATTCTGCAATCGGCTGCATTGAGAATCGTTACGTCGAAGAGATGACCTTCCGGCTCTTCCAGCAGGATGGCGATCATTGCCGAAGTATCCACAATCATGCTGGAATGCCGTTCTCGTCGTAACCGAGAATCTCATCTTCACTGCGCGTATCCAGCACCGGCAGCGAAGCACAGTGGTGACTAATAGCCCGGACTTCTTCAAGAAGCGCTGCCTTGCTCAGTTGCTTGCGCTCAACCCGCTCCAGCCGCTCGCGCATCGCGTTGATAACCGCAGTCGTCATGGTCTCCCCGGTAAGGGCAGCCAGTTTGTGAGCCAGACGGTCGGCCTCAGGTGCCTTGATACTCAATGGCATGGTACCTTACCTCCTAACTTTCTACCTATATATAAAATACTACAATTTTCACAAAGTAAATCGGCAGACTCGATCCATGAAGCGTCGTCGGCAAAATTACCCCATAAACCCTTTGTTCACCCGCGCCAAGCCAATGCTATACTCAGGTTGCGTCATCTACCCGTGGCAGTCCGGCTCATGCCGGCAGGCGGGCAGCGGCGACTTTTGGAGGAGCCCATCGCACTCGACAAACGTTCGGCCAAGTCATTTATTCGCATCAACGAAAAGATTCGCGCGAGAGAGATTCGCGTCATCGATGAAAACAGTGAACAGTTAGGCATTCTTCCGCCCTTTGAGGCGTTGAGGATTGCCCGTGAACGCGGCCTTGATCTGGTCGAGGTTTCGCCCAACGCCGTGCCTCCGGTCTGCCGCATTCAGGACTACGGCCGCTTCCTCTACGAGAAGGAAAAGAGCGACCGCGCCGCCAAGAAGAAGCAGAAGGTCATCACGGTCAAGGAATGCAAGTTCTCCGTCACCGTGGACGATCACGACTACCAGACCAAGAAGAATCAGGCCGTGCGCTTCCTCAATGAGGGCGACAAGGTCAAGGCCAGCCTGCGCTTTCGCGGCCGCCAGATGGCTCACCGCGAGTTGGGCTACGCTATTATCAACCGCCTCATCCAGGACATCGGCGATGCGGGCATAGTCGAGTTCATGCCGCGCATGGAAGGCACCATCCTCCACGCCATCATTGCTCCCGCCAAAAAGCAAGACACCCCCAAGCCCAAGTCGCCCGCGGCACCTACGCAAGCCGCCGCGACGCGTCCGCCATCCCCGCCGGTACAGTAGGATAGGCGGCCATTTCCACCTATCGAACAAAAGGGCGCGCCGTATCCCGGGTTTGGGACCAGGGTCTGCCTCACTGGCCTTAGTTTTAGTGAAGCCAGCGCAGGCCAAGCGTACTCTTCGGAGGAACGGGCAGTACGATGAAGCCTTCGCGCCAGTGGCCTTCTTCGCGGCGCGGAGGATTGCCTACAATGCGCGCTCCGGCAGTGTTGCGCTCTTCCAGAGCCAGACCAGGCAATCCGCCGACGATGGCCTGCAACTGGTCGTGATTGGGCGGACGGTTGACGGTGAGCGGCATCAGCGCCCGCAGCGCGCCGAAGGCCTCAGCCAGATCGCTGACCTTGGCGCGGCGCTTCGAGGGCAGAGGCTTCAGCCCCAGCGACTTCCAGGCCGCGTGTGGGTAGCTCTCCACCAGTACGCGCTCCTGATCGTGTTTTGAACTGGGCTGCTCGCGCGTCTCCAGTCTCCGCCAGCCTCGCCGGCAGAGCGCGTCGTAAACGTCCAGGCAGAACTCGGCGAAAGGGCGATAAGTGAGCGGCTTTACCATGCCCGGCAGGCCGGTCTTGGCCGCCGTGTTCAGTTGGCGCTCGCTGACGCGGGAGTGTTCCAAGCCGTTCGTACTGGACTTCCAGGCCTGCGGGCCATCCAGCAGCAGCACTCGGATGCCGCGCACTCCGCAGAGGTGGTTGAGCCGTCCGGCCAGAATCTCGGCATCGACCGGACCTGCATCGTTCCAGGGGATAATTTCGCAGGCGATGTGGCTCTCCTGCGCCTCCGGTTCGGCTGGCGGAGCAAAGACTGACTTAAGCGGGAGACCTGGACCATCGCCCCACAGCTTCCCGGTCTGCGCGGCGCGCACCCGCTCCAGGACAACGATCCCCAGATCGGACCAACGGCGGGTTGCGAGATCGACAGAGAGGACGGCCATCGTCCTAACACTACATTCACGGCGCATCACGATACAACGAAGCAGCGCGGTAAATTAGCCGTTGATAGACGCAAATGGAATCCTGAGCCGAAACGGGACAATGGTGGAAAAGTGCAAGCGGCGAAGCTCTGCTGTATACTGGATAAAGCCTCAAGAGGGCAGGGAGATACCTGTCTCACGGGCGATGCGTCAGAGCGTCAACGTGGAAACACCTGCTCAGACGGACAAACGAGAACAAAATGCCCAAGTTGAAGACCCATACGGGCGCGGCCAAGCGCTTCAGCAAGACTGGCACCGGCAAGATCAAGCGGGGCCAGGCGAAGACGCGGCACATCCTTACTTCGAAATCGCCAAAAGTGAAGCGCAAGCTGGGCCGGACCCTGCTGGTTTCCGATGGCGACTACAAGAAGGTAGCGCGCATGATTCCTTACGCCTGATTGCTGCGCTGATTCCCAAGGAGGAATCGGCTCTTCAGGGCTCCCGCAAACGCGTTGCAGAGCCCCCGATTGAAAGACGGATTATCAAATCCGATCAATCGAGAAATCAAGGCTTGTAAAAGCGAGTGAAGAGGTTTACCGCTCTCGTCCGTCAGGACCGGAGCCTCCTGCCTCCAGCCGCTCAACCGAACGCAAAATGGAGAAATCGTTATGCCCCGCGTAAAACGCAGTACCAAGCG
>CAYOYX010000123.1:0-8429 GCA_964408275.1 uncultured Occallatibacter sp.
GACCGCGGCATCGTCCTCACCGGCGGCGGCGCGCTGCTCAAGAATCTCGACAAGCGCATCCGCGAGGAGACCGGCCTGCCCGTCTCCGTCGCCGACGATCCGCTGGCCTCGGTCGTCCTCGGCACCGGAAAAATGCTCAGCGACTTCCGCCTGTTGAGGAAGATCAAGATCGATTAGTGTCCTGCATCAGATGTTCGTAGTAGCACAACGCTGTCATCCTGAGCGAACCAACTCGCGCCGTCGAGTTACGTCCAATGATGAACGGGTTCTATCTCCTCCCGGAGGGAGGAAAGGATAATAGCCCAGGACAAGCGCAGCGCAGTCCTGAGATGCTGTGCAGTACGATCACGCGCCCCGTAGGGGCGCTGCGAAATGAAGCATTTCTAAACACCGTTCATCCTGAACGAACGAGCCCACGAACGTCTTTCAGTTCGGGGGTGGTGAGTCGAAGGATCTGCGGTTGTTCTGCTTTGAATTACTGACTGATCACATTCGCAGTGAACAGTGATCAGTTGGTTTCCCAGGTCCGGATTTTCGGGCCTGAAATGCGATCCAACTCAAAATAGATTTTTCAGATTCCGTCGTCCGTCCACGATTCGTACGATCTCCACTTCGTCAATGTTGCCCTTATCGCTATCGGGATGCGTCTCGTAAAGGATAAGGTACGCGCCTTCGACGAGCATACGCGTGGAGGGCCGAATCTCAGGACGCCTCACGCCAAGCCGCGGGAATTCGCCGAGCAGTTCCACCTTGGTTTCGAGCGCGTTGAATACGCGTTCGGCTGCGGCAGGATTGTCGCAACCGATATATGTATAAATCTCGACCAAATCTTCCCGTGCTTGCGGGGTCCAGATGAGATCAACTCGCAAGTGCTTGATCCACAGTGCCGGTCGTCAATCGCTGCCGTGCCTCGCGCCGCGCGGCTTGGAAATCAACAGGCGTGGCCGTGCCGCTCTTCTTGCCTTCGTCCCAAAGCTGGCGCAGGCGCTTCAAATCCTCCTGGCGCAACTCGCGCTTGAACTGCCAGTCCCGGATTGCCTCGCGCACAATCTCGCTGGTGGTGGCGTATTCGCCGGTTTCGACGGCGGCTTTGAGAGCAACTATCTGCTCGCCGGTCAAAGCAATGCTGACTTTTTGAACATCTGGCATGATTGCGCCTCCACTCTTACGGGAGCAAGATTTGCTACTTCCTGCTATATTATAGCAAATTGACCTCATCAATCTCAGTTGACCCCACCTGATAATGGTTATTTCGCCGCATCCGCCCGCGTATCTCCTGCCGCAGAATCGCGTTGATGCGCGATTGATAGCCCTTGCGCTGCGACTTGAGCCACTCCAGAACATCAGCATCCACGCGCGCGGTGATCTGCGTCGAAGAGGCAAGTTCTTTGCAGATTATTTCCGGCAGCCTGATACACTGAGATTGGGCTATCCTCCTCGAGAGGGCAGTTCGCAACACAACGAAGGGTACCCCCCCTACCCCCCTATTTTATTTTCAAAACCTTGCAGGTAATTATCTGGTTAACAGTAGGGTGACGGTAGGATGCAAGACGAAAATCCATCAAATGGTACAACGAACTGACTCGTTGACTTACTAACTCAAACCCGGAGAAGATCATGTCACTTACTGAATCCACCATGCTCGAACTGGGCACCATTGCTCCCGACTTCACTCTCACCGAAGTTGTTACCGGCAAAACCCTCAGCCGTGACGGCATTCGCGGTCAGAAGGCCCTGCTGGTGATCTTCATCTGCGCTCACTGCCCTTACGTCAAACACATCGAGAAGGGTCTCGCAGCGCTGGGCAAGGATTATGCCGGCAAGAACCTCGCCATTGCAGCCATCAGCAGCAACGACGTAACCACGCATCCAGCCGACTCGCCCGCCGGACTCAAGCTGCAGGCTGAAAGCTGCGGCTTTGTCTTCCCTTATCTCTATGACGAATCGCAGGCCGTGGCTCATGCCTATAAGGCTGCCTGCACGCCGGACTTCTTTCTCTTCGACGCCAATCTTCGTTTGGTCTATCGGGGACAATTCGACGCAAGCCGCCCCGGTAACGGTATCGCCGTCACCGGAGAATATCTTCGCGCAGCCATCGACTTAGTGCTCGCCGACAAGCCCGTGCCGAAAGAACAACAACCTTCCATCGGTTGTAACATCAAGTGGAAGGCGTAAGAAAAGCGAGTCGGCAAGTTGGCGCTAACTCTCTAACTTGATGACTCGCTAACTTATAGCGTCAACGCTTTCAGGTATTCGCGAAACTGCGGCCCAAGATCGGCGCGTTTCAGCGCAAATTCAACCGTCGCCTCTAACATTCCCAACTTATCGCCGGCGTCATATCGCTTTCCCTCGAAGTTATAACCGTAAACCTTCTCTTCCTTGAGAAGCGCCAGAATGCCGTCGGTAAGTTGTATCTCGCCGCCAGCGCCGGGAGTTGTCTTCTCCAGTAACTCGAAGACTCGCGGTGTTAGCACGTACCGGCCAACGATAGCTTGCTTCGAGGGCGCGTCGGCAAACTTCGGTTTCTCCACCATTCCGGTGCAATTAAAGATACGCAAATTACCTGCCTCGGGCGCTCCAGCAAGCACGCCATACGCGCTGATGCTTGGCCCTTCGATGGTCATTGTACCTAGCACCGATCCGCCTCGCTCATCGAAGACGTCGATCATTTGTTTGAGGCAAGGAACCTCGGCGTCAACTACGTCGTCAGGAAGTAAGACGGCAAAAGGTTCATCGCCCACCAGTTCCTTGGCGCATAGCACAGCATGGCCGAGTCCGAGCGGCTCCTTCTGCCGCACATAGCTGATGCGCGCCAGCGACGACACGCCGCGCGAGACCGCCAACAACTCATGCTTTCCTTTGCGCTCCAGCGTCGCATTCAATTCGAAGCTATGATCGAAGTGATCCTCCATCGAGCCTTTGCCGCGGCCGGTCACGATAATAATGTGCTCGATCCCCGACGCGATTGCCTCTTCCACGCCGTACTGGATGATGGGCTTATCCACCAGCGCCAGCATCTCTTTGGGAATCACCTTCGTCGCCGGCAAAAACCGTGTGCCCAAACCACCCGCCGGAAAAACCGCCTTCCGTACTCGCTTGCTCATCTCGCCTCCCTCGTCTCAATCAAACTAATAAACGCAACAATTACAGCGCCGGAGAACCATCACCTAACATCGTCTCGCGCACAATTTTGATCGGCGGAAATCCCTGCTTCAAGAACTCATCATGAAACTTCTCCAGCGAAAACGCCGCGCCCTGCTTCTTCTTCATATCCTCGCGCAGCTTCATTATTTCCAACTTGCCCAGCGTGTAATAGAGATAAGTCGGGTCGCCGGCCCCGCGCTTCGTTTCGACCATCGCCGTCTCCTTCGGCTGATAACCTTCCTTCTGGAAGAAATCCACAGCCTCATCAAAGCTCATTTTGCCGCTGTGCATTTGGATGCCAACGATAAATCGCGCATTTCTCAGCAGCGCATCCTGCAATTGTCCCAGCCTGAGAAACTTTGCCTCGCGCTCGTTCCTGGCTCCAGCGCCCGGTTGCCCATAACCCTCATCGAGCATCATCTGCTCGCAATAATGCGCCCATCCTTCTATGTCGGTATTCGCGCCCAGCAACTTTCGCACCCGGCTCGGCGCTTGCGGCAGCCAAAGAAATTGTATGTAATGTCCCGGATATGCCTCATGCACCGCCGTTGAAATCACCGTGCCGACATTGAACGAATGCATATAGCCCTCAACCTGAGCGGGAGTCATCGATGGGTCAGGCAAAGTTACATTAAAGTAAGCCTCTGTCGCGTACTTCTCAAACGGCCCCGGCGTGTCCATGCTGGCAAAGGTCGTCGCCCGCATAAACGCCGGCGTCTCTTCTACAATCGGGCGCACATCCGATGGGATGGTAACTATTTGATGCGCGCGAGTAAAACTGATCAACCCGTCGAAGGTAGCGCGAAAGCTATTCAATAATTGATCGGGCGCGGGATGATTCTCGCCTAACTCTTCCAGTACCGCGCTCGGCTCTTTGTTAGGCTCCAACTCCTTCGCGATCTCCTTAAAGTGCGCCTGATTCTTGCGCAGGTCGGCCCATCCAATTTCCAGCAGCTTATCCAGCGGTAAATCCACCATCTCGTCAAACTGAAGTTTTTTCGAGAATGCCTCCGCGCCAATGCGAAAATCGCCATTTGACTTAGGCAATAGCTCTGTCTTTAGCCAGACTAGATAATTATTCAGCGCAGCGATAACCGCCGCATTGCTCTGCACAAACTGAGTTTTGAGCTCTGGGTCTCTGGCATCCTCAAAGGCCATCGGAACATCATGCTCAAAGAAACTCACGATCCCCGGCAACTGCTCAATGGCAATCTCGGTAAAAACACGAGGCGGATTCTCCAGATTCACGCGCGCCTCATTCAGCAGTACCGGCATCTGTTTTTCGCGCGCTATCAGCGAGCGCAGCCTCTCTTCCGGCGAGGCAAACTTGCGCTCCACCAGCGTGAAGGCTCCATTTGCGCAGATGCTCGAATAGTTATCGGCATTCTTCTCCCACGGACGAATCACTTCCAGAGTTAATAACTCGGAGCGAATATTCGACAACACAATCTCGCGGTCGCTTCGCGGAACAAAATCCGACGCAGCATCATCGGGATGAATTGCTTCGATGCGTTTCTCGAATTGCTTCAGCGCTGCAATCTCTGCGTTGATATTCTTGCGCGAGTAATCCTCCAGTTGCGCATCGTATTGGTGATAGCCTACCTGAGTCCCATTCGTTGGTGAATAGTGAAAATACACCTGATCAAAGAACTCATCCGAGGCCTTCTCGAACTGCTGCTTCCAATTCTCTCCCGCAGCGTGGACATTGATCGAAGCAGTCATCACAACTCCTGTTGCAAACAACGCATGAATCTTTTTCATCGCACCTCTTTTCATCGGTTGGGGAAAACCGTCAGACACTTACCGTCGCGGGCGCCAGGTTTTCAAGCAATGCGTGAATCTCGAGCAAAACTTCATCACTCCGCGTGTTAGCCAAAGGATACTTCAATAGACCCTGCGGCGTGAACTGCGCGCCGCGTTTTGCATTCTTCGCGACCAGTCGCATTAACTGGCTAGTATCAATCGCCGCATTCTCCGTAAAGCGAATCTGAAGCTCGGCGCGCTTGCGGTCGATTTGCGCAATGCCAATCCGCTCGCACTCAAGCCGGATCAGCGAAGCTTCCAGCAAATAAACTGTAGCATCCGGCGGCGCGCCATATCTATCTTCCAGTTCGGCGCGCACCTCGGCGACTCCCGCCTCACTCGCTGCGCCTGCAATCTTTTTGTAAAGCCGCAACCGTTGATTCTCTTCCGGCACATAACTCTCATCGATGCGCAGCGCAATGCCAAGATTCAGTTGTGTCGCGGGCCGCTCTTCGCTCGACTCGCCCTTCATCTCTCTCACCGCGGCCTCGAGCATCGAGGTGTATAACTCAAATCCGACGGCTTCGATGTGTCCGCTCTGTTCGCCTCCCAGCATATTGCCCGCGCCGCGCAGTTCCAGGTCCAGCGCAGCAATCTTGAAGCCCGCGCCGAGGTCGCTGAATTCCTTCAGCGCTGCTAGGCGTCTGCGCGCAATCTCCGTTAACTCCTTCTCCGGCTGAATCAACAGATAAGCATAAGCGCGCCGGTTGGAGCGGCCCACGCGCCCTCTAAGTTGATATAACTCGCTTAACCCATGCCGGTCGGCGCGATTGATCAACATGGTATTCGCGAGCGGAATATCCAATCCGTTCTCAATAATGGTCGTCGCCACCAACACATCGAATTCATGCCGCATGAAGGCCAGCATCACGCGCTCCAGTTCCGCCTCGCGCATCTGCCCGTGCCCCACGCAAACTCGCGCCGCCGGAACTAACTCCTGAATCCGTGAAGCTATCTCATAAATCGATTCCACGCGGTTATGCACAAAGTAAACCTGCCCGCCGCGCTCTAACTCAACCTCGACTGCCGAGCGAATGATCTTCTCATCGAACTTAGCCACCACCGTCTGAATCGCCATACGATCTTTGGGCGGCGTCTCGATTACGCTCATATCGCGCAGGCCCACCAGCGACATATGCAGTGTGCGCGGAATCGGCGTTGCGCTCATCGCCAGCACATCGATCTCCTTGCGCATCTGCTTCAGCCTCTCCTTGTGCCGCACGCCAAAGCGCTGCTCCTCATCAACCACCAGCAGGCCTAAATCCTGAAACTTGATGTCTTTGGAGAGCAGCCGGTGTGTGCCGATAAGAATATCCACCTTCCCCGACTCGACACGCTCAACAATATCCTTTTGTTCTTTTGCGGTTCGGAATCGCGAAATCATTTCGATATTAATAGGAAATTGCGCAAATCGTTTTTTGAATGTTTCATAATGCTGAAAACATAGAATTGTTGTCGGCGTCAAAACCGCAACCTGCTTGCCATCCTGAACAGCTTTGAAAGTCGCCCGCATTGCAACTTCCGTCTTGCCGTAGCCAACATCGCCGCACAAGAGGCGATCCATAGGACGCGTCGATTCCATGTCATACTTAATGGCTCGGATCGCCGATAACTGGTCATCGGTCTCACTATAATCAAATGAGCCTTCAAACTCACGTTGAAACTCATTATCTTTTGAGAAGGATGTTCCCTGAGCGGTAGTTCGCTCAGCGTATAACTTCAATAACTCGCCGGTCATCTCCTGCATGGCCATGCGGACCCTTGATTTTGTTTTGGCCCACTGTTGCGATCCCAGCTTGTTTAGCACGGGCGCAGGCCCAGCATCCGTCGAGCGATACTTCTGAATCAAGTCCAATCGGGTTAGAGGAACATATAACCGGGCAGCGTCGGCAAACTCCAAAATCATGAATTCAACAGAGAATCCATCTTGCGCAATCTCCTTCAAGCCCTGGTACTGCGCAATCCCATGATCCACATGAACGACATAATCGCCGATAGTAAGGTCTCGAAAATCAGAGACAAAAGCAGCTGTCTTTGATCGTTTCGGCTCCGGGCGCGCCACCACATCGGCATCGTCCGATAAGTCATTCGCTCCGAATAAAATCACATTCGAGTCAAGGAAACTAACTCCGACCGCAACCGGCGAACGCACAATCACCGGCACACGCAGGTCGCCCGCCAGATAACTCGCTTCATCCAGCACTGTCTCTCCGGGGCGCGGACTGCGGCTGCCGAGACGATAAGGGATCTGATACTCGCGCAGGACTGTTGCAAGCCTTTCGACATCGCTATGATGCGGCGCGGCCAGCACAATGCGCGTTTCCACCGCCATCAGCGCGCGCAATTGCTCGGTAAACGCCGGAATCGACCCATGAAAACGCAGCGTGGGCCGCGTGCTCAACTCAATTTCTCCCAGCGTTCTATCTTCGTCCAGCACGTCCACAACGCCTAACTGATCCAGATCCAGACCCATGTGCGACTCTAACTGCGCTTGTAGTAACTCGGGGCGCAGATAGATATCTTCCGGAGTTATCAGCGAACCCATCGCAGAGCGTTCATGCCGCTGCTCGACCTTATTCCACCAGCGATCAATCTGATTGCGCACCATTGCCGGCTCTTCAATAAACAGCGCGCACTTAGGCAGCAGAGTCAGCAGCGACTTATCCGCTCCGGCCACCACCGAGAAAAACTCCCAACCCGGAAAAACACTTACTCCACCGGCAGCGACTAATTCATCCGCTAACTCTATATCCTCCGCCGCCACTCTCTGACGGCTCAGTCGTCCATGCACCGCAGCAAGCAGCCGCTCCGTTACCGGCGTTTCCGTCAGCGGCAATAACTGCGCTTCGTCGAGAGCCGACTGCGAGCGCTGCGTCTCAGGGTCGAATTTGCGAATTGTCTCTATCTCGTCGCCGAAAAATTCAACGCGCACCGGCCGGTCGGTCTCCGGCGAATATACATCCAGGATTCCTCCGCGCCGCGTAAACTGCCCGGGCATTTCTACAAGATCCATCTGCGTATAGCCGACGCTAACAAGGTGCGCGGTCAGCATCTCTACATCCAACTCTTCGCTGCGCCGCAGCATCACTGCGAGGCCTGCGTAATAATCGCGATCAAAGAGTTTCAGCGCCGCTGCCTCCACTGGAGCAATCAGTATCGACACCGCTCCGGTAGCCAGTTTCCACAACGCGGTCGCGCGCTGCTCCTGCACATCGGGATGAGGAGAGAGATTTTCAAAGGGAAGCACATCATGAGCCGGCAGCCGCACCACGGCGCCTGGGTTTACCGCGCCCGTCAACTCGCAGCCCGCGCGCAGAATCGGCTCCAGCGCTTCGGCGGCTTTGTTGTCCGCAACTACAACGATTACCGGTTGCCGCGCAGCGCGCGCCATCAGCGGCAGATACACGGCACGAGCCGTCGCCGTCAGTCCAGAGACACGCCTCCGCCCCGCACCAAGGCTCAGATGCCTTCGTACGCGCTCA
>CAYOYX010000124.1:0-8361 GCA_964408275.1 uncultured Occallatibacter sp.
CGGAAGAACTTGCGCATCTCGCGCTCGACAATGGCGAACATTCTATTCATGGCTGCATTCCTGGGCGGGGCGGTATCATGAAGACCGGCGGCTTGACCTGCTCATCGCGAAGCTGGCGGCCGGTGTAGTGAACGAAGACATCGTCGAGCGTAGTGTTTTGCACGCTGAGAGAAGTTAGTGATTCTCCCAACGAAGCGGCTAACTCGACTAACTGCATGGTGGTTTTTGAGCCGGAAGAAGTTAGAACACGATAATATCCCGCGCTTTCCGCCTGCACGCTGGATACGCCTTCGAGTTGTTCGAGGCGCTGTTGCCACTCTTCCGTCTCGCGGTCAAAGTGAACCTCGACGACGTTAGTGCCGGGAACATTGTGCTTTAGCTCAAGCGGTGTTCCCAGCGCGACGAGCGTTCCATGATCGACAATAGCGAGGCGGTCGCAGAGCTTGTCGGCTTCGTCCATGTAATGTGTGGTGATCAGTATGGTGAGGTTGCGTGTGGCGCGCAGTTTACTGAGCATCTCCCAAACAGCAATTCGCGAGACGGGATCAAGGCCAGTCGTTGGTTCATCGAGAAAGAAGATGCGGGGGTTGTGGACCAGGCCGCGAGCAATCTCCACGCGACGACGCATTCCGCCGGAGAGCGTCTTGACCTGCGCGCCGCGCCACTTGGTGAGATCAACGGCTTCCAGAACACTGGCGATATTTTTCTCGCGCTCGGCTCTGGGAACGGAGTATAGCTTGGCGTAGATGCTGAGATTTTCTTCGACAGTAAGGTCCGGGTCGCTGGTGAGCGCCTGAGGAATGACGCCGATCATGCGGCGCACCGCGTCCGGCTCGCGAGCTACATCGTGTCCGGAGATGACGGCGTGACCGGCGGTGAGCGGAATCAGCGTGGTCATCATGCGGATCAGCGTGCTCTTGCCAGCGCCGTTGGGGCCGAGCAGACCGAAGATTTCCCCGTCGGCTACCGAGAAGCTGACATCCTTGACAGCTTCAAAGGAGCCGTATCGCTTGACGATATGGGCGACTTCGATGGCCGGACTGGTCATTGCTTCACCAGCTTATTTTTCGGAATGTACACTTCGGCAATCATGCCGGGAACGTAGCTCTCGCCGGGGTTATCGATGAGCATCTTGAGTTGAACGGTTTTGATGTCGCGCTTGCGGCTGCTCACGTCGCGCTGTGTAGCGAAGTCTGCCTGCGCGGATTTGTTGATGACCTTGCCTTGAAGCGTGGCGCCCGATGGCATAACGATGCGCAGAGAGTCGCCGATCCGTACGGCATCGGCCTGCGTCTCCGGCAGCGGCGCATAGACCCATGTCTCGCTGAGGTCCATGATAGTGACGATCGCTGCGCCGGCGGCAACAACCTCGCCCTGGCGCGCGGCGCGCACGTTGACCTTGCCGCTGATTGGAGCGAAGACCTGCGAGTATCCCAATTGCACTTTAGCCTGCTCGGCAAGCGCGCGTGCATTTTCGACATCGTCGCGAGTCGAGTCTACAGTGCGCGCGGCTACGGCGGCAAGCAACTCATGCGCGCGGGCCTGACGCAGCGCAGCCTCGGCGGCAGAGACATTTTCGCGCGCCGCATCGACGGCGGCCTTCGAGGCCTGAAGGCTGGTGGCCGCTTCATCTTTGGATTGCTCGCTCATGATGCCCTGTGCGGCCAGCGCGACGGTGCGGCTGGTGTCGGCCTGCTGATGTTCGTAGTTGGCTTGAGCCTGGGCCAAAGCTGCTCGCGCGGAGCGCAACTGGGCCTCGGCGCTGACGGCGGCGCTCGTAGTCTCGCCGCGGTCCTGACGCTCAGTCTCGACGCTCCCACCGAACTTGCCCTTTTGGCTGGCCGCGTTGGCTTCGGCGGCCTTGCGCGCCGCCTGCAGGTCATTGCTCTCTATGATGGCAATCAGTTGGCCGGCCTTCACATCCTGACCTTCATCCACATACTGCGTTTGAATGCGGCCGGGAATCTTGCTGCTCACCACCACCTCGTTGGCGTCCACCGTGCCGATCAGTTGCAGATCGGATGAGGGCCGCACCGTGACCAGATACCAGATCAGCGACCCCACGGTCAGTATGCCGAGAATCATGAAAACTCGATTGCGTGCGTTCACGTTTACCTCACTTCCTCTATAGTTCTTACGTACGATGCAACCTTGGAGCTTTTTGTCTCAATTTGCTTCGACTTAAATTTATTGAGCAGCGGCATCGGCGTCGATGCCAGCACCCGCGCCGCGACCCGCGCGCCATGCCTGCGGTCGATGAAGATGGTCTTGCCCAAATACTCCATCGCCGCCTTGCGGCGAAACTCCAGCGCGTTCCGCTCGAAAGGATTTTTATTCGTCAGGATTCTCATCACCGGCGCGGATAGGAAGTAAAAAACATTGGCCCCAAGCACTGCATACATGATTTGCAGTTCATCAACCTGGATCAGTTCTCCGGACTTGCAAGCCTCTTTGTACACCTTCCTCATTCGGGCCATCATCGGGCGGAACACATTCTCTACCATTGGCCCAAGCGCGTTCTTTTCGCCGCGGTGCAGGCGAATCATCTCCTGCTGCATCAGACTCTGAAAATCACGCTGTGAGTGAATACGGTCAAAATGATTAAGCGCAAACCGAACCAGCCGCTCGCCGGCAGTGTACTCCCCTCCCATTGCCGCCATGCTGCTGGATACAACCCGAAGAGCCACATCCTCCAGCGCGGCGTCATACAGGGCCTCTTTGCCCTGAAAATAGTAGTAGAGCAGCGCCTTGTTGACGCCGGCCTCCTCGGCAATCTGCTCCGTTCGCGCGCCAGCCAACCCGTTCGAGCTGAATTGGCGAACGGCGGCGGCGAGAATGCGGGCGCGGGTCTGATCGGCGCGTTCGGCCTGGGTGCGAGATGGAGCAGTCTTTTTCATATTAACTAACTGGTTAGTAAGTTAACACGGCGAAGATTAAAACGCAACCTTTCCCGGAATTTTTAATGAAAATGCAATAAAATCGCTTGCCCTCTCAAGAGCAGCGCTTTCTTTAATTTTGAAATGCGATTGTGGCGGAAATTGGGTTCGACTCAGGCAAGAACATTGATTTGAGGTTCGTCCGCGCGCTGCGCTCTGGCCTCGGCCTCTTCCAGTTCATCAAACTTATCTTCATCTTCCTCAAAGCCGCTGGCGGCTCGCGCAACGCTGGGCGTGTAGGTCTCGTCGCCGCTTCGAGTGGAGCGTTCGGTCTCGTAGACATCCGTCAGCCCCAGATCGGTCACTTTGGACCGGATCATCGGTGCAATGCGAACGCCGGATACCGGGCTGATCTCCATCGTCGTTTCTCCCTGTTCTGTATTCCCCCTGCCGCATCCTATCGGCCATTTGTTGCCAGACTTTAATCTTTCCGAGATTGAATTGTCCGAATTCTGTACATTTATTTCGGCTCGGAAAAGCCGCACAACTCCGGCCCATACCGCCGAATATCGACAGAAATGCGGCAATCTTTAGCTGAAGTCAGCACATTATTTTCTGTCTGATTTTGGGACACCCGGCGGAAAAATTACGCAGTCTTCACGGGTGTTCGCTCGAGCGGTTCATGGCCATGCGATCCGGCAAGACCTGCGCGCGTTCTGCCGCGCCTTGATCGAGCATCGCGACACCCTGCGCCAGGCTGATCCCCGGCGGCACTGGAGCAAAGCCGCCTCGCGCCTCGCTGGTCTCGCGCGCAATAGTTTTGAAGAGCATCGCTCGTCCGTTCATGTGTACTTCCAAGTGTTCGGTCTTCCAATCCGTAGCGCTGACCTGCGTCCGTTGCAGCCTGAACCAGCCGCCTTTGTACAGCCGGCCCAGAATGCCGTAACCGAAGTCGACATTCTCCTCCAAATGGCCGTCCAGCCGCGCCAGACGCTTGTAGCGCGCGCTGACCCACAGTTCCCCGCTCATGGCATGAAAGATGCGGGCCTCGATGGAACGCGCCGGATAATCCGGATTGGGGCGGAAACGCAGACGGTAGCAGCCATTCTCCTCTCCGGCGTATTCATAGAGGAACGCATCGGGCAGCAGCGCGACGATGCGGCCAATGCGCTGTTCGTCGGCGACAAAATCCTGGCGATGGCGAGCCTGCTCCGAGGCGGAATTGAGCAAATGATTCAGCCGCTCCTGCTCCGCTTGACGCTCTGCCGCGTTCAGTTGACGGCCGTTGTTCCGGTCGAGA
Organism: uncultured Occallatibacter sp.; assembly: GCA_964408275.1. GTDB lineage: Bacteria > Acidobacteriota > Terriglobia > Terriglobales > Acidobacteriaceae > Telmatobacter. Next base: position 4,177 of record CAYOYX010000124.1, read on the forward strand.
ATCGTGATCGGCCCCTCGGCGGTCTCCAACTGTTCTTCCACGCGCGTTCCCTGTTGCGAGTGCCGCTCGATTGTGTAGCGCCAGTAGCCGTGACGCTCATGGTCATGCAGTTCGTTATAAACGACCTCGCGCACTAACTGGCTGGGCGGCATCGTCAGAGGAGATTGCTGAGCGGAAAGTGAAACCGCTCCTGACGCCGCGGCGAGTAGCCAAAAAACTCCACAAGTCTTATTCAGACACATTCTGCCACCCCTTTGCCTGGGATTGAATACACGTAGAGTATGGCTGACGAAGATTAAATTCTCTGCAAGTTTGCGGTAAAAAACCAATAAAACAATGAATAAACCCCAAATTATTGGCAAGATAAGTGTTGTCGAAGTTGTTACACTGGCTTCATGCTGGATGAATCGCAATTTCGCCGCGTGGCTGAAACCTCTCTCAACTCGCTGATGCAGCACCTGATTTTGCGCGAGGAAGAAGCGGAGGCCGGCTTTGAGGTTGACGAACAGAATGGCGTTTTGAATGTGAGCTTCGAGGAGCCTGCGGGCAAGTTCGTGATTACGCCCAACACGCCGGTGCGCCAGATCTGGATTTCGGCGCTCTCTACCAGCTTCAAGCTCGATTGGGATGAGGCCGCCTCGGCCTTCGTTCTGCCTCGGACAGGCGAGTACCTGATGGTATTGGTGGATCGGCTGATCGCGGAGCATCTGGCGGGCTAGAGCGCCCGCCAAGCCGCTTCCTGGCCTACTGCTTCACGAAATCAAAGGTGCAGGGGCGGCCAACAATGCCCATCCCCTCGTCGCGAGTTCCCGTGCCCGTGGAATCCGTAAATTGAGCTTTGATGTTGTAGCTGTACTCTTCGCCGCCATGAGCGAAGACTCCGCGGGCATACTTCCGCGAGTAGACAATGCCATTGGCGGAGAGTTTCGCTGAACCGTCATCCTTGATCGGTCCTTCGATCAGCAAATAGCCGGGCTGATCCGCCGTGCCATGCTCGGCGCGGAAGGCTCCGGCGGTGACTACGCCGGGAAACTTCCAGGTGTAGCCCTCGGTATTGCCTTTTGCCGGACAGGTCAAGGTCGTAAGCCAATGGCCGTCAAAGCGCTCACCGGCGAACGAAGTCGCAGGCAGGATTATTAATGCGCAAACCAACAAAATTCGTACTGCTTTCTTCATTTCAGTCCCCCGCAGGTGATGCTAACAGACGCGGAACAGTCCACGGCGCAGATCGTCTGCACACGCGAAAGGTCCGACCAATGGCCGGACCCCTCTTTGCGTTCAACAGATTTTATTGCAGCGAATAGATGGTCTTGAGTTCCTTTTCCACCACATTTTTGGGCAGCGGCGCATAGGAAAGGCTGGCGGCTTCATTCTCGCCGTAGTTGACGATCCAACTCAACAGATCCTTGAGCACCTTGCCCTTGGCCGGATCAGCGGACTTGAGCGGCACCAGCAGCCAGGTGAAGCTGGAGATCGGATATGCGTCCGCGCCGGGAGCGTTGGTGATGGAGACGCGGTAGTCGTCGGGAATCTGCTTCATGCTGGCCGCGGCCGCGGTAACGCCGGCAATGGAGGCCTTCACGTAGTTGCCGGCTGCATTCTTGATAGAGCCATAGCTGATGTTGTTCTGCAATGCGTAGATGAGTTCAACGTATCCGATGGAGCCGGACAACTGGCGCACATAACCGGCCACGCCTTCATTGCCCTTGCCGGCAACGCCGGTCGGCCACGCAGGTGAAGCGCCGCGGCCCGGTCCGCTCAGCCACTCGGAGCTGACTTTGCTCAGATAGTCGGTGAAGATAAAAGTCGTTCCGCTGCCGTCGGCGCGATGAACAACAATGATCTTGAGATTCGGGAGGTTCACGCCGGGATTGTCCTTGGCGATGCGCCCGTCATTCCACATGGTGATCTTACCCAGGTAAATGTCGGCCAGCACCTCGGAGCTGAACTTGAGATCATTCACGCCGGGGACGTTGAAGATCGGCACCACGGCGCCCATCACCGTAGGAATGTGAACCAGCTTGGACTTGGACGGAGCCAGTTGCTCGTCGGTCGCAGGCGCGTCGGTGGCGCCGAAGTCCACCAGGCCAGCCGTCATCTGGCGAATTCCGCCGCCTGAGCCGATCGACTGATAGTTGATCTGGACGCCGGGGTGCGCCGCACTGTACTCGCTAAACCATTTGGAATAAATCGGATAGGGGAAGGTAGCGCCCGCCCCCGTCAACTTTTGCGCATGAGCCGTGCTCAGGGCCAACATCAACAAAACAACAGCAACCAATGTCTTTTTCACAGAATTCTCCCTTACAGAATTTCCACCGTCTTCAATTCTCTGCGGCCAATGTTACAGGCATTTGAATTGAATGAGGATATTGGGATTTTCATCGAGTGATTCTCACAGGGATTGCCATTTTAATATAGACCATGTAATATGGACCATATTGGAGACGATCATGCCTGATCTTTCGACCAACAAAACCTCTGTTGGAGTTACTGCTTTCAAGTCGCAGTGCCTTGGGCTGATCGATGATGTGGCCAAAGGAAAGACCGACCGCATTATTCTGCTCAAGCACAATCGTCCCATCGCCGCCGTCGTTCCCATTCATGAGGATGAGGGGAAAGTCTTTGAACTTTGGGGCGCTATGCGTGGGACGGTAACGATTCCGCCAGGAGTAGATCTAACTGAACCCACAGGAGAAATCTGGGATGCGGAACAGTAGATGACAGATCCGATTCTCCTCGATACTTGCGCAGCCATCTGGTTGATGAGCGGTGATCATCTTTCGGCAGCCAGTCGTGCTGCAATACGCGCTGCGCGAGAGGCCAACCTCGGAATCTATCTGTCGCCGTTTACAGCTTGGGAGATTGGCACTCTGGTCGCCAAGGGGCGGCTGCATCTGACGCTTACTCCTGAGGTGTGGTTTGAAACCCTGTTGGCACTGCCTGGAGTCAGGCTGGCGGCTCTCACTCCAAAACTGCTCATCAGTTCAACGGCGCTGCCCGGAAGACCGCCCAGTGATCCCGCTGATCGAATCATCGCCGCTACAGCGCGGTTGATCGGCTTTCGCGTGATCACCCGCGACGAAAAGCTCTTGGATTACGCCTTACAGGGTCACATCCGCGCCACCAAATGCTGAAGCGTGAACTGCCGCTTCGGAATCTACCGCGCGCAATATTACACAAGATCCGTAGCCCAATTCGCCCTAGCCTGAAGTTCAACCACATGAGCGAAGGCCTTGTCGTTGGTCACCAGCGTCGCACCTGCCGCAACGGCGTGAGCCGCGATCTGCAGGTCCATATTTCCCAGGCTCTTGCCAATAGATTCCAGTCTAGCTCGAAGCGCGCCGTAAGCCTTAGCCTCTTCGCTGCCCCACGGCAGAATTCTGATCGCCGCCAGAAACCACTCCATGCGCTCCCTGAGTGCGACGGCCTCTGGCCGCTTGGCCAGACCAAACCGAATCTCCGCTTCGGTAATCGCCGAAATACAGGCGATTTCATCTTTATTCTGCGTGAGCATCCGTGCGCGCGCGGCCTTCGAGCGGCCCTTGGCGATATAACTCACCATATTAGTGTCGAGCATATAAAGAGTGGTCATAACTCAGGCCGCACTTGGGGCAATCCCTGAGCGCGCTCTGCTGGAGAGAGAAAATCTTCCGGCACTCCAACCGCATCCAGCGCGGCGAAGATGTCAACCAAACTCGCCGGAGCCTGCGAGAGGATCAGGTCGCCATTCCTGGGATCGCGGCGAATGTAAACCTCGCTCGCCGAAAAGCGAAACTCCGCCGGAATACGGACAGCCTGACTCCGTCCGCTCATAAAGACCTTTGCTTTTTCAAGAAGCGGCATCGCTCACCTCTGCTATATATCATGCTATATAGCAGAGGCAAAGTCAAGCGGCCAGTGGCCGAGGGCATTAATGATTTTCCAGGATCGCGCTCAACGTTAAAGCCAGAAGAACAAGGCCGATCAGGATCGCCGTAGTTCCCACCACACGGCTGAAGTTCACCAGCCAGCTCTGGGGCTTTTCCGCGATGCGCGCCTGGAGTTTTCCCTCGGCGCTGAGCCGCAGATACTCCAGTGGGCGCTTGGCTTTGAACTCTTCCTCGCTCTCCACGCCGGTAAAGACGACCATGTCCATGGGAAAGCTGTCCGGGCGCAGATGGGTGTTGACGAAGTGGATGGAGAAGA
>CAYOYX010000125.1:0-8022 GCA_964408275.1 uncultured Occallatibacter sp.
TGTCAACGATGTGCCCGGTCTAAACTGTCAGGGATGTCCCCGGCCGTACACAGTTGTCAGTTCTCAGTTCTCAGTTGTCAGTAAAAAAGCCCGGGATGCGGTTGTAATTCATGGATTGATTGTACGCGCCGGAGCAATAATAATGTGCAAAATCACATTAAGACGCTTGATCTCCAAAAAGCTGGAGATCAAGCGCCCGATTCATTCATCAATAAACTTCTACGCGACGCGCTCAATGACGACCGACTCCAGGACGACCGGTGTCTTGGGCTTGTCCTGAGAGCCACGGGGGACGAGCGAGATTTTGTTGGCGATCTCCTGGCCCTCGACGACTTCGCCGAAGATGGTGTAATCGCCGGTGAGCCAGGTGGCGGGCGCGACGGTGATGAAGAACTGGCAGCCGTTGGTGTCGGGACCGCTGTTGGCCATAGCCAGTTTGCCGGGCTTGTCGAATTTGTGCGGCGAGCCTTTGGTCTCGTTCTTAAAGCGGTAGCCGGGACCGCCCATGCCGGTGCCCGTGGGATCGCCGCCCTGAATCATGAAGTCAGGAATGACGCGATGAAAGATGGTGCCGTCGAAGAGTTTGTCGCTGGACTTCTTGTGCGTGGTAGGGTGGGTCCACTCCTTGGCGCCCTCGGCGAGTTCGATGAAGTTCTTGACGGTGATGGGCGCGTCGGACTCAAAGAGCCGGACGGTGATCTTGCCTTCGGTGGTGGAGAAGACGGCGTAGGTACCTGCTGCGAGGGTCATGAAAACTCCTTATTCTAAGTTGTGGAATTCGTTTTTGGGTTCGTGGATTCCCATATTCAAGAATTGAGACCGTGGTTACCCGACTACATCCCTCAGGGGCTAAAGCCCACTTTCATTTTGCTGCCATTGCGGCACGACTGAAGTCGTGCCCTGACGCTTTTTGGCCATCCAAAGAGTTTTTCCGCAGTCTGTGAAGTCGTGCCCTTTCAAAACATCAATTCAATCAAAGGTTCCCAGAATTACGGCTTAGGCGCGGGCTTGGGTGCGGCTGGCGTTGCGGCACTCGGCACCGGCGGTATCGGCTGGCCCTCACGGACGATGGTCACCTTCTTGAGCACCACCGGCGAGTAGGGCTTGTCGTTCGCGTCGCGCGGAACGCGGGCTATGGCTTTGACCAACTCGACACTGGCGTCATCACACGTGCCGAAGAGCGTGTAGTGCTGATTGAGGAATGAGCCGGCCTGCTCGGTGATAAAGAATTGGCTGCCGTTGGTGTTGGGGCCGGAGTTGGCCATTGCGAGGCGTCCGGGCACGTCGAAGCTGAGATTCGGGTCGAACTCGTCAGCGAATGCATAGCCGGGATCGCCAAAGCCGGTGCCGGCGGGATCGCCGCCCTGAATCATGAACTCAGGAATGACGCGATGGAAGACGGTGCCGTTGTAGAGCGGCTTGCCGTGGTGCTTGACGTGAGTGATGGGATCGGTCCAGTCCTTTGTGCCTTCGGCCAGCGCGATGAAGTTGGCGACCGCATTGGGCGCCTGCTTCTGAAAGAATTGGCAAGTGATGCGGCCCATTGAAGTATCCATGACAACGGTGGGGCCGTTGGGATGGATGAGCGCTGCGGCAGTGGCAGCGGGCGCGTCGGGAAGATCGGTTTGAGCAAAGGCTGCGGCGGCAAAGGCCACGGCCAGGGAGGGAACGAGAAGCGCAGGTTTGATTCTCATATCGAATATGAGGGTAAATCATGCGGCGGGGGGAGGACTAGATGCCGCCGATCTTCGCCATCCATTCTATGGCTGAATGTCGAAAACAATATAACGATCAGCACTACATTGAAATGAGCAAGCTGCGATCGATTTGACTTTCTGTCCTTCAATCGAGGCAAAAAAAACGGAGCTGGATGCTCTGGAATCGCCGCATCCGGCTCCAACGGAGGAAAAGAACGTCTCACTCTAATGGTGGAAACCGTGCAAAAGGAATTGGATTCACCTTTCACCGGCATCGTTCGTTGTTGTCTAAACCACTCCCGTTGCTTCTGCCGTCAGAAGCCACAGCCTGCTTCGGGATCACATTCCCTTGCAGGTCTGTCACCGTGGCGCGCAAGCCGACTCTCGTCCTCTGTTCGAACGCGGACAAACATCCCGCGAAGAGCAGGAGACACCCGGCAACCGTCACCGTTACTCTGACAATCGCCTCCATCCATACTTGCAATTTGCGTCAGTGATCGTTTCAGCGGTGAACAGCAGCACATCGTGGCACTGGTTTTGATTAAATTCTCTTTAGGAATAATGTGATAGGTTGAATACGGTATATAACAGAAAATCGATCTTCTAAATTATTATGAATCAACATGATGCGCTTTGTTGATCCTGGACATGCGCGAGTTCTCCCTGGGAATAAAACGCATCGACTTCGCGAGGACGATGCGCTATTCTGACGATGTGGAGCGATCGCTAAGACTTGAAACTCAGGGATGAAACAGCGAACTGGATCCCGGAGACCGACTCCGACCGCAGAGTTGTGCGGAAAGAGCTAAACGCAATACTCGCAAGTCCGCATTTCAGCAACAGCAAGCGGTACCCTGCTCTTTTGCGGTATGTGGTAGAGAAAACTCTGGATGGGCAAGCGGATCAGTTGAAGGAACGCACTCTGGGCATCGAGGTCTTCGGCAGGCATCCGGATTACGACACCAATACGGATCCCGTTGTCCGTTTCAGCGCGGCGGAGGTTCGCAAGCGAATCGCGCAGTACTATCACGAGGCAGCCCGGGAATTTGAGATCCAGATTGAAATGCCTCTGGGATCCTACACTCCAGAGTTCAGCAAGAGGCTTGCACCCTCAGTGCCGGCTCTGGGACAAGCGCGGGAGCTTTCCCCTGGAGCCGCAGATGGTATGAAACTGCGCGCTGGTTCCAAAGCCGCGCGCTCCGTTGAAGAGTCCGGGACCAAGCAATCTCGTGCATTTCCAAAGAGGCTTATTCGCCTGCCAATAGGTTTGTCCATCGGCCTGTTGCTGGTCCTGGTGAGTCTGGGCGCTTTTTTCGTTCACCGTGCAAGTTCGCCGAATCAAGCGGAGCAGCTTTGGGCGCCGTTTCTGCAAAAACAGGATCCCATCCTGATTGTGATCGGCAGCGGCAAGCCGTGGCTTATCACGCCTGAATCGTTGCAGACTAGCCTTACTGATCACATGATCGGACCATACCATCATGTCTCGTTGTCAGAGACAGTGGCTGTCTCTCATTTAGCGAATATCCTCCAGAAACACAACAGGAATTACTTTATCAAGGAGGTTTCGGCGACCAGCCTGACCGATATTCATGAACGGCCCGTCATCTTTATCGGAGCGATGAACAACGCATGGACATTGCGGCTCGCCGACCCGCTTCGCTTTCGATTTGTTCCGGGTACGCTGGCCAGGATTGTAGATACGAAAGACCCGCAAAACACAGCATGGAGCGTGGATTACTCCAAGCCCTATACATCCCTGTCCGTCGACTATGGGATAGTTGCCCGCTATCACGATACTTATACGAACGGAAACGTCATGATCATTGCCGGCCTTGGCCCCTATGGCACGGAAGCCGCAAGCGAGTTTGTCTCATCACCGCAGTACCTTGGCCAGATTGAACACTTTGTTCCGGCAGGCTATAAGGAATCCAATCTGGAGATGGTCATCAAAACAGATGTGATCAATGGAGAGGCCGGCCCACCGCACATGGTCGCGGCATATGCATTTTAATATGCGCACCGGGATGTGAAGATTTCCTTTGCTGCGAAAATACGCGTTCAGCAGCCCTTCTTGCAGCGCGCCATGATGGCGGCGTGGAGGCGCTCTTGGAGAGTGGTGGGCAGTTCGTATATTTCATGGGAGCGATAGATTTCGATGGTCTTGCGGGTGGTGTTGAGAATGACCTCGCAATGGCCGCAGTGACCCAGATGCTGTTGCAATTCGGCGCGCATCTCGGCGCTCACAGAGCCGTCGATCAGATCGTCGAGCGAGGCAAGAAATTCTTTACAGGTCACTTCCCAACCCCCGTTTTTCCCGATTTCTCTTTGGCTGCTTTATTCCTGCGGAAGTAGCGGCTGAGGCGCTCGCGCAATTGCAGGCGGGCGCGCAGCAGGCGCGACTTGACCGCCGGGATGCTCAGCCCCAGCGTCTCCGCCGTCTCCTCGGTCGATAGCCCTTCCACGTCGCGCAGCACAAACACGATACGAAACCCCTGCGGCAGCCCTTGAATCGTCTTGCGCAGAATCTCGGCCAGCTCGGCCTGATTGTAGTTCTGCTCGGGATCGGGCGCCCAATCGGCCAGATCACGCTGTACGCTGCCCTCTTCGGTCTCGATATCCTCGTCAATCGAAACCATTTTTCCCGTGCGCCGCTTGCGCAGCCTCATCAGGCTTTCATTGACCGCAATCCTCACCAGCCAGGTATAAAACTTTGAATTTCCCTGAAACTGTTCGAGCTTCTCGTACGCCTTCAAAAAGGCGTCCTGCATCACGTCCTCGGCATCCTCGCGATTCTGCGTGATGTGCTGGGCAATGCGAAAGAGCTGGCGTTCGTACTTGCGCACCAACGCATCGTAGGCCGCGAGATCACCGCCGCGCACCCGTTCGACCAGGGCAACGTCTGGATGCGGTTCGAGTTCTACTGGTTGGATGGTCGCCATGGCGGTTGGTTGCGGAAATCCTTTGCGCCGGATGAAGATTTCGGTACTGTCTGTGAGTTGAGTGTAACGGACGAAGGGGCTGGAGGCCAAATTTGCAGGCACTCGCTTGCTCCAAAAAGGCGGAAGAGTCCCATGATGCAACATGGCCGGTAACGGCGCTGGTTCAATGCCGCAGCGCAGGCGGCGAAAGCAGTTTAAAGTGGAGGAATGCGGGTTAAATATTTCACAATTTCCATTGCTGGTCTGGTTTTTTGTTGCTTTGCGACCATATTCATGATGGCGTTGCCGGTTGGTGGGCAAGCGCCAGCCGTCTCTGCGAATAATGGCGTGGCTTCAACAGCGCCCAAGCCGGCGGCAAAGAATCCTGCGCGCAAGGGCAGGCATCCAGCCAAGCCCGTCAGCCCCAAGGTACGCGCGGCGCGGCGCGCTCGGACGGCTCGGATCAAGCTGGCTTTTGTGGCCTCGACCGAGTTGCGACCGATGGCCCAGCAGTTGGGCACGCTGCGCACTCCGGCGGCGTATACTGGCGTGACCGCTTACGCGCACAAGCATACGGGCGAGGCTGCGGCGGCGGCTTATCTCGCGCTGGGCCACGCTTATCTGCTGGACAAACGCTACGGTGAGGCAATAGCCAACTTCCGTCTGGCTCGGCAAGAGGGCGAAGAACTGGCCGATTATGCTGATTTTCTGAATGCGCGGGCCAATCACGAGGTGGGCAATGAGGAGACTGCCGAGACGCTGCTGCGCGGCTTTTCGGAGCGTTATCCGGAGAGCATCTTTTTGGACGAAGAGCCGGAGCTGGAGGCCGAGACGCTGCTGGGCATGAAGGACGCTGCCGGCGCGCAAAAAGTGCTGACGGCGGCGGCGGGAACTGATGCGGCGGATCGCCCCGGCTATCAGCTTGCACAGGCCGAGGTCGCCTTTGCGCTGGGACAGAGCGAGCAGGCTGCCATCCTCTACAAGCGGCTGCTGCTGGCTCATCCGCTGGCTTCCGAGGCGGAGATTGCGCGAGCAAAGCTGACGGCGATGGGCGCGGAGAGCAGCCTGACCACGGCGGAGCTGCGCACGCTGGCCGATGCATATTACAACGCCGGAAATTATCAGGAGGCCGGCGAGCAGTATCGCGCGCTGGTGCGGCATTGGAGTCCGGACTCCGCCAGCCGCGCCGGTTTTGCAGTGGCAGCGGCCGCCTGCGATATGAAGCTAAAGCGGCTGACTGTGGCCGAGGCAACAGCCCTTGCCGATACGCCGGATGAGAATGGCGCTCGGCGGCTTTATCTGCTGATGGAACTGGCGCGCAACCGCAGCGATCTGGAGGAGCAAAAGAGCATTGTGGCGGAGATGGAGACGCGCTTTCCGCAGAGCAACTGGCTGGCCGAGGCGCTCTTTGATACCGGCAACACGTATATGCTGCTGCGCGAGTACGCGACGGCGACCGCATATTACAGCTACCTGGCCGCGCATTTTCCGAGCAGCAAGAATGCGGCGGCGGCGCACTGGCGAGAGGGCTGGCTGAGTTACCGGCAAGGGCTTTACGCCGAAGCGGCGCGCATCTTCGATGAGCAGATTCACCTTTATCCCGGCGCTACGGAGACCGTGGCTGCGCTCTACTGGCGCGGGCGGCTCTACGAAACTCAAGAACATAAACCGGCACAGGCAGCAGCCAACTATCGCACCCTCAGCCGCGTCTACCCGCACTACTTTTATGCGCAGATGGCGCGGCAACGGCTGGCTGCTCTGGGGAATGCACAGCCCGCGCCGGAGCCGCAACTTGACGAGCTTCAGCCCCAGCCCGTGCCAGCGCTCGAAGATAATTTTCCCGTGGATAGTCCGCACCTGGCCAAGGCGCGATTGCTGGCCAATGCGGGCCTGAATGATTACATTGCCGAGGAGATCGCAGCCGATCCCGATTCATCCTCATGGAGTGCGCTGGCCGAGGCTCAGATCTACGCATCGTACGGCGAAAACTATCGCGCGCTGCGCCTGATGAAGCGGTCGCTGCCCTCGGCTTCATCCGCGACAGTGCAGTCGATCCCGCTGGCCTACTGGCGGATTCTCTACCCGGAACCGTGGTGGGATACGATCAAGACTGAGTCGGCAAAAAACAATCTCGATCCTTATCTGGTCGCTTCGCTGATTCGCCAGGAGTCGGAGTTCAACCCCTCCGTCGTCTCCTACGCCAACGCCTACGGGCTGATGCAAATGCTTCCCGCCGTGGGCAAAGAGATGGCCCGCGAAGATGGCATGAGCAGCTTCCAGACCTTCCAGCTTCTCGACCCGATCACCAACATCCGCCTGGGAACCCGCTATCTGCGCGGACGGCTGGAAAAGTTTGGCGGCGTACCAGAGTATGCGCTGGCGGCGTACAACGCTGGCGATGAGCGCGTTGTCGATTGGAAGTCCGCCGGACCCTATCAGGGCATTGACGAGTTTGTCGAGTCGATTCCCTTTACGCAGACGCGGGAGTACGTCGAGGCGATTCTGCGCAACATTGAAACCTACAAGGAGATTGATGCGGCAGCCGCGCGACAGAGCAAAGCCGCGGAAGCAACGGACAAATAAATGACGGCTTTTCCACTCCAAAGGAACCTTTATTGATACCTTTGGCCTGCAAATTCGATTGACTTGAGCGCCGCCGGCCCGCAGACTGATCGCAGTTGCTGTTGTTGCACGAAAAGGAATCTCCGAAGACATCCGGAAGATTCCATGACTTCCAACCTAAATGGAGGGCAGCATGACCGCTAATTTGCAGTTTCTGGAAGCTTGGATTCCCGAACGAATGGACCCCGGAACAGTTTTCATGCTGGAGAATCAGACCAAGCTGGGGCAAGCGCAAGACCCATTCGTTGCCGTACTCTCCTGCCCGCGCTGCGGCACCATTGGATTGATTACGCAACGCCAGCTTAGAGGCGGAGAAGCGATGATCTGCGGCGACGAATTTTGTTCAGCCGAGTACCGGCTGGATGGCGAGAGCATTCTTTATCGCAGGCCGCAGTAGACGTTTCAATCATTCAGTGCCCTGAGTCAAATGTTCATTGAAGAAATCAGATGGTGGAACCGCGGATCCTTCGACTTCGCAAGTCGCAAAGAACGCGCCCAACTTTGCTCCTAATGAACGGGGCAGAATAAGATTGTGTCTCGCTGCGCCCCTACGGGGCTATAGTTTGATTTTTGGCCTCATCCCCAGGACTGCGCTCGCTTGTTCTGGGCTATTTTCCATCACCCCTCCAGGGTGAATTCTGCCCCATCGTTCATAGCAGATGTAACTTGCTGCGCAAGTCATGTGCTCAGGATGACAACTATATCATAAATAATTATAAATAAACAACATATTCTGTTATCATATTCTATACAAAGCCTGCACAGCTACGAAGAATCAACGACTT
>CAYOYX010000126.1:0-7892 GCA_964408275.1 uncultured Occallatibacter sp.
TCCTCCCAGGTATACATCTCCTTGGAGACGATGTCGGTCTCCTCGCCCACGCCGCGCGCAAAGAGGCCCGTGTCCTCGAAGACTGGCGTGCGAATCTCGCCGAAGTTGTAGCGCGCAAAGACTGCCCGCGCCGTCGCCTCAATCCGGTTCCAAAGCGCGGTCTCCGGCGGCAAAATATCCCGCGTCCCGCGTACAGCTTTCAGTGTCTGGCTCATCAGTGATAACCTTTGTCTCAACTTCTTAGGATACTAGGTGCAAGCCATGATCCTCCATGCACTACACGCCAGAGCAATTCCAAGGTGGAATATATGTGCATTCTGGTGATAATATGGGGCACATCTCAAGATACGGAGAGGAATATGTGTAAGCGTCTTTTGATTTGTCAGGCGTGCGGCCATGCTCAGTATCCAGGAGATTGGGAAGATGCGATGGATGCCCGGTCCAGAGCGATGGGAATGAAAGGCTTCACTAATATCAAAGCCCCGGCCGAGTGCCTCAAGTGCGGATTGACCGATCTCAAAAAAGAAAGTGAGGAGGCGTGTCGAATTCGTCAAGATGCAGAGGCGAAACGCGTGGCCGAAGAAGAACGACATGAAGCCGAGAGTAACGCGAGATGGAAAGCGGAATATGAGGCGAAGAAGCAGAAACAAATTCAGACCCTTAAACAACGCAGGGCGGCTGCGCAGTGTGTGCTGTGCGGACGAGCTCTCCATAGGTTTCAGAAGATTTTTGGTTCTACCAAGCACTTTTTGTGTACTGAATATAGAGAAAGACTTCCCTGCGCGCGAGACAGATGTTTGATAGCGGGTCCGAACCGGCCTTCAGCCATCATGCTTTCTATATAACATCGCGGCGCTGTGTACCGGCAAAGATACTATGCTTCCTGCTTTCCATTATCCAACCAACAATCACAAAACTGGAGGCGGTTCATGTTCGAGATTTTTGACTATATCTTTCCAATCTCAGGAATTCTCTGTTTAATCATCCTTTTCACTGCGCCGACGGGAATGACAATCCTTTGGGGCATCCTCTTGTTGATTTTTGGATTGGCGCTTTCGGCTCTCGGACGTCATTTTATGCCACTGTTCGCCGGCCTTGCCTTTTTCTACCTGTTCAGAATCGGTGCTCTCATTATTCCAAGGTCTGACAAGATGTGGTGGATCATAGCCATTGTTGCCGGAAGTGTTGCGTCGATCGCCATGCTTAAGATAACTCGCAGCAGACAAGCTTTAACCATCATGGCGGGCAGCATTTTGACTGGAGAGATGCTTCGTGTAATCGTACCGGGAATCACCTGGGTAATTGCAGAGAAGCTAGCCAGAATGAAGTCCCCGTTCCACGCAATTTCTATCCCTCTGCATGTACAGATCGAAATCTCATTGATTGCATTCGTTGTTGGTTGTTTGATCTGGCTGGTTCTGATACGCAAGATGGCGCTTGCGCGGGCATTGACCATCATCGTACCTGCATATGGCGGAATGCTGGTGGGCCAGGCCGTGACAGAATTTGTGGTGCGGACTCATAAGGTTGGTCCCTACACCGAATATCGAGGAACCCAAGTGGTAGGTTATGGAGTCAGTACGCCAATTACTCCTCTGGAAGCTATGCTGATTTTATTGTCGATTTGGGGTTGGGTGGCATGGGCTGGATCGAAGCGGCAACGCAAGCAATTGACGTTGCGCGCATAAAACGTATCCCTTAGCGGGCCAACTCCTCACACATTCGACCGCAGCGCCGCCTCGGCCCAGACGACCGCCTCGCCGTGGTAGCGCATCATCTGCTCCGGTTTCAGGTTCAGCGAGCGGATGATCTCATCGCAAGCCGCCCAGTCCCCGTGCTCGTGGCAGGTGATCCATTGCAGCAGAACTCCCTCCGGCGTGCCCATGCCCAGCAGCGCCTCGCGCGCCTTCTCGCGCAGCGGCAGCAGCCGGACCAAGTCTTCCATGAGAATGCGCAGCATCGCCGGGAAGAGGCTGATCATGCCGATCAGGTACTGCTCGCTCGGAACCAGTCCGCAGAGATGAGCCGCCAGCTCGCAGAAGCGTCCGCGTTCAAAAGCCATGCGCAGAATCTCCGGCGGTTGATCGGCATTGAAGTCGCTGGCGATGGCCAGCATGGCGATGCGTCGGAAGGTTGCCTCGCCCACCAGCATCAGCGCCGACTGAATCGACGTCACCTCCTGCCGCATGGCGCAGATCGGCGAGTTCACCAGCCGCAGCAGCCGGTAGGTCAGCGAAGCGTCACACATGACCAGTTGGCTCAGTCGTTGCAGATCGACCGGGTCGTTCTGCAAATCCTCCAGAATCTCCAGATGCACCAGCCGGTTGCCGGGAATCTTATGGTTTTTCAGCGGCTCCGGCCGGCAAAAATAATATCCCTGAAAAAGCTCAAAGCCCTCCTTGCAGGCCTCGCCATACTGCTGCTGCGTCTCCACATTCTGCGCCACCGCGCGAGCCATCGAGCCGCCGAGCCGGCGGAGAAGATTGCTGCGCTCCACCGCGTTTACGTAAGCGATATTCACTTTGACGTAATCGGCCATCTCGACCATCGGCTTGCATTCCGGCCGCCCGATGAAATCGACCAGCGCCAGCCGGAAGCCCAGCGCCTTCAATTTGCGGCAGGCCTTCAGCAGTTCCGGTGAGGGTTCCGGCCACGAAGGCAACTCCAGCACCGTCATCTTCGGCGGCAACACGCGCACCCACTCTTCGGTCAGCGACTCCACGGAGCAGTTCAAAAAGGCCGGCAAGCCGCGCGACAGTTCGTCCAGCCCGAAGATTACTGTATTGTCCAGCATGGTGCGGGTTGTCAGATTGCTGTCCGTGCCAATCGTCTTGTGGCGCCCGTTCCAGAAGAGTAACTCGTAGCCATGCACCCGGCTGTGCACATCCAGAATCGGCTGCCGCGCAACCGAGCGCATTTCGCCCGCCTGATCCTCGCCCGAATCGGCAACCGTCGCCACCGCTGCTCGTCCCGCCATATACACAATCTCCCAATCTATATATCGGGGATTTGGGGTGGAAACGTGAGAGCAATTCTGCCGCGCAAGGTAAACTTTAGGGATTTTTCGCTTTTCTTGTTGCCTCTGTAGCCCATCCCATTAGTTTTTTCTGCGGCTAGTTGGAAATCTAGTGAGGGCCAGAACTACATCAATTCCTGAAATGCGTCTAAAAGGCGTGCCGGAACGCAGCCAAGCCTCGCCCCAAGGTGATTTAATACCTATGGGGGAGCTTGCGCAGACTTTCTTTCGTACTCCCGTGGAGGAAATCCTATACCGATGTCATCTTTTCGCCGTTTTGCCCTTCTTGTGGCGCTGGTTATGGCCGCCGCAACCGTTTCACTGGCCCAGAGCTCGAGTTCGAACAGCAAACCCCAGGCTTCCGCTCCCAGTCTTCAGACTGAGCCCGCATCGCAGTCCGCTGGAGCGCTGAGCGTTCAGGCTCGCATCAAGGCTCGCCGCGCCCAGCGCCGAGCCGCGGCGATTCACGAGGCCTACTCGCACCGCTATGAGACAAATGTAGGCATGGGCTACCTGCGCTTTGTTCCCGGCCCAGGCTCTCCCGCTTTTCCCGGCGTACCCCACGGTCCTGGCCTGGAGCACGCTCACGATTATGCGTGGAATGTAGGCTTTACCCGCTACTCCAATGAGCGGCTGGGCTTTACCGTCGATGGCCGTGGATATTATGCCACGGCATATGTGGGCCTCCAACCGAACAATCCGGATTATGTGCAAGGAATCACCAACCCGGCAATCAGTCAGTATGCAGCTCTGGCTGGACCGACTTATCGCTTTTATTTACAGCCCAAGTATTCGATCTCCGGGCGAGTTCTAGCCGGAATTGAAAAGGGAAACTTCTCCGGGGACGTCAACCACAATCCTGCCCTCTCGGTCGATATGGGTCTCTGGCCTGACGGGTATGTCTTCGCGGCTGCCGCCAGCATTCCCGTGGAGTACAACTTGACGCCGAATATCGGGCTGCGCGTTGCTCCAGAGTATTACATCACTGGCTTCGGCTCGACCGAACAGTACTCGCGCGGCTTCACCACCGGGATCGTCTACCGCTTCGGCAGACAGAAATAACGCAGGGAACAGGAAATCAATAGCAAAAGAAGGCTGTTAGCTCCGCTTGCAGCCTTCTTTTGCTCATAGACAATCTCCATGTCGCAATCACGTGCAATACGTGCTACACGTAGTACACGTGCACGCGCGAATTCGAAATCCCTTCGCTCTTCGGTAAGAACAGTGCTACGCCGACATCCATCCGCGGAAAATACGGAATGGATAGGCCACGCGGAGTTTGTGATTATTTCAAGTGTAGAGCACCTGGCGATACCCCCACCCATATTTTGGACGCAAATTCCTTTGTTTCATGAGGTTACAGGGAGGGTTGCGCTGCAAAATCGTCAAAACAAAGGAGTTCCCTGCAAAATCGTCCAAGATAAGGAGTTACGGGAATAGGCAATAGGGAATAGGGAAAGCCCGGGGATTTGGTTGGTGGTCATGGATTGATTGTGCGCCGAGGGGCGGTAATTATGTGCAAAAAACAGAGAGCAGAGATGAGAAAAAGCCGGTTTGTTGGACGTGGTTCGACAGTGGTCAGTGGACAGTGGACAGACGCGGGTTGAGGTTCGTGGTTCCCACGGGATTCAGGGAGTTGATGAGCGGGTCACCCGGGAATCTGTGAATTTCAGAGGATGAAAAAACGCCGGTTGGGATTCTTCGTTCCCCACATCTCAAAAGCGAGATGTGGGCCACCCAGAGTTATGATTCAGACCTGCGCCACCCGCCGCCCATTGCGCTCCGCTCCATAATCCGCGAAACTAGTAGAAGATGAAATGGATTGAGTATGTATTTGGTTTTTCTCTTCTCGTCGTATTTTTCCTCTTGGGATCGTTTCTGCATGGACAGGGTCTGCCCATCCCCGGCGGTGTTCTGGGGCTGATCCTCTTTTATCTGGCATTGTCTTCAGGTCTGGTGAAACTCCAGTGGGTTGAGCGAGCCGCTGGCCTGATTCTGCGCCACATGGTTCTGCTCTTCGTTCCGCTCACGGTCGGCCTTGTGGAGATGGGCCCGGTCCTCTCGCGTCAGGCGCTGGCCATCACCGCCAGCCTGCTGGTCAGCCTCGCCGCTGTTCTGCTCACAACTGGTCTGCTCGGTCAATGGCTGCTACCCGCGGTGCCGCTCGAAGAATCTCCAGCCGAGGAGGTTCGACGATGAACCTCGCGCCGATTCTCAGCCTTCCCGCCGCCAGCATCGCACTCACGCTGCTGGCTTATGCGCTGGCCGTCATTCTGCATCGACGCTGGCGATGGATTCCTCCCATCGTCGCCTCCTGCCTGCCCATCGTGGCTCTGCTGCTGCTCTTTCGCGAGCCTTACGCGGTCTACAATCGCGGCGGAAGTTCCCTCACCTGGCTGCTCGGTCCGGCGACGGCTGGCCTAGCAGTTCCCATGTATCGCAACGGCAAACAACTGCGGCGCTCGCTGCCCAAGCTTGCGCTCATTGTTCTGGCCGGTTCAGTGGTTGGCATGGTCACGGCCGGCCTCACGGCGTGGCTGCTGGACGCGCCGTTGCCGGTGGTCTTCTCCGCTGTGCCCAAATCCGTCACCGCGCCGATTGCCATCGAGATTTGCCGCGAGCTGAAGGGCATCCCCCAGATCACCATCGCAATGGTGGTTCTGGCCGGCGTTCTCGGCGCCAGCTTCGGCAAACCGCTTTTGCGGCTGGCAGGCATTCGCGACGACCGCGCCATCGGCGCCGCCATTGGGACCGCATCGCACGGAGTGGGAACAGCCAGCCTGCTTCGCCGCTCGGAGATGCAGGCTACCGTCTCCTCATGGGCCATGGCAGCCGCCGGCATCTTCACTTCGCTGCTGGCCGCGCTGCTCAAGCTCTTTCTGCGTTGAGGATTGCAGGAGGGACGCTGATCAAGATGTACATTTTGTACAATTTGTACATTTTTGATGAACTTTATTTATGCCGACTGTCTCCGTCACACACGCCAAGCAGAACTTCGCAGCCACCCTCGACCTCTCGCAACGCGAGCCGGTTCTGATTCAGCGCAATGAACGGGATCTTGCAAGATATCCCCGCTCCCCAAAGGCGCGCGACCGGGGGCAGCCGCATTTTAGGTGTGGAAATGGTCATTGGGATCGGAGCACCCGCCTATCCGGAGTTTGTGGTTATTTCAAGGGCGGGGCACCCGGCTATTTATTGCAACCATTTTTTTTGTTATCTGCAAAGAATTGATTTAACTGATCCACTGTGCTCGCCTCCCGGTTACTCAGCAATTCAAACTCTCCCGAGTTCTCCTGGGTGATTTCAGCATTGGTCTTTACGAAAGCGATGAATTCGGACAGTGACTTCGTATATGCGTCCAAGGCCGGAGACATCTCATCTAAAGCTAATTTTTCGCAAACATCGTTTGCGCCTAGATTCTCACTTCGCTCTGTTTTCATCCGGCGCTGAAGTCTTTCGTTTTGTATCTTAAGGTCGGTGAGGTAGGGCTCCCTGGAAAGTAATTCCGGGCGAATATCCTTCCATTCCTTGCTCTTGTAATCGGCTTCCAGCATTGAAATATCGTTCCATATCTTCGATCCCGCATATTCACCATCTGCCTCATCGGTGATTTCACCTCCGTGAAGGCGTGCGTTGAGAACCGGCGCATACTTTTCCATGAACTCAACATTATGATAGGCAAGTAAACCAAGACCGACAAGGCAGATGATTGTTCCATAGATGACCTTGAATTTGAAAGATCCCGAACCAACAAAAGGATGATCTGAAACAAATGGTGTATTCATCGCACCGATTCCCGGCTCTTCGAGCTGGCTTGCGCGGAAATACTGAAACACATTGTTAATTAAGATGAACGGCGTCACGACGAACGATACAACTCCCCACCAGCCGAGAAACAGTGTGGTGAGTGTATAAGAGCGGAAGTATCGTCCAATGCATGGGCGGCAAAGTTCACCTTCAACCTTTGCCCATTGCCGGGTCACCAACATACCAATATTCTGGTAGAACTTTACATCCTTTGTTGGTCCATCAATGCCGCAACTCTTGCAAGACATACTCGAACTCCATTCCGCGATGTTCTACGCATGAAACCAATCTCACCCCCGCCGCCGCAGCTCTAACTCGACCACGCGCTGCATCTCCGCCTCGGGCGCAGGCTTGCCGGTCCAGATTTCAAACTGGCGGGCGCCCTGCTGCACGAACATCTCCATGCCGCTGATGGCGGGAATTCCACGCGCTTTGGCCAGCTTGATCAGCGGCGTCTCCAGCGGGTTGTAGACCATGTCGAAGACCAGCGAGGCATTCAGTTCGTTCTCGGCAATGGGCAGCGGCGTCTTGTTGCCGGCCATGCCGCAGGGAGTGGCGTTGATGAGCACGTCGAAGCGCTCTTTGGCGAGCAGCGCCTGCTTCATCACATGGGCCTTGGCCTGACGAGCCAGCTTGACGGCATCCTCGTGGATGACGTTGCAGATGAAGACCTCCGCGCCCTGCGCCACCAGACCGAAGACCCCAGCCCGCGCAGCGCCGCCCGCGCCAACAACAGCGATGCGCGCGCCTTGCAACTTCAGCCGCTTTTCCAGCGGGCGCACCACTCCGGCAACATCGGTATTGAAGCCGACGATATTGCCGTCCGGACCAAGCCGCAGCGTGTTGCAGGCTCCGATCTTGGTGGTGAGCACGTCCATCTTGGCGAGATACGGCAGAATCTCCTGCTTGAAGGGCATAGTCACGGCCGCTCCGGCAATGGGCAGTTCGCGCAGCAGCGTTACAAAATCCTCGACCTTATGCACCTTGAGCGGCAACAGCACGGCGTTCACATTTTCGCGGCGGAAGGCGGTGTTCTGCATCAGCGGCGAGAGCGAGTGGTGGATGGGGT
>CAYOYX010000127.1:0-7811 GCA_964408275.1 uncultured Occallatibacter sp.
GCTTGTCGAGATTCTTGAGCAGCGCGCCGCCGCCGGTGAGGACGATGCCGCGGTCACTGATGTCCGCCGAAAGCTCCGGTGGGGTGCGCTCCAACGCCACGCGAATGGCGTTCATGATGACGGCGATGCACTCACCCAGCGCCTCGCGAATCTCGCTGTCGTCCACGGTGATGCTTTTTGGAACGCCTTCGATCAGGTTGCGCCCCTTGATCTCCATCGACAGCGGCTTCTCCAGCGGAAAGGCCGAGCCAATATCAATCTTGATCTGCTCGGCTGTGCGTTCGCCGATCAGCAGGTTGTATTTGCGCTTGAGGTAGTTGGTGATGGCCTCGTCCATTTGATTGCCGGCCATGCGCACCGAGCGCGAATAGACAATGCCGGAGAGCGAGATGACGGCGATGTCTGTGGTGCCGCCGCCGATGTCCACAACCATGTTGCCACCCGCTTCAGTGATGGGCAGACCGGCGCCGATGGCCGCCACCATGGCCTGCTCGACGAGATAGACTTCGCTGGCTTTGGCGCGGTAAGCCGAGTCCTCGACGGCGCGCTTCTCCACCTGCGTAATCTCCGAAGGCACACCGATGACGATGCGCGGATGCACCAGCATCTTGCGGTTGTGCGCCTTCTGGATGAAGTAGTTCAACATCTTTTCCGTGACTTTGAAGTCGGCGATGACGCCGTCCTTCATGGGCTTGATGGCCACAATGTTGCCGGGGGTGCGGCCCAGCATATCCTTGGCCTCTTTGCCCACGGCCTCCACCTCGCCGGTGTTCTTGTTGATGGCGACAATGGAAGGCTCGTTGACAACGATGCCCTTGCCGGCGGCGTAGACCAGCGTGTTGGCAGTGCCCAGATCGATGGCCAGATCGCTGGAAAACATACTGAAGAGAGAGCGCAGGCCGTGTGTACGCGTAGAGCGCGATGGATAATTATTCAATGACATGGGAAGATCGATTGTACCTCACGCCTATTGTACGGGAAGCGGGCCGAGGCCGTCGGAAAGGCGCTAGTCTTGGCAAAAAAGGCGGTTCCAATACGGTAAACATCCGGGTAAATCAGAATTGTTCGCTTATCTCCGCAACCGGGTGCGCAATCCGCCCAGGCCGGAGTGAGTGAGGATGCAACTCGAACTCTGGTCGCAGTGGTAATGAATGGTCACGGGAAAGTCCTGCCATCTGGAGTCAGCCGCTGAAGCTGCTGCCCGGTCCATGTAAAATACTTTTCCGCCGCGCGTTTCTATCACTCCGCGAGAGAGGTCAAAATCGACGATGACATCATCGCCCTCGACGGTAAAGGGCAAGAGCGACATTGCAGTTTTCTTCTTGTGAGCGGCAGAGGCAGGCAAAGAGAGTACAGCGCCAGCCTTCGATTCCCCGTGTGGTTTCAGCCATCCGCTTTGCTCGGCAATGGAAGGAAAGTCCGGCGTAAAACTCCACGAAGAGACTTTTTCGTAGGCCTTCTTCGCGCAGGGAAGTTCGCCTTGAGCATTGATGGCGGTGACTTGTCCATCCGGCCCGATTTGATTGCTGAAGATATCTTTGCCTTGCTCACGCGCGGCTTCCGTTGCATCCAGGCGCGCAAAATCAATTGCCGGAGCCGGCTGGTTCGCCGAGTCGTTCGCCGCAGCCGTCGTTTCTGCTGCCGGAGCCGGCGCATTGCGAGCATCAAATTTCAACAGAATATTTTTGGAACATAAGACAAATCCCTCGGCATCCTGCGCGTGAATTTCAATCGCCAGCGGGCGCGGCGATTTGGCTACCGCAATCGCAAAGCCGGCTACACGATCGGAGGTGTCCGGCTCAATCGTCAGGCGATACATCAGTTTCTTGTCCCATTCGACCAGCAGTTTGCCCTTCAATCCGACAGCGGGCGAAGTGGCAGTTCCCAAATCGTACCGGCCTTCGGTGTTGCCCGTAAACAAAAGGATCGCCGAGTTGACAAGAATAAAGATGATGACGAGGCCCACTCCGGCCAGGTAATAGACCCGGTTCGGATTCTCTTTGGAGAATGCTTTCGAGAGGGATGAGCGCAAACTCGGAGCTGCAACGACGGTCGGCGCAATCACCGCTGGCGCAGCTGCACTGAGTGGCCAGATATGCTCTGTCTCCGGGGCTGCGGCAGCGGACGATGGCAACTCCGGCATTAACGGCGCGCTGATGGGCGAAGGCAGTTCTACCGCACGAGGCTTCTCAGCCAAAGTGACCGAAGGTGATTCGAGGATGCGGTAGGTGGTGACAGGCAGGACAATCTCTTCTGCCTTCTCACCGCCTTGTTCCGTCCGGTCTGCGTCGGTGATTTTGTCGCCAAATTGCGGCTCATCAATCACTTTTTTCTTGCGGTTGGGAAATCTCGGATCCTCATACATGATCTTGCGCACCCTTCGTCTTTTGGTCCATCTAGGGCCTGTTAACACTACTGGGAAGGCGGCGACGGAAGCCGGTTTTCCCCAGTTCTAGAAGCGAGGAGCGAACTGTGGTCGATCACTGGAGTGACGAGCGACAACGAAATGGGGAAAACCAGCCCCGTCCCTTCGGGTTGCGGCGGAAATTCGGCCATACTTCGTTGTCGCCCTTGTGCTTGGAACAACCAAACCCGGCGGACTCCGCCTCGTCTGACCGGATTTCCGCTCGCAACGCCATCCACCCCAGTAGTGTTAACAGGCCCTAACTCTACTTCGGGAACCAACAACATTGAAGCACACATTTCCTTCCGTGAACACCCCAAAGTGCTGCGCGGAATCATCGGCCTCACGGAGGAGATGAAGCTGGCCCCATTCAAGTTGCATCTAATTCACAGGTTTGGAGATAGATAGGAAGGTCGGCCATGATCATCGGCGTTCCCAGGGAGATCAAGGACAGCGAGGCCCGCGTGGGAGTTACCCCGGCTGGCGTGAAGGCGCTCGCCGAGGCCGGTCACACGGTGCTGGCGGAGAGCGGGGCCGGCGCGCAATCGGGCTTTCAGGACAGTGAATATGAGAGTGCCGGCGCGGAGATTCTGAGCGATGCGGAGGCCGTCTGGGGCAAGGCCGAGATGATCGTCAAAGTCAAAGAGCCGTTGCCGGCGGAGTACGCATTTTTTCGCGAAGGTCTGGTGCTCTTTACGTTCCTGCATCTGGCGCCGCTGCGCGAGCTGACCGGCGCGCTGCTCGAATCGAAGGTGATCGGCATTGCGTATGAGACAGTGCGCGACCGTGAAGGCGCGCTGCCGCTGCTGACTCCGATGAGCGAAGTGGCGGGGCGAATGAGCGTACAGGTGGGAGCTGCGTGCCTTGAAAATGAGCGCGGCGGCCGGGGGATTTTGCTGGGCGGCGTCCCCGGCGTGCTGCCGGCGAACGTGACCATCCTCGGCGGCGGGGTGGTGGGCACTAATGCGGCGCGAATTGCACTGGGCATGGGAGCGAAGGTGACGATTGTGGATGTGAATCTGAACCGTCTGCGTGAGCTGGACAACATCTTTGGCGGGCGGCTCTCGACGCTCGCCTCGAACAGCTACAACCTAGCTCAGGCAACGCGCGAAGCGGATCTCGTGATCGGCGGTGTGCTGATCCCCGGTGCTACAGCGCCCCGGATCGTGACTCGCGCGATGGTGGCGGAGATGAAAAAAGGCGCGGTGATCGTAGATGTAGCGATCGATCAAGGAGGATGCGTGGAGACGGCGCGGCCAACTTCGCACTCCAATCCGAGTTATCTGGTGGATGGCGTGGTGCATTATTGCGTGACGAATATGCCGGGGGCTGTGCCGCATACTTCAACTCTGGCGCTGACCAACGCGACCTTTCCGTATCTGCTGCGCATCGCGAATCTGGGCGCGCGGGAGGCGTTGCGCCAGGATGCGGACCTCGCCGAGGGACTGAATACCTGGCTGGGTAAACTCACCTATCGCGGCGTTGCCCAGAGCCAGCAGCGGGAGTGGACGGCGACGGCAAGCGTGGTGAGTTAGCGCTCACCTTGAAAGCACACTTCCGGACGCTGCCGGGGCTGAATCGCCGTCCTTGCCGTTTTCATCCATCTTGCCGAAGAACATCTTGCCGCTGGCGGTTTGCAGCACGCTGGTGACGGAGATATCGACCGATCTGCCGATCATCTTGCGGGCGTGATCGACAACTACCATCGTGCCGTCGTCCAGATATCCGACGCCCTGGTTGAACTCCTTGCCCTCCTTGAGGATGAGGACGCTCATTTTTTCTCCGGGCAATACCACTGGGCGCAGCGCGTTGGCGAGATCGTTGATGTTGAGCACTTCAACTTGATGCAGGTGAGCGACCTTGTTCAGATTGAAGTCATTGGTGACGACCTTGGCCTCCCACTTCTTGGCCAGCTCCAGCAGCTTCAAATCCACCTCACGAATGGAGGGGAAGTCGTCATCGACAATCTGCACCTGTATAGCGGTGTTGGATTGCATCCGTTGCAGCATATCCAGGCCGCGCCGGCCCCTCTGCCGCTTTGAGCTGTCGGTGGAGTCGGCCACAGTTTGTAGCTCCCTCAGCACGAACTCCGGCACCACCATGATGCCGTCGATGAAGCCGGCCTCAGCGATGTCGGCGATGCGTCCGTCAATGATGACGCTGGTGTCCAGCACTTTGGCGGTGCGGTGCGAGGGGCGGTCGCCGCTGAAGATGGCTCCCAGCGCCGTTGTACTGAGCAGGTCGCCCTTGCTGGCTCCCACCAGCAGGCCAACATATGTCATCAGCAGCAGAACAAATATCTGTAGAACTGCGGAGGTGGGGCCGGGCAGCAGCGCGCTTCGCATCACCATGCAGAACAACGCAGCGCCAAAGATGCCCAGGATGCTGCCGGCGACGGCGCCGATCAGCCGTTTCAAGCTGAGCGCCCTCACCCGCAGCTCGAAGACGATGACCGCGCCTGCCGCGACCGCGCCTGCCGCCGCGCTCACCCAACCATCGTTCAGGCCGAGGGGATGAAGGAAGTAACAGACTCCGGCCAGCAAGGCCACGAACAACAAACGAAGAATGATGAGATCCATAACAATGCCAACTCCTGCTTGAGCTGAGGCACACACCTCTGCCTGATTACAATTGGCGAATGCCGATTGCCGCAGGAAATCGTCGAGCGGATTATGTTGCCGCGGATAGGCACTCCGCGGCCTCAGTCAAGGCAGGTTACGACTCTCTGCGGGCAATCATTGCTCCCCTGGCGATCGCTTCTTAAGAAGCTCGCGCCAGCTCCACCACGGGAGCGAGACGCACAGAACCCTTGCGGGGGCCGCGTTTGCGTGCGCTCATTACTTTGATGCGCTCCAGCAGCTCAAGGGATGAGCAATTCTTTTTGGCCAGCAGGGCGTCGGCGGCGTGCAGCTCGCCGGCCATCCTCTGCGGGTCGCCCAGCACGATCATCGGCACGTGGGAGGCGATCTGCTTCAGCCGCTCCACCATCTGACAACCGTTCATCTGGGGCAGGCTATAGTCGGCCAGCACCAGGTCGACGGTGCTCTCGGAAAAGACGCCGATGGCCTCTTGCGCGCTGGCGGCGGAGAGCACCCGGTAGCCGTTGGTGGTCAGCATGAACTTGAGCACGGAAAGCTCTTGCTCGTTATCTTCGACACAGAGAATAATCTTTTTGGGGCGCATGGTCTGGGAATCGACTCCTTGGATCAGATTTGTTGCTTTTGGGCACACCTCACCCGCACCCGCTCTAGTGGCGGGAAGCAGATGCTTTGCATCTTGGATCGGCTGATCGCGAGTGAGCCAGCCATCCTATGCAGTTCGTACTGCCGAGTGCCTTGGCTGCAGCGCGCTGCCTTGAGGGGCGCGGGGTTTCTGCAAGCGGCAAACGTGCAATTCGCTGCACAGGCGGCTGTCTTCGCTCATGGTCAATGATTGAATGATGCCAGGGAAAAAGTCCGGCATTGGAGCCGGCGAAAATTCTTCAACGAGGCCAAGAGTACGACGGATTGTGTCGGATGAATAGGGAGAAATTAAAGCGAAGCTTTGTTTGAAAATTCGATGACTTCCGGTGGAAAACGGTTAGATTTAACACATATCAAGAGTTGCAATGATGAAAACCTGTTGAAAGAATGTGCAATTCAACAGGAAAAGCCGTCCGTTTGCTGCAACTATAGTGCGGTCTGCGGAGCACTGAACGGCAACCCTCGAATAATTAGATTCTCCCCACCCACTTTGAAGTGTGCGCAAGTGAAGATCGCAGGGAACCTTTCCACGCCTTGATCCGTACCCCTTCTACAGTATGGAACAAAATTACAGTTGGGCGTGGATTGAGGCGCAGACAAAAGAATCCATGGAAGCGTGGAATGGATGCGCGCTGCGCTTTCTTCCCTCGATTCCACGTTACACACTGAAGCAACAGCGCGCGCATGAACAAGCCTACGATCAGGGCTTGCGCGCCGTTGAACGCGAAACGCAAAGAGTGTTGCTCAATCGCGCCGAACGAGATTCAGTGCGGCGACGCATGGCGGCGCTCATTCCGCGCTTTGCGGCCAATGCGCTTGATTTCGACAGCGAAACCATCGACCTGCTCACTCAGTGCTTCTTTCCTGTGGGCAGAGAGTTCGCGCACAAGGCGCGCGCCTTCGACCCTAACCTTGCTTCTGCCGATCTGATTCAGGCCTGCCGCAATGCATGGATTGCCTGCGGAATGCAGTCGCTGCTTGGCCGGACCATGGAACTGACTCCAGCGATTCTAGCCTACAGCCTGCTCTATCCGTATAGCGACAACTATCTGGATAATCTTGCCGTGACAGATACGGAAAAGCGCAGCTTCAACGAGCGCTTCCGACAGCGCTTGCGCGGCCAGCGGATCGATGCGTGCAACTCGCATGAGGCGGCGGTTTGGGCGATGGTGCAAATGATCGAAGGTCAGTATCCGCGCCCGCGCTATCCGCAGGTCTATGACAGCCTTTTGGCTATTCATCAGGCCCAGGAGCAGAGCATTGCGCAGCTCAACCACGGCGAAGGACTCGATCACTCCAGCGATGAGGATGAGCTGCTGCGCATCACTTGCGCCAAGGGCGGAAGCTCGGTGCTCGCCGATGCCTGCATTGCGCAGCCGTGGCTCACCCCGGAGGAATGCAGTTTCTCGTTCGAGTGGGGTGTGCTGCTGCAATTAGGCGACGATTTGCAGGATGTGCGTGAGGATATGGAGCGCGGATCGCTCACACTTTTTACCCGCGCCGTCCGGCAGGGCAAGCCGCTGGATGGCCTTGTGCGGCAGTTGCTCCACTTCAGCGATCAAGTTGCCATCCGCATGGACAACCTTGCGAATGGAAGTTCAAAACTCAAAGATCTGCTGCGCATGAGCTGGCGTTCGCTGATCCTGATGGCTGTGGCCGATGCGCAGCCCTTCTGTTCCCCGGCATTTCTGGCCGAGCTTGAGCCATCTTCCGCGTTTCGTTTCGATTTTTTGCGCTCACGCCATCAGAAACTTGCCGGTCATGAAGCTCGTTATGCGTCGCTCTTCGACACGTTCATCGAGGACGATCCTATCGGTCAGTCTGAAGCGTCTTCGCTCTGTAAGGAGTTACCCTTTCACGATCTATCACCCATCTCCGAACTCCGCACACTGAGCGGCTCATTCGCATGATAGAAGCAGGAAGACAAATCTCGGCGCTGAACTCAATTTAATCAGGGCCGCACCTCAATATAGGAGGCGCGGCCCTGATGATTATAGATAGAAATAATTCGACCTCTAAATATGATTCAACTCAAGCGCGTTAAAGCTCGACCATCGGCCTGGGCTGGCGAGTGTTGGCGCGGTCCAGAAAGAGCCTCATGCGCAAAGCCTCGGCCCGCTCGATGGCCACCAGCCGCATCTGTCTGCGGATGTGGTCGCCGTCAA